>JAKSOG010000005.1 GCA_024405715.1 Victivallaceae bacterium | reverse complement strand
CGACCACCGGAGACCCGATCAATGGGCGCACGCAAGAGATCACTTGCGGAACGATCACGCTCAACGCGATCAATGACGTTCCCTTAGCCCCGGCGCACAACACGCCGAGCACGGAAACGCAACCGTTCCAAGGAGGCGACTATACCATCGTGAACGTTGACGGCGGTTACCAGCCGACGGTTGTCGTGTGCGAGTACAGCGACAGCGTGTATGACGCGCTCGACGCGATTCGTGCGAAAGGCGACCCCGTGTCTTGCTCTCTCGCGGGATTTACGGGCGACGCGATCCCGTCAGTTTCAGCAGGGCCGACGATTCAGTCGAATCAGGTCGCAGTCCCGACGAGGACCGTTACGATGAGTTGGTCTGCCACCAAAAGCGTCTAACCCCGCGCAAAAAAAAGGGACCCACACGAAATGACTAACAACATTGACCTTTCCGCGCTTGACGCGCTCAAATTGCCGTCTCGCGAAATCGAAGTTTCGATACTCGGTAAAATTCAAAAAATCACGGTCTCCGCATACGGAGATGACGCATACCTTGACTTCTCGTCCTTTCGGCGCAACGACTCCGATCACGAAAACCGCAAGACGTGGAAGTATATCCTCGTCCGATGCGCAGGATTCACGGAAGAGCAAGCGGATAAGTTGCTTGTTTTTGACGGAAAAGCGGCGAGCGCGATCATCGACGTTGCAGTTGAACTCTCCGAAGCGTTCGACGATGAGCGGAAAAAAATCCGAGACGAAGCGGAAAAAAACTCCGGCGCGGCGGCAGTAACGGATACGAACGCCTGATACGGCTCGCCGCAAAATTCAATGATTTAAGCGTCTTGCCGCGCCCGTTGACTTGGCGCGATCTGATTTACATCGAAGTCGCCGACGAGATGGAAGAGCGCATTTCCGACATTCGCCGCTTGCTGTTGCAAGATTGCCGTCATTACCTTGCGCGAATTTCGGCGGCGCAAACCGGGACAACCGGGCTTGAAAATCTTCCGTCCGCGGTTTGGCTTATGGGAGAAAGATACGCCGCGATGCACAAAGGTGAAAGCGACTGATCTATTTTTCGACGGCTTCGGCGATGCGGCAAAGTCCAAAAAGAGTAGCCGAGGCAAAAAAACACAATATCGCGATGATTTCGCTTCGGTTCATATACTCTTGGTAACTTTCCCAACGCTCGTCGTTGTATTTTTGGGCGTAAGAACTTCCCGAATAATCGTATTCGTCGTAATAGCGTTGTTCTGCGACCGCTCTGCCAATCGTCGTTGTTACCCCGAAAAAGAAAAACAAACCTGCAAAAATGGAAGTTATTGAAAATAATTTACGTTTTCGCGCTTTTACCGGGAACCCGAATCCGCAAAATTCACATTGTTTTCGCGCGCCCACGTCGCTTTTGGGAAATTCATATTCTGCGCCGCAAAAAGGACATACCGTTTTCATTTTCCACCTCCAATTAACGATAATATAGCACGTCTCCGGAGAGTTGACAAGCGGCAGTTTTTTGTGCGAATGGAGAAAAAAATATGGCACTTCGACTTTCCATAGCCGTTGACAGCGGCGAGGCATTGCAACAGATCAACGAGGTCAAAAAGACCCTCGCGCGCTTGACCGAAGCGCGAGAACACGACTTGTCGATTACCCGGACGAACTCGCGCCTTGAAGTTGCAGAGTATAATTCAATGATCGCCGCGCAAAAGGCGTATCAGAAAGAGATTGAACTTGCCGGAGCGATCAAACGTCAAGCTTTCCGAATTGAGAATGGCGCAGATCAAAAAGAAATCGACGAAATGACCTCGCGCGTCGCGGAGTTGCGCGGCGAGTACGTCAAACTCGAAGCAGCATCCGTCCAAGCGAATATCAACGCGGCTAACGCCCGCAAAGAGCATTTGCACGCGCTCGCGAAAGAGGATCTCGGAGATTTTGGCGCGGGAGCGGCAAAGTCAGCAATTCCGCAGATAAAAGGGGCGACGAAAGCGACAAGCGAACTCGGCGGACAAATCAAACTCACGAACATTCTCGCGCGCGAAATGGGGCTTGCCGTTCGCGCAGGATCCGGCGCGGCGATGCTCCAATACGCTATCATCATCAAGGGTCTCGAATCGTGGAAGAAGGTCATCGGGCAAATCATCCGTTCGTCGGAGGAGCAATACCGAATCGAGCAGAAAATCGCTGATGCAAACACGCGCGGTCTCGCTGAGGCAACTGATCGCATTCGTTCGCGAATCGAAGCGGAACAAGAATACCTTGACGTTTTGCGCGATGTTTCCGCGCAGGATGACATTTCGTATTCAGCGATTCGCAAGCAAGAAGAAGCAATCAAGGTCTTAACTCGCAGATACGGCGATCTTGGCGCACAAATCGACGAAAACACCGGGCGGTTGAAAAACTATGCCGACGTTGCCGGAAAGATTGCCGAGCGTCAGCGGCAGAGCGAAATTCGCGCTTTGCAAAACGAGCGCGATGATTTGCAACGGCGAATTGAAGATCAGCAAGAGCGGACAAATACGTCGTGGTGGGAGGTTCTTCCGGGATTCAAGGGCGATGCGACGTTGCGCGTCCAAGACGCGGAAAAAGAAATCGACAAACTGTCTGCCGAGCGGACGAGAGTAAACAGGCGGCTTGCGGCGTTGCAAGCGCAAAACCCAATTGAAGAAGCACAGCAAAAGCAACACGGCGACGCGATGGATGCACGTCAGCAATTCATTGACCGTATCGAGCAGTTGCGGATCGAAGGCGATATTGCTCGTCTTCGCAAAGAAGGCACGGAAGCGGCTCAACGCGAGGCGGACGCGCTTATGATTTCCGCTAAATATGACAAAGAGCGGTTGAAGTATTTGTCAAATACAGAGGCGTTGAAAGCTTTCGATTTGCGCCGCGAGGAAATGGAAGATTATGAGCGCAGGTTGCTCCGCATTCAGCGCGAGGAAAACCGCGCAAAAAGCGAAAAACCGCAAGCAATTGAAAAGCGAAGCAAATCCGTCCGAGATGTACGCGATGAGATTCGTTTGCCGTCCATCCGCGAAACGGCAGTTTCGGCGGTTTCCGCACGTTCGGTCGAAGGTGTACGGCTGATGTCACGCGATTTCGGGCTCGGACGCAGTTCGGAAAACCTCGACGTAAAGCGAAATTCAATCCTTGAAGAAGTTAACCGGAATATTAAGAAACTTGTCTCGCACGGCGGATTCAACAGCACCGAAGAGGTCTATTCATACGGAGAGTAATGATGGCAGTTGAGAAAGTTAAAGAAAGATATGTGTCATCCGCGACCGCAAATCGGGCGACAAACATCGTCGTTGAGCAATATTACGAAGCAGACGATCTTATGGAGTTGGTTACAAGCAAAAAACTCCCGATGGAGGGTGCGCGGTTGCGCGGAAACAGCGCATACTTCCTCACGTCGCGCGAGGTGGAAGTCGTCGGCAATGGGAACACGTCGAAAGTGCGCGGCATCCAAGCGCGCGTTACGCTTACTTACACGCTCTCGACGGATGTCATCCGAATGTACAGCAAAGACCCGTGGGACATCGGCGCGCAAAACGTCAATATTCAATTCTCGTCGATAACCGTTCCGCTGACGACCGGGTTTACGGTCAGCGGAAAGGAAATCCCGATTGTGAACACGGCGAAGTGTCCGATTGCCGCAGAAACGAGCGAGTATATAAAAGAACTGCATTTTACTTACTGCCAAAGGGCGATCCCGGGCAACAATCGCGGTTTCCCTAAGATCGCGGAAGAACCGTCGCGCAACGCTTCGACGTATCAGATCGCCGGGACGACTATTCCCGCGAAATGCGGAAAGATACTCCCGCAAACTGCGCGATATATCGCCGAATATAACGAGGACGAGACCATCTTCCGCGAATATTGGGAAATCGACACGACGATCCTTATTCGCAAACGCAAGTACGGTTGGTCGCTCGATCTGCTGAATATCGGGACTTCCGCGTTCACGGATGATAGCGACGGAAAAGTGGTAGCGATTTGGCGGTATTTCCCGTGGACGAAAGACGCAAAAACGAAAGAACCGAAATTCGGATCTTACCAAACTGCGTCCAATGCGCGCGAGACATACGCGGCTTCCTGCGGCGAGGTAGGAAGCGATGAATATGCCAAAGCGTTCAACGAGTTCCCGATGGAGGAGGTTACTGAACCATTCCCGTTGGACAAAGCAGGAAAAATCGACACGGGAGCAATGGAAACAGGTAATTACCTCACTTTGGAAGTTTGCGACTGCGACACGATGTCGTGGAATCAGTTTTCGATGCCGGCAGATAGGGCTTGACGCAATGGCAAAGCAATTCATCATCAGGTCTCCTCGCCTCGACAGGGCAGTCAATGAATCCGTGCGCGGATATACATCGAACGTTCATCAAGGTAGCAGACCGAAAGGCGCGGTTGTTGGCAGTTTTGCGCGCGGTGGAGGATATGTTGCGCGCGGCGTTTTCGACCTTGTGATAGAGAAAAACGACAGCGGAGGTTCTGTAATCCTTTGTAATTCGGCAATTCCTTCAAGTTCAATCGCCGGAGCAATTTACGCGGGGAACGAAATTATACGTGTTGCCAAGACAGTTCTTCCGCTCGAAGCAGGATACGTGTATGTCAGCGTAACGCTTGATTCGCGAGACAGATGCGTCGCCGACGTAAAAACGACACCAGAGCTTCCGCCCGATCAAGACGAGCGAGAATTTGTCGAGGTCATCGGTGAGGTTGTTATTGGCGACGAAGGGACGGCAAGCATCGCAATGAACCGACCGCTTGAAAACATCCGTATCACAGATCGCTGGCTGTGAGGTCGCGCGATGATTGACCTGTCGAAAACGATATACGAATACGGATACCCCGTACCGCGTCTTTGCGCACTTTATGATCCAATCGTTGCTCTTCATCTCGCGATTTACGAGCGCGAGATCGTGAAAGGCATTGCTTGTACTGTTCCGCGAAAAAGAACGAAAAGCGCAGACGTTGTGTTTGACGAAATGCTCAAAGCGGAAAATGACCGCCTGCAAAACGATGTGTTTTTTTTCGCTTTCAGGGATCAATTCCGCCGCAATTTTTATCAAGCATTAGACGACCGAATCGCCGAACTCGTAATGCGCGGTCATCCTTCGTATCTCATTGACACATTTGACGAGCCGGAAGATATTGATGGTAATTGCTTTTTTGAAAATTACGAGCAGTTGCTCGAAAAGGCGGCGGCAACATTCTCGTATGAAATTCCGATAGTATATCCGCAACAATCGCTCAAAATGCGGTATCGCTTCGACGCTGATTTCCTCGCGTTGCGAATGCGTGCTTTGCAATTGCTGAAATACCCATTTCTCGACAATTACGCAGCGGCAGAGACGCCAGCAGACGATGCTTACTGGGGGTATCATTACGGCGGAGAGTCAGACCCGGAACGGGTTTTTACAACGGCAAGCGATGCCGTAAACAGCGCAAAATCGCGCGCGAAAAAATTCGAAGGTCTTACGGGAATGGCTACTGTTCAAATCTGGAAAAATCAGTATGAAGAATTTGGTGCGTCGCTCGAAATGCCAACTTGGCTTGACGCTATCGACAAGTTTTCGGGAGTCGGGAACTATATCGATTATAGTTTCATCGAAAGCGCAGGAGATGGATTTGCACCTTACGGGAATGTCCATACCGGTTGGAACAAACTTGTATCCGACGGAGATGCTTTTCTGCGGACAACTGTGAGCGAAGTTACTACTCCGTCAGATTTAGGGCAACACGGTTGGTGGTTGGGCAATGCGTACATTCCCGGTCAGTATTATTACCTTTCATATTTTGCGACGGCGGATTTTTCTCCGCGATTTCGATTTTGCCCAGCGATCAGCAGTTGACAACCCCCGATTTTTCGACCAAAAAAAAGGAGACGCGCTATGCTCATTCTGTATCTCAACACGATCACTGGTGAATTTTACGATGCCGACGGGAACGGATTCCGCAACGGGCGTCCGGCGTTGTCGATCAAATCAAAAGAAAAAATCAAAATCATCTGCTGTTCCGATACTCCGGAAGCAAGTTCGGATTCGGTCGACCCGTCGACGTGGACGCGCGATTCTCGTTATGCGCAATATAGCAATTTCGGCGCAGTAATCACTTGCGACAGCGATTATATTCAGAAGATCGAGGGATCGCTTGCCTCGGCTGTTGAGATCGGAGAGCAAACGACCATTTCGACGACTATCACCGGAGCAAGTTTCGGTCGCGTCAAGAAGGCAGGGACGCTTCGTCTTTTCTCTAATGATGGAACTTATGAAGCGGTCGCATACACGAATCGCACGATTTCCGGCAATTCGGTTGTTTTTGACGTTTCCGGCGTTGAATTGACGCACGCATACTCTGTCGGCGCGACCATTGATTGCGACCAGTCGCCGTACTGCGAGGCGTTCTTGAATTTGATTGAAAGCAACAAATCGCGCGGCGAGTTTGTTTTCGATCTCATCGCCGACGGAGACCGCATTCGCGAAGAAACCGATTATGCGAGCGTCGCCAATTTGTCCATCGCCGGGCTCGAATTTCTGCCTTATTACATCGACGCGAACAACAAAACGATTCGTCTTCCAAAGTACCTTTGCACGACTTTCGCGCTCGTTGGTGTTCAAGGTAACCCCGATGGAGAAGGCGAACTGCCGGACGCGATGGAAAACAAAATTGCATCGACCATTGACGCGAAAATCGGGGGCGATGTTCGCATCGACACGGAAGTTGTAGGAGGCACTACCACCGCTCGACTTGTACTCGCAGGAGTGGGCGGAACTTCAAACGTTTTTGTTATCCCCAACGGAAACATTGTTACGGGCGCAGGAGAAGTCCAAATTTTCGTCGACGGCGGAACCGCGACGCTCGTCAACACGGTTACGGGCGGTACGGCGACGATCGGGATCTCCGGCGGCACGACAATCGCCCTTGACGAGGATTTTCTCGGCGTTTTCGGACGTTGCGAATACGATCTTATCGACGGTGAAGGCAACAACATCACGACCTCTCCGGACGTGTCGCGGCAATGGGGGATCGACGCTTATTACATCACGCTCTCATCCGGCTTTTCCTACGGTAATTACGCCGCCAAGCCCTGCGGAATCAAGGGGGACAAGGGGGAAAAAGGGGACGATGCGACGGAAATAGTCGGGAGCGACGCTATCGGCGTAGAAACCGTTGGAGGTACTTCTCGAATCGTGCTGCTCACCGAAGCTCAAATTTTCGGCGGAACGTCAAGTCTTTCGGACGACCACAATGTACTTGCATTGAAGCAGGATGCACTCACTGCGGGCAACGGTATTACAATTTCCGCTGGGACTATCAGCGCGGCGATCAACGGTGACTATACCTCGTTCGAGGTGTACGCAAACGATTCGACGATTCCTGCCGGAAGCACCGATTTCCCCGAGTTCGTTGTCGATGGCGTCGGGCCCGCCGTGGACATTCCCGCCGGGATGACACACGCGATGAAGTTCAAGACGCTCGGCACAGAGGACATCCGCATCGAATGGGGCGACGGCACGACGACCGTCAAGCCCGCTTCGGAGTTGACGCCCGACGGCAGTTGGACGGGGGAACATACTTACACGGCGGCTGGTAAATACCTCGTCAAGGTGTACGGAGGTTTTACGCGCATTCAAACCGTTTCCTGGAAAAATCTCGTGCATCGTGTTTTGGATTTCGATTTGCCCGTCGCGGCGACGCACACGAACTTGCAAGAATTTGCCGCCAACGCGCTCCGGCTTGTTGCGGTGCGTTTCAATGACCAACTCCCGCCCGACCGTTTCGGGAACATTCTCGGGACTTTTACTGGGTGCACCAATCTCCGCAAGGTGACTGGGATGGATCGCATCGGGGTCTGCAACACGGTGTCGCAGTTGTTCAAAGACTGTCCGAACTTGGTAAACTGCGCCTTCGTCCTGCCTCCGTCCGTGGTGATTTCCACGTCGGGCGCGAACGGCTATCGTGGCGTTTTTTACTCTTCGACGAATCGGGCACAGGCGCTCTCGGGCGATCTCGCGAGTTTCTTTCCTGATCGCGGTTTCACCGCCGACGAGGTGGACTTGACGCAACTTTTCTACAACTACCGCCCGAACGTCAAGTACCCGAATATCACGCTCTCCGATGCGGGCGCGGCGAAACTCGCGCGGGTGTTGTGGCTGTCGGGGAAAACTTTCCACGCGCGAAGCACCGTCGCCGTGACAGAAAGTGGAAGCGCGACGACCACCGACGGAATTTTTCGGTGTTTCCCCGCCGCAGTCCGCGCAAAAATCCCGGTGTGGTGGGGTGGAACGATGGTGGGCGTATATTGCGATCCCGCGACCGGCAGCGTCCCCGCGTGGCAAGGCGTGAAATACAATACTATGTTGTTTTTCGACGGAAACGGCGCGCAAATCCCCACATCAGTCGCGGGGGGAACCGCGAGTTTAGTGCGCACGGAAACAACTTGGCAGTCAAACATCGACGCGACGAATTGCTGCGTGAATTTTGACAACCGAGCCGAAGGAAACAGGGAACCATACGGCGATGTCGTTTTTCGCGGCGGAACGTTCACGCCGATAGAGGCCGCCTTGGAATCCAACAACACCCTCGCATTCATAAATTCGCTGATCCCCGGCGGGGTTTTCCTCTCGACGGTACAAAACACGTTCACGTTCGATCATTGTTTCTGCGCGGCGCTTTTTGATAACGGCAGCGCAGACCAGATTAACATCATCGGAGGAACCTTTCGCCTGCCTGATGACGGTTATGTGATGGGGCATTTTTCTTTGTCCGATAATGCCGTTTTCAATTATCCTTTACGGTACGGGAGCGTCGCCACCATCGTGTATGATGCCGGATGCACCATCAACGGCGAAGTCAAGACGTCCGGCGGGACAATCGTGTTGGAGTAGAAAATGGCGGCAAAAAAAGACGATCATCAGACGTTGCGCGTGCTTATCCATTCCGAGGACAAGCGCGGGAATGTCTATACCCTTGACGAGCCGTACGGGCTCGTTGCGTGGTACTGCGGAAAGCGCGTTTGCGTCCCGCGCGGATTTGAGAGCGATGGGGCGTCCGTGCCGCGGTTTTTCTGGCGGTTCGTTTTCCCGTCGAGCGACACGCGCGCTCTCCGTGCCGCGTTCATTCACGACTACATTTACCGGACGCACCCGTACGGGTGGACGAAAGGCGATGCCGACCGGCTTTTCCTCGCTGAGCTTTTGGTCGGCGGCGTCGAGCCCCGCGCCGCGTACCGCGCCTATATCGGCGTCAAGTACTTTGGCTGGTGGAGTTGGTGGAAAGGCGGAAAAACGGCTCGTCACGGCGTAGCCAGCAGGGCGAAGACGGAACCTGAACGGACAAACACGGACGAGGGGCGTGAGAAATGAACGAAGGACACCTCGTTACCGTCACGCAGGGAGCGACCGCCGCTCAGATCGCGACGCTCGTTTTTCTCGGCATCCTCGCTTGCGTCGGTATCGTCTGGCTCGTCAACTGGATCATTTCCGTCAAAGTCGGCAGTTTGCCGAGCGAACTTGTCGCGATCAAGACGCAGTTGGAAAAACTGACCGTCAAGATCACCGAGATCGAGGGGAAGTTATGGTCTACCGAGAGGGTCAAGAACGAGATAAAAATTGCAATTCAGGATCACGAATTGCAGTACCACACGGATAAGTGAGAAAATCAAACAAAAAAAAAGGAGAAAAAAGATGGATTTCGGAAGTTGCTGTGTTATGAACGTTCAAGGTGAAAAAGAACCGATGGATTTCGGGCAAGCGATCAGAGCGTTGAAAGCGGGAAAAAAGGTCGCGCGCGCGGGTTGGAACGGGAAAGGCATGTTTTTGTGGCTGAAACCCGCCACGGTCGTCAAGTCGGAAGTCTGCTGCGACCCGGTGCTGAAAAAGATTGCCGATGACAACGGCGGGAAAATCCCCGCGTTGGGGACGATCTGTATGTTCACCGCGCAAAAACAGGTGTTGACGGGGTGGCTTGCCTCGCAAAGCGACATGCTGTCGGAAGATTGGGAAATCGTGGAATAAGGAGAATGGGAGAAATGGGAATTGTGAGATTGTTGGGAGCGTTGGCGTTGGTCGCCGCGCTTGCGGGATGTTCGACGGACGTCAACGTGTACGGCAACAACAACAGCATCGACACCTCGCCCGCGAAGTACGCCGGTTACGGAGGCACGATCGACGTCTTGAAGGGTATGAGTTTGCCCGGGATCGGGCTCGGCGGCGGGAAGAGCGAGAAGACGTCGGAGGAAACGAAAGCGGCTTTGCCCGTTATTGAGGAAGCAAAGCCAAAAAACGTGCAGCCCGCCGTCGTCGAAACGCCGACGGTGCGCGTCAGCGAAGATAAGGTCGAAATCAAATAAAAACGCCCGCAATCCTCCGGTGTGCGGAGCGAAGCACTCGATCGCGCGGTCTGGTGCTTTTTTTGCGCAATTCAGGACGGACGTGCTTAAAAAACGCAGATTTTTGGGCAACTTGTAAGGATTTCCGAACAGTTCATAAGGATTTCTTAACAACTGAAAACTTGCTACAAACTTGCTACAACAAAATGCTGAAACAAGTATAAATTTTTGCGGTGTTGAACATAAAAAATGGTACCGGAGATGGGACTTGAACCCATATGGGGGTTACCCGCTTGATTTTGAGTCAAGTGCGTCTGCCATTCCGCCACTCCGGCTTATGGAACTATAAAATAGTGCCGAAGCGGAAAATTTTCAAGGGATGCACCATGAAATCGTGTGTTATTTTTCAATATTTTATCATAATTTTATCCGAAACGGTCTTCGCACGAGTTGAAAATCAGGCAAAAAAGTCGTATGTTAAAAGGATGTTAAAACCCAAAGGACGGATGCGGAAATGAAAAAACGGGTGACGATCGCGGATGTCGCGGCGGCGTGCGGCACGAGCAGTATGACGGTCAGCCGGGCGCTGCGTCAGAAATCGCGCATTAATCCGGAAACGCGGGCGCGGATCCTCAAAACGGCGCAGAAACTCGGTTATTTCCGGCAGACGCGGCAGGGGCGTCCCGGCGCGGGGCAGGAACCCCAGAAGATCCAGTTGCTGGTGGGGTTCCGGCGCAAAAGCGTGCCGATCTTTTCGTTCCGGCTCCTGATTGCTCTGGAACAGCGGCTTGCCGAACGCGGCTACGTTTGTCTGACGCGATTCGCCAACGGAGATTATTGCGCGTTCACGCGGATGCTGGATTCGATGCGCAACACGGAATCCGCCGCGACGGTGGCGATCGGGGATTTTCAGGAAAAACAATTGCTGGCACTGCAATGCGCATTGCCGGGGCTGTTGCTGCTGGACAATCCGGGCATCCCGGACGATGACGCCGCTTACAGTTCGCTGACTTTCGACAACATCGAAGCGGCGCATTTGCAGGTGGAACATCTCCTGTCGCGGGGGCGGAAGCGGATACTGTTGCTCAACGGACCGGGAGAACATTCCTTCGCGCGGGAATTGGAAACGGGATACCGGCAGACGCTCGCCGCGCACAAGATCCCCGTGGATCCCGCTTTGATCGCGCATTGCGATTTCAGTCCGGGCGACGCGGCGGAGGTCTTGAAAAAAGTCCTCGCGTCGGGAGTCGTTTTCGACGCGATCGCGACGACCGACGAACTGGCGGTCGCGGCGGTGCGGGTCCTGCGGCAAAAAGGGTTGGAGATCCCCGGCGACGTGGCGATCTGCGGATGCGACAACATCCCGTTGAGCGAACAGCTTTTCCCGACGCTGACGACGGTCGCGCTGGATTACGACCATCTGGCGGAACTGGCGGTGAATCATCTCTGCGGCGACACTTCGGGATTGCCGGTACGGCGCAAATTGCCGCCGACGCTGTTGGTGCGGCTCAGTTCATAGGCGGAGAGCGGATGATGACGGCGAAACGGATCGTTTTTTGCGATTCGGGAGTCGGCGGCGCGGATATGGCGGCGGATTTCGTCGACGCGATACGCGGCGGCGCGGCATTCCCGAAGATCGAAGTGGTGCTTTTCAATGCGTGGCTCCGGCCCGGGATCGGCTTCAATCAGTTGCCGACGCGGGAAAGCAAGGAGCGGGCGTTCGCCGCCGTATTGAAAGGCGTCGCCCGTTTTTCGCCCGACCGGATGGTTTTTGCGTGCAACACGCTGTCGACGATCCTTTACAGGGCGCCGCACTTGCGGGAGTTGTTGCCGTGCCCCGCGGCGGAAATGCTTTTCCCCGCCGCCGATTTTCTGGCGCGGAAACTTGCGGAAGAGCCGGAAGCGGCGATGCTTCTTTGCGGTACGGCGACGACGGTGTCCGGCGGTGTCTATGAAATGCTTCTGCGCGCCCACGGCATCGCCGGGAAACGGCTGATCCCGCTCGCGTGTCCGGGGTTGGCGACCCAGATCGAATACGCTCCCGACGGCGCCGT
The DNA here is from genome assembly GCA_024405715.1 of Victivallaceae bacterium. Classification (GTDB taxonomy): domain Bacteria; phylum Verrucomicrobiota; class Lentisphaeria; order Victivallales; family Victivallaceae; genus UBA1784. The sequence continues at coordinate 18,421 of JAKSOG010000005.1, read as the reverse complement.
CGTGTACCGGATGCTCCGCCGTCTGGCGCAGAGCGCGGCGGAGCGTTTCCCCTCGGCGCCGAAAAAAGTGCTGACGGCGCTTTGCTGTACGCATTTCGGTTATTCGCGTTTATGGCGCGAAGCGTTTTCCGCCGTTTTCGGCGATGTCGAAACGGTCAATCCCAACCGTGCCGCCGTCGATGCGATCCTGCCCGAATGGCGGGGACGGTATCGTCCGGAAATTTCGGTGCGTTTTCACACCCGGGTCGATTTCCCCGGGATCAAAACGGACGCTTTGTCGCCGTGTTTCGCGGGGCGCGCCCCGGAAGTCATCGGGGCGCTTGCCCGTCCGGAGCGGGATGCCGGTCTTTTTACTTTTTGACGCCGCCGCGGACGGGGGCGTTGCGGAAATCCGCCAGCCGGAAACGCACGGGCGGTAACGGTTTTCCCGCCAGAAAAAGTCCGGCAAGTTCGGCGGCGCGCGCCGGATCCCCGCGTTCGATCCAGTGGATCTCGACTCCCGCGCGTTCCATTTTGCGGAAAAATATATCCTGACGTTTGGCGAACTGGCGGATGCGGTCGAGCAAGGTCTGCCGCATTTCGGAGAAATCGCATTTTTTTTGCAGAAAACGCCCGATCTCGCGGTATTCAAGCCCGAAGTATTCAAGTTTTTCCGTTGAAACGCCGTCGGCAACCAGTTGTTCGACTTCCCCGACCATCCCGGAAGCGAAACGCCGGTCGAGGCGTTCCTCGATGCGGCGGCGCACTTCTTCGCGCGGATAAAGCACGCCCAGCGTCAAAGCCCGCAACGCGAACGGCGGCGCAAAAGAATTTTCCTGCGCCGGATCGCGCCCGCCGCGGGGCAGAGCGTGGTCGCGCGCCGCTCCGGGAAGCCGGTAGCCGCGCAGCAATGCGTCGAGATAGAGCGCGCTCCCGCCGCAGAGGATCGGGATTTTGCCGCTCCGGTCGATCTCGCCGACGGCGCGGTAGGCGTCGGCAAGGAAACGGAAAAGATTGTATTCTTCCGTCGCGGGATCGGCGACGTCGATCAGACGGCAGACGATTTCTCCGTATTCTTCGCGGTCTTTCCCGGTGCCGAGATCCAGTTTGCGGTAGACCTGACGGGAATCGACGCTGACGATTTCGCCGTTGAAACGCCGGGCGAGTTCCACGGCGAGACGGGTCTTGCCGGTGGCGGTGGGACCGGTCACGGCGATGACCTTGATTTCCCCGGGGGAAGATTTTTCAAAAACGTCCATCTTTTTTTCGAAAACGTGTTGTATTTTTCGTGCGTCGCATACATATTATGGTATGCGAGTGTGAAAAAATCAAATCGAATCCGGAATTTCAGGATGGAAAAACAGAGAACTCTGGCTTCCGAAGGGGTGCTTTCGGGGATTGCACTCCATACGGGAGCCCGCGCGTCGTTGCGGATGCTGCCCGCGCCCGAAAACACGGGGATCGTTTTCCGGCGGGTCGATCTGCCCGGCAAACCGGAAATCCGCGCTTCCGTCGCCAACGTCGTCGATGTCCAGCGGGGTACGACGATCGCTTCCGGCAAGGTGGCGGTCTACACCATCGAACACATCATGTCGTCGCTGCACGCGAATTTCGTCGATAATTGCATCGTCGAAATGAACGGACCGGAACCGCCGATCTGCGACGGGAGCGGCATCGCGTTTTTCGAGACGATCCGCGCAGCCGGAGTCGCCGAACAGAACGCCGAAGCGCGTTTTTTCACGCCGCCGCGCCCCCTGCGCGTGGAAAAAGGCGGCACCCGGATCGTGATCTTTCCGAATCCGGACGCGCTCAACATCAGTTGCGTCACCAGTTTCCGCGGATGTCCTTTCGATCCGCAATTTTTTGAATTCACGCTCGCGACCGATGCTTATTTCGCGGAGATTGCGCCCGGGCGCACCTTCGTCGATTACAACGATCTGCGTATGCTCATCGGTGCGGGACTTTGCAAAGGCGGCAGTCTTGATGCCGCGGCGATCATCTACAACGGAGCGATCATCTGCAAAGAGAAACTGCGCTTCAACAACGAGATCGTCCGGCACAAGATCCTCGATCTGATCGGGGATCTCTTTCTCGCCGGATGCCGCATCCGCGGCGACGTGATCGCCATCCGTCCGGGGCATCCCAGCAACGTCGCGCTGGCCGGACTTCTGACCCAGGAAATCGCCGAAAACAAGTAAGGGAAACATAGTTATGAAAGATTTTTTTCTGACGCAATTGCGCGCGGTTTTGCCGCACCGTCTGCCGTTGCTCGATTTCGTCCGTATGACGGATGCCGACCATTTCACCGCGGTGAAAAACGTTACCATCGGCGAGCCGTTTTTTCAGGGGCATTTCCCCGGACACCCGATCATGCCGGGCGTCCTGCAGTTGGAAGCGATGAAACAACTCGCCGAAGTCGCCGTATGCGACCGGCTTGATCCGGAAAAACGCTTCGACGTTTATCTCGCCCGTGCCGAACGGGTCAAATTCCGCCGTCCGGTCGTCCCCGGCGACCGGGGATGGCTCGAAGCGGAAGTCGTTTCGGTCGCCGACGGAGAAGCCGCCGTCAAGGTGAAGTTTTCGGTCCCCGCGGGCGTGGCGAGCGAAGCGAATCTTTTCCTCAAGGCGCGCCCGCGCGAATTCGTGCGGGGGTGTCCGCCGGTTTTCGACGAACTGGACTTTGCGGAGGAAAAGGTCGCGCTCGACGCCAACAAAATTATGAAATTCATCCCGCACCGTTACCCGTTCCTGCTCATCGACTACATTCTGGAAATGCAGGACGAAAGCATCCGTGCGATCAAAAATCTTTCGCAGAATGAACCGTTTTTCGACCGTTCCGATCCGGCGTTCCCCGTTTTTCCGGAATCGATCCTCTGCGAAATCGCGGCGCAGGCGGGGTGCGCGAGCGTACTTTCCCGCCCCGAAAACGCCGGAAAAATCGGCGTGTTCATGGCGATCGACAAGGCGGAATCCTTTTTCCCCGTCGGCGCGGGCGACCGATTGCTCGTGCGGTCGCTGATGCCGCCGTCCAAAGCGAAATTCGGCAAAGGCAAAGGCGAGATCGTCTGCAACGGCGCCGTCGCCTTTTCCGTCCAGATGATGTTTGCGGTCGTTGACGCGTAAACGGAGCGAATTTATGTCCAGGCATTCCCACATCGTCAGCGCCATCGAACTCGGGACCAGCAAGATCACCGCGCTCATCGGCGAAAGCGACGGCGACGATATCCGCATTCTCGGCCGCGGCTCGGTGCCGAGCGCGGGCAGCGTCGTCAAGGGCGAGATACAGGACATGGACAAATTGCAGCAATTGCTGGAAACCGCGATCGGCGACATCGGGCAAAATGAACTTTTCAGCGAAAGCGCCGCCGTCGTCGTACTGGTCACCGGATGCGGCATCGACGCCCAGCCCGGAGTCGGCAACGCGACGATCCGCAACAGCGAACACATCGTCACCGAAGCGGAAGTGCGGGCCGCCAACGAAGACGCCAAAGTTCTGAATCTGGCTTCCGACCGCGAGATCATCAACAGCACGGAAATCTATTCTCTGATCGACGACCGTCAGGTTTCCAAACCGCTCGGACAGTCGGCGAACAAACTCGAATCCTACGTCCTCATCGTCCACGCCATTTCGTCGCGGGTGGAAAATTTCCGCCGCGCGGTCGCCAATGTCGGATTCGACATCGGCAAGATCTTCGCGGTTTTTTCGCCGCTGGCGGCGGACATCGGGATCCTTTCCGATTCCGAACGCGGCAACGGCGTTCTCCTGGTCGATCTCGGCGCGGGATGTACCGAATACGTCCTTGATTACGACCACGGGACCTATGCTTCGGGAATGTTGCAGGTCGGTTTCGATCATGTCGTCAACGATCTTTCGCTGGCGTTCAATCTGCATTTCGATCTTTGCAAAAAACTGATCCTTTCGGGCGCGCTCGAGCAGGCGATCGCCAACCATCAGGAATTTATGGAATTCCGCAACGTTTCGGGTGCGATCCGGCAGATCCCGGTCAGCGATTTCATTACCGTGATCGACAGCCGGTTGCAGGAAATTTTTTCCATCATCCGGCAGAAACTGATTGCCGCCAAAGCACCGCAAAGTCTCAGCGCGGGCGGCAGTCTGACGGGCGGCGGCGCCAAATTTTCCCGTTCGGAGGAAAATTTCCGCAAAATTTTCGGGATCGGCTGTCAGGTCCGTTTCCCCGCTGACGCGGGCGGCGCCGTGACCGGGATCGACGATCCCGCTTTCAGCGCGGTCTGGGGCGGTCTGAAAGTCGCCGCCAGTTACGCTTCCCAATGGAAGGGGAAAGATGAAAGCTGGCTGGAACGCTTCAACCGGAAATTGTCGAAAATTCCCGGCGCCGGATTGTTCGGCGACGTTTTCGGCGGGAAAAGGTAGGTCTTGCGATGGAAAAACCGATCATCGTTCTCGCCGTCGGCGGCGCCGGTTGCCGGATCCTTGCGGAAATGCAAAAAATGCCGGAAGCCGCAAAACTGGATATGCGGGCGCTCGATACCGACCGGAGCGCGCTGAGATCGACCCGGCTCCCGCCGGAAAAAACCTTGCTCGCCGCCGAGTTGTGGCGCAACGGACGCGGATGCGGCGGCAACGTGCTCGACGGCCAGCGCGCGGTCGCGCACGAGCGAAGTGCGATTTCCGCGATGCTTAAAGACGGGGCGCTCGTCGTCGTCATCGGCGGATTGGGCGGAGGGACCGCTTCGGGCGGGATCCCCGTCGTTTTGAGCGAAGCCGCGAAATTGCATCTGCCGACGTTCTGCGTTTTGACGCTGCCCTTCCTGATGGAAAGACCCCACCGGATCGCACAGGCGGAAAAGGCGCTGAATGAAAACATTTTCAGTGCCGCCGACGCGGTGGTGACGTTGCAAAACGATCTTCTTCTCGCCGCGTTGCCCGGAGAAACGCCGCTTGCCGATGCGTTCCGGCTCGCGGATGGAGAAATGGCGCGCACCGTCATCGCGTTGACGGGGATCCTCACGTCCGGAAATTTGTTCTGCACTTCTTTCGGCGATTTCGAACGGCTGTTGAAACGCGGACCGAGCCGTTGCGCGATCGGTGTCGGCGTCGCCCGGCGCGAAGAGTGCGGCAACGACTGCATCAATACCGCGTTGGAAAATCTGCTGCATTCGCCGTTGCTCGGCGATCCGCAGAACCGGACGAAAGCCGATGCCGCGATCATCACCGTGCTCGGCGGTCCCGAATTGAATTTGCAGGATGCCAAGCGCGCGCTTGAACTTGCCGGCAAATATCTGCCGGACGACGCCGAAGTGATCGTCGGCGCCGCGACTTCCGAAGAGTGGCGGAATTTGTTGCAGATCTCGCTTCTGTGCGTTTCCTTCGACTCCCGCGAGGAAGAACGCGCGCTGTTGGAAGAGCCGTCGAGGTTGTCGCGCGGGCGCAAAAAGCGCGTCGACCGCAACGGAGGCGGCGACACGATCCAAGGGGTATTCACCTTTGACGACAACCGCAAGGGCGTGATGGAAGGTACGCTCCCCGTGATGTGGAACAGCGAAGACCTCGACGTTCCCACCTACAAACGCCGCAATCTCGTCATCATCGGCGGCAAGATCGTGCGGAAAAAATAACGCCGCGCCGCTTCAGCGCAGAATGCGGACCATCAACAGCGCCGTCAGATTGAAAATCGCGTGAACGATGACGGCAGCCGCGAGGTTTTTCGTCCGGATAAAAACCCATTGCAGGATCATTCCGAGTACGAAAAGCCCCGGGATCCCCGCCACGAAACAATGCGCCGCGCTGAAAACGGCGGAAGCCGCCACGGATGCGGCGACATCCCCGCATCCCCGGAACAGGGAAAAAATGCTCCGCCGGAAACAAAGTTCCTCCGCCACGGGAACGAAAAATACGCACGTCAGCATTAGGGTCAGATAACGGGGCAGATCCTGCGTGCGCGCCAGTTCCATCAGAGGTTGTTCCGCAGGAACTGCCCAATGAAAGTGCTTCAACGTCTGCAACCATATTCCGGTCGCGAGTTGCGGCGCCGAGAGGGCGAACACAATTCCCCCCGCGATGACAAGCCATTCGCGTCGGAGCGGTCTTGTGATTTTTGTTTCGTCGCCGCGGAAATGAAAAAGCGCGGGCAACGCCGCCGCCAGAAAGACGGGGGGCAGGGCGATCCCGGCGATCCAGCGCCACAGCGGCATTTCTCCGCGGGGCGCGACGAGCGGCGCGATTACAAACGTGATGCAAAACGTCAATGCGACCGCGCCGAGCGCCGTTGTCAGGGACAGGTCGTTTTTTTCACGGTCGCCGCACATAAATCTCTCTTTCGTTTTCGCCGAGATGGCGGATCTCCACGGAAACGGCGTCTTCAGGGATCAGCGATTCGATCCTTTCGGGCCATTCGACCAGCGCGATCGACTTTTTGTCGCCGAGAAATTCATCGACGCCGAAATCAAGCGCGGCGGCGACGCCGCTGATGCGGTAGAGGTCAAGATGGTACAGCCGTCCGCTTTCGGGCAGATCGTATTCCTGTACGATCGTGTAAGTGGGGCTGGAAACCGTTTCCGTGATGCCGAGACCGCGCGCGAATCCGCGTGCGAAAACCGTTTTTCCGGCGCCGAGGTTCCCGCGCAGCGACACGACCGTGCCGCGCGGCAGTTGCGAAGCGAGCCGACGCCCGAGCGTTTCGGTTTCCGCTTCCGAACGGGTGATCAATGTTTCAATGTTCATAACCGAGTTTCCCGCATATGAACCGGCTTCCGCCGGGATTCAGCAATTCTCCGTCGCCCTCGACGCAACGCCCCCAGCGGCACAACGGGGCGAAGTCCTCCGGCCAAACGGTTTCCAACGGCTTCGGCGAAGTGAAAAGCAATTCGTAATCTTCGCCGTCGCTCCATGCCCCGGGCGCGGAGGCGTCGGCGTGGAGCGGGACTTTTTCCGGTTCGATCTCAAGCGCGACACCCGAAGCTTGCGCCAGCCGTGACGCATCAAGCAGAAGTCCGTCGCTGACATCGAGCATCGCCGACGCCAGCCGGTGATCGGCGAGAAATCGGCCTTCTTTCAGACGGGGCGTGAAATCAAGGTGCCGTCCGGAAGCGAACGACCCGCCGATCTTTCCCGTCACATACAGAAAATCTCCGGCGCGCGCGCCGGAGCGCGTCACGCTCCCGGAGGAAGATGCTTCGCCCAAAATCGTCAGCGTCGCGACGCAACCCGCTTGCGGCAACGCCGCCGTATCGCCGCCGACGACCGTGACGCCCCATTGTTTCCCCGCCCCGGCGACGCCGCGGCAGAAATCAAGGACGTATTGCGCGTCGTGTTTCCCGACTGCGACCGTCAGAACCGCCCACCGCGGCGTACCGCCCATCGCCGCGACATCGCTGACGTTGCGGAGAAGCAACTTTTGTCCGGCGGCGTATGCGGCGGTCCGGCTGTCGTAGTGGATGTTTTCGATGACCTGATCGGCGGCGACGAGCAATGCGTTTTTTGACACGCCGATCTCGGCGCAGTCGTCGCCGATGCCGATGCGCAAATCCCGGCCGCCGCCGAAAATATCGGCGAGCGCCCGTACGATTTTCAATTCTTCCGGCATTTCGGAAACGGCGTCATCCGCGCCCTTTGGCGGCGGCGAGTTTTGCCTTTTCCTCCTGTTGCATCGCATCGAGGAAACGGCTTTTGTCGGAAGCTTTCATATAGGCTTCTTCCGCCGAGATCACGCCCGCGCGGTATTGCTCGTCGATCGAATTGTCCATCGAACACATTCCCCTGCCGCCGCCCGCGTCGATGATCGTGCGGATGCCCGAGATCTGCCCCGTGCGGATCGTATTCGGCAAAGCGTCCGACCAGAGCAGAACTTCGTGAACGGCGACGCGCCCGCCTGCGAGCGTCCGGCAGAGCAACTGCGATACGATCCCCTGCAGCCATTCGGCGAGCATCGTCCGGATTTGCGCCTGCTCGTCCGCCGGAAACGCATCGATCACACGGTCGATCGTTTTTGGGGCGTTGTTGGTGTGCAGTGTCGCGAAGACCAGCATCCCCATCGTCGCGCAGGTGAGTCCGAGCCGGATCGTTTCGTTGTCGCGCATTTCGCCGATGAGCAGAATGTCGGGGTCGGAACGCATCGCCCCCCGCAACGCCGACGGAAACGATTCGGCGTGAATGCCCACTTCACGGTGGACGATCGTGCTGTACTGATCCTGATGGACGAATTCGATCGGGTCTTCGATCGTGATGATATGCCGGCTGTAATGCGCATTGATGTAATCGAGCATCGCCGCGAGCGTCGTCGATTTGCCGCTCCCGGTCGGCCCCGTCACGAGGACGAGTCCGCTTTTGAGCTGACAGATCTCTTTCAGCACTTGCGGCAAATGCAATTCGTCGATCGTCTGGATCCGGTTGGGGATCTGCCGCAAAACGCATCCCATCCCGTGGAAATTGTAGAAATAATTGCACCGGAACCGCGCCAGATCCGGGATCTCGTGCGCGAAGTCAAGATCGCGTTTTTCAAGAAAGTCCTGCCAGCGTTTTTCAGGAAGACAGATCTCTTTCAGCAATGATTCCATTTCTCCGGCGTCGAGCACATGATCGTCGAGCGTTTGCAACTGCCCGTGTACCCGCGCTTTGGCGGGAAAGTCGATCGAAAGATGCAAATCGGAACCGCCGAGCGACAGCATCTGCCGCAGATACGCATTGATTTTAGGTTCTTGAGTCATTGTCCGTCTCTTTCGGTTACCGTGTTTTTTTGCCCTCGGCGATCGCCCAGATGCTGTTAAGCTGGGAAATCACCGCCGGATCGTTCATATAAGGCAGCGCCGCGTCGCGGGTCAGGAGTCCGAGCTGGAATTTTTCCAGAATGCACTGGTCGAACGTACACATCCCCTGTTTGTGGTAAACCGCCGGCGTCGATTTGAGTTGACAACTTTTCCCTTCGGAAATCAGATTGGAAACCGCCATCGTATTGAGCAATATCTCGTAGATCAGGACGGCTCCGCCCATTCCGTCGGGGATCCGTTTCTGGCAGACGATCCCGCGCAGACTGACCGCCGTCATCGCCCGGATCTGCGGCTGTTGCGACGGCGGGAAAACGTCGAGCAGACGGTTCATCGTATTGGGCGCGTCGCTCGTATGCAAAGTCCCGATCACCAAATGCCCCGTTTCCGAAGCGGTGATCGCGTTTTCGAGCGTGTCGAGGTCGCGCATTTCGCCGATGACGACTGCTGGACGATCTCGATCGGGTCTTCGATCGAAATGATGTGATCGCGGCGTTTTTCGTTGACGATGTCGGTCATCGCGCCGAGCGTCGTCGTTTTGCCCGCACCGAGCGGTCCCGTAACGAGGATCAATCCGTTGTTGTAATCCAGCAACCGGCGCAGATAGACCGCGTCGTCCGGCAGGAAACCGAGTTCTTCGAGCGTCGAGATCGAATCGGGGACGAGCCGGTAACTGCCCGCAATGCCGTTTTTGGTGTCCATCAGCGCCACGCGGAAACGAGAGTCGCCCAGCGCCAGGGCGTATCCGAGGTCGTGGTGTTCGGTCATTTCCCGTTTCTGCTCGTTTGTCAGCAGTGCGAAATTGAGTTTTTGCGCGTCGTCCGCCGTCAGAACGTAACTGTCGATGCGTTCGATTTCCAGCTGCCGCCGCACGAAAGGCGGTGCGCCAGCCGCGATGTGGAAGTCGCTGCACCCGAGCGATTTAAGCGACGAGAGCAAAAACTTCATCCGCTCGGCGGCTTCCTCGTCGCTCAACGACGGCAGATCGGCGAAAGACGGCAACGCCGTGTAATCCCCCGGCGTCGCGGGCGGTGCTTCCGTTTGCGCCGCCGCCTGCGTGATCGCCTCCTGCGCCAGAGACTGGATCTTTTCCAATACCGCCTGCGCGGTTTCCTCGCTTTGCCCTTCGCAGAGCCGCTCGATCACCAGTTGCGCGAAACTTTCCAGCGAAACGCCGTCGCCGAGTTCCGCGACCAGCGCGTCGCAGTCGTCGGCCGTGGCGAGCGATTCCGCCTGCAAAAGTTGCGCGAACGCGTTCAATTCCAGATAATCGGAATCCTGCATAGATCGTATTCCTTTCTACCGCGTAAGGTCAGATTTTTTTGATTTCGTATGTGTTGCCGGGCAAATCTTTGATCGCGAACCCGCGCTTGGCGATCTCGTCGCGCAATCGGTCGCTTTCGGCGAAGTTTTTCGCTTTGCGCGCCGCAACGCGCTCTTCGGCAAGTTGCGTGATTTCCGCCGGGATCTCTTCTCCGGGACCGGCCTGCGCCGCATCGACGTCGAAGCAACCGCAGACCCGGTCGAATTTACGGAAAAGCGCGAGGATCTTTTCCGCACCCGCGCCCGAAAGTTTCCCCTCGTCGCATAATTTGTTGGCGCCGCGCATTAAATCGTGCAACACGGCAAGCGCGCCCGCGATGTTGAGATCGTCCGCCAGCGCATCGCGGAAGCGGATCTCCGCCGAAGCGAGCAATTCGGCGATTTCTTCGCCGTCGGACGCGCCCTGCGCTTTTTTCAACCGGACGAAAAGGGCATCGAAACGCCGGAGCGTTTCCCGCGCCTGCGCCAGCGAGTCCAACGTGAAATTCAGCTTTTTCCGGTAATGCGCGCCGATCAATACGAAACGGATCTCGCGCCCCGTCCAGTTTTTCGCCTGCAAATCGCGCAACGTATAGAAATTGCCGAGACTTTTCGACATTTTCGCGCCGTCGACCATCAGATGTTCGCAATGCAACCAGAAATTCACCCACTTCCTGCCGCTGGCGCCTTCGCTCTGCGCGATCTCGTCCTCGTGGTGCGGAAACATATTGTCGATCCCGCCCGTATGCACATCGAACGATTCACCGAGATATTTGCTCGACATCGCACTGCATTCGATATGCCAGCCCGGACGCCCTTTGCCCCACGGAGAATCCCACGCGACATCTCCGTCGTTTTCGTCCCACGCTTTCCACAAAGCGAAATCCGCCACCGAGTCTTTCGCATATTCGTCGGCGTTGATCCGCACCCCCGGGCGCTGATTGTCCCGGTCGATGCGCGCCAGTTTCCCGTAATCCGGAAATTTGTCGATCGCGAAATAAACCGATTTGTCTTCCGCCTGATATGCCAGCCCCCGATCGAAAAGTTTCTGGATCAACGCGATCATTTCCGCAATGTGATCCGTCGCCGCCGGATAAACCGCCGCCGGTTCAATGTTCAGGAATTTTATGTCCGCGAAAAACGCATCCTTGTACTTTTGCGTGAATTCCCGCAACGGGATCCCCGCTTTCCGCGAATCGCGGATCGTTTTGTCGTCCACGTCCGTCAAATTCATCACCTGCTTCACTTCATATCCGAAGTATTCCAGCGTCCGCCGCAAAATGTCCTCGAATGCGTACGCCCGGAAATTCCCGATGTGCGCGTAATTGTATACCGTCGGTCCGCAGGTGTACATCCCGACTTTCCCCGGTTCGATCGACCGGAACGCCATCTGGCGATGCTCCAACGTATTGTAAAATTCCAACTCTTTCATCACTCCGAAAATCCCCCTTTTGCACCGCTTTTCGCGCGCGCGTACCAAGCCCGCGATCAAACTTTTTTATACAGTAGCATCCCGACAAAACCTTTTCAAACTTTCTTCATCTTTTTTCACCAAGTTTCCAACGAGTTTTTCCCCCACGGGATTTGATTTTCCCCGAAACGCGCGCTATATTAATCCCCGTTCAGCGGAGAGATGGCTGAGCGGTCGAAGGCGACGGTCTCGAAAATCGTTATACCCTCACGGGTATCGAGGGTTCGAATCCCTCTCTCTCCGCCATTTGCGTTAGTAAGAATACGGGCGTACAGAATTCCCGCTTATCGCAAAAGAGCCGGAAACTTGAATTGAAAATTCAGTTCCCGGCTTTTTGCTTTCCGCGCTGACGCGCTCTCCGCCTTTCGGCGGACAGCGGCGATTCTTTGAGAAGGGTTGCCCTCGCTTCGCTCGCGCTCGTCGCTCCGCGCCGTCGAATCCCTCTCTCTCCGCCATTTACGTTGGTAAGAATACGGGCGTACAGAATCCCCGATTGCCGCAAAGAAGCGGCTTGTCAGGCGTGCAAAAAAAGACCCTCTCGAAAGCCGACAGACTGACGCGACATTCGACGAATCGAACCGGTTGTACAGGAATTCTTTCGGGGGGTATGCGGTAATATAATCGCCGGTTCGGGAAAAATCAAAACGGAAAAACGATGTTTCCGCGTCTTCCACCGTTATTTTGTCTTATGCTTTCAGCGTTTCGGCGTCGAAAATGCATCGGCTGTCGTCGTGCGTCAGGGGGGGGTCGTTGAAGTCCGTTACCGTCCGTTCGAGTCCGTTATCCGGCACGATCGAGATTCCGCCGACGCAAAACTCCGGGCAAAGCAAGTGTCCTTCGGCGTCGAAAGAACTTCCTTTGAGGAAAAAAACAAAGGTTATGCTTTTTGCCTACCGTTCGTAAAACGAGTAAAAGTAATCGTAAAGCGCGTGCGATTCGGGATTTTGCGGGGGAGGGGCTCCGAGATGGATGATTTTTTCTTCGCCGTTGGAACGGACGAGGAGCTGGTCGTCGAGGTTGCGGCTCAAAGCGGCGTTGCGGGGCATACGCAGATCCTGCCCCATAAAGGTATCGGGGATCTTTTCACCGAGCAGATGGACGACGGTGGGGGCGAAGTCAATGCTGGAAGCAAACGCATCTTGCGGGATTTCGAGGAAAGGCGCGGGATCCGGGGTGATGAAAACGAGGGGGATCTTTTCGGGGGAAAACTTTTTGCGTTTCAGAAAATTTCTGCCGTGGGTCGCGGTATGGTCGGCGGTGACGATGACGAGGGTGCGTTCGTCATAGAGGTCGGGATCGCGCATCACGGCATCGAGGAAAACTCCGAGGTTGCGGTCGGTACTGTGCAGAGCATCCAAAAAAGGATCCTGCCCGTTGCCGAAGGGAATATCGGAATGATAAAGCGGATGGGTGTCCATCGTACTGATGACGGCGAGAAATTTCCGGCCTTTTTTCTTTTTCAGTTCATCAATGGTAAAATGCAACAGATCCCGGTCGGTGATGCCCCATTCGGAACGGGTCGAGCCGGGATGCTTTTTCACCCAGTCTTCCATGAAAAAGAGTTCGTCGAAGCGGAAAAGTTTTTTGTAGCGGGCGCGGTTGTCGCCGAAGGAACCGCGGCAACTGGAATAGTACGCGGTGTCGAATCCTTTTTCCCGGGCGACGGAAACGAGGGAAGCGTTTCGGTGAGACTGGACGTCGCGCTGATAATCAAGCCGCGATGCGAGCAATGAATTCAATCCCCAGGAAGTCGGTTGTCCGCCGCAATAATAGTGTACGAGCCGCGGGTAACGGGCGAAAAGGCCGTCAAGCACCGGAGTGATGCCGGAAGGCATCGCGGGATTGGCGGCGCCGATAAAATCGAGATCGAGCGATTCGACGGCGATGATGATGATGCGGTCGAAACGGGAAACTTTTTCCCGGAACCGGTCGCGTTCGGCGGGGGCGCGGTAGATGCCGCTCCGGTGGAGAAGTTCTTTTTCCGCGTCGCCGAGTTTCCCGGGAAAATAGCCGGGGGCGCCGTCGCCGTGGCCGGTGAAAAGCGCGCGCGTCGTCCGGTTGACGGCTTCCGCACCGAAAAAGAGGAGCGGACGTACGGAAATCCCGGTGTAAAACGCGCCGTTGTTCAGCCGGAGCGTATGCCAATAACCGACGTTCCCCGCGAGGGCGACGGCGAGTCCGGCGGCGAAAAACAGCCGGACGGGAAGATGTTCCCGGAAAAATCCGGCGAAATCGCTTTGCCATGCGATGCGCGCGCTCATCCAGAGAAACGCTCCCGATGCGGCGAGCGCGGGGATCAGCCACCACAAATAGTGTTTGCCGAAAAAGACGCAAAGCGCGGTATGGTCGGTATGTTCGGCAAGCAGCGCGAGCGTCGAATACGAGAGCGGCATAAACGTTTCCCGGTAGATGGCAAAAGCGCCGATGCGCAACGTCATTTCCAGCAATGCCGCGAGCACCGCCGCCGCCGCGCAGACGCGGGACGAAAATTTCGCGGCGCATCCGAGCAGAAGAAGCGGCAAAAAGCAGTCGGCGGCGATCGTCCACGGTATGCTGACCGCGTTGTCGGGATTGCCCGGCGTCACGGCGAGAAAAATCCCCGCCGCCGCGAGCGCGGACGCGGTCACGCTTGCGGTATAGATCCTGCAGAATGCCGCCGAACGTATGAAATTCCTGTTTTTTTCCGCCATCGCCGCTTTTCCGATGTTTTTTTCATACTATACGCAGAGAAACCCCGGTTTGCAACCTTGCGGCGCGATTTTTCATCGCGGTATCTCTCATTTTTGAAAACAGATGTCGGCGTACAGCGCGGCGGTCCATCCGTAGTCGCGCAACGGCTGATGAAAGACGGAAAAAGCGTCGTTGCTCCCTTTGCGCAAAAGTTTCTGCGGCGGGATTTGGTCATCGGCGTCGTAGTATTCATAAAACGAACCGTAGAGCCGGAAATATTTTTCGATGGCGTTCCGCGTGGCGGAAACGATGCGGCGCGCCGTGTTTTCATATCCGCGATCGGCGAATCCTTCGGCGACCATGTAGTTGATGTTGATCCAGACAGGGCCGCGCCACATATCCGGAACGTATTTTTCAGAATCGCGCGCGACGGAAGGCAGCGGCAACGGGGTGCCGAATTTCCGGGGGTCGTCGAGAAGCGCCGCCATCCGGGCGGTCTTCGCGGCGTCGGGCGCGCCCGAAACCAGCGGCAGAAATCCCGCCGACGAAAGAACATCCGACGGTTTTTGCTCCGTCGTGTCGAAATCGCAATAAAGCCCTGCAGTTTCATTCCACAGCCGCCGGTTGATGAGTTCATTGATCTTTTCCGCGCGCACTTCGTATTCCCCGGCGTCATCGGCAAGACCGAGGCGGCGGGCGAAACGCGCCATAAGTTGACATTCCCGCGCGTAGAAAGCATTGAAATCGACGGCGGCGAGCCGTCCCGGCGCGTCGAAGCGGGGGGAATTGTCCATTCCGCTTTCGTCGCAGCGGCAGAAGGGGCGGTCGGCGACGGCGTATTCGAGAAGTCCGTCGCCGTCGAGATCGCGGAACGCGGCGCACCAGTCGAGAAAAGCGCGGTTGCGCGGATAGACTTCGGCGAGGAAATCCGTGTCGTCGTCTTTTTCGAGGATCTTGGCGATGCCGTATCCGAGGACGGGCGGCTGGGTGATTTTGCTGAAACCGTCCGCCGTCGTCATATGAGGGATGAACCCGCTGGTTTTGTCCTGCGCGCAAAAGACCGCGCGGATCGCCTCTTTGGCGAGCGCGGGATCGACGTGCCGCAAGCCGATCGCGTGAAAAACGCTGTCCCACAGCCACAGATTGCGGTGCGGCCAGCGGTCGGGCGTCGTCCAGACGTGCGAAACGGTCGGGATCGGCGAACAGATCTGGGTCTTCAACTGTGAAAACGCCCGTTTCAGAACGGCGTTGTCGTGCGTATCGATCGCGTCGAGCCACTTCCTGCGGGCGGCAAACAGCGCGTCGAAATCGGCGTCGAACCATGTTTCGTCGAAAAATTTTCCGACCGCGAGGATCGCGCGTCCGCCGCGGATTTTGAGCGTGTAAGATCCGGGCACTCCGACGGGGGTGAAATCGCCTTCGATCAAAAGATGGTGCGCGTCGGCGAGGACGCCGCGTGTTTGTCCGGCGGTGAAACAATCTCCGTAGACGCCGTCGAGCGTTCCGGGGAAAATCAGCGCGCCGCCGTCGCAGGGCAGTTTCAGTTCAAGGATGTCGGCGCGGATGCGTCCGACCAGTCCGTCGGTGTGATCGGTGACGCCGTCCGCCGCCGAAAAAGCGAAAAGTTGCCCGCCGTTGAGCAATCGTTCATCGCACATCATCATTCCGTTCTCCGTCGATTGTTTTTCTTTTCAATGTGTGGTATATTATATCATCAAAAATGGATAAAACAACGCTGTTTTCAGATGAAAATATATAATTTTTTGTCAAATGATATGTGAAAAAAACGATGCTTTCGCCCGTCGCAAGGCGCGCGCGAAACGGTTGATCTCCAACGGGCGCAGCACGGTGAGCGGTCTCGGCGCCGGAGGTTTTCCGCGCCACAATTTCGCGCACCGTGCGAAAAAGGAGTCCCTGCCGCTGGAAGTCGTTTCCGCGGGATGGGGACAATGGCGGGCGGGGTGTTGCCGTTTCCGGGAGTTTTCGGATACGTTTTCGCTGGAATTCGTTACCGACGGGGAATTTGTTTTCGAGGAGGAAAACGTCCGGTACGCGGGCGTTCCCGGCACGTTGTTTTTCGTCCGACGCGGCGTCGCGAGCGGGATGCTGTGCGCTTCGGAAAACGCCCGCAAACGGACGGTCATCCTCGAAGGGACGATGCTTGACGCCTTTCTGGAAAATCTGCATCTTGCCGGGGTGTCGTTTCTGCGTCCGGCGGAACCGGAAAAGATCGGGCAACTTTTCGCCGAGATCGAAAATTCCCTGCGGACGGGACGGAGCGCCGCCGAAACGGCATCGGTCGCATTTCGGCTTCTGCTGGAAGCGGCGCGGGAGATCCCCGCTCCGGCATCCCCGCAACCGCCCCGCGTTCTGCGGGAAATTTTCACCGCGTTTGAACGGGATCCCGCCGCATCGGTTCCGCCCGAAAAGTGGGCGGAAGTTTTGCATGTGAGCGTTTCGACGCTGCACCGTTTGTTTCTGCGGTATTGCGGACGATCCTTCGGGCGCGAGATGCTTCGCCGCCGTATGGAAGTTGCACGGAATTATTTGCTGACGACGGAAATGCCGATCAAAGAGATCGCCTTCCGGCTCGGCTTCCGCGACCGTTTTTATTTTTCCGCCGTCTTCAAAAAATATTTCGGCGCGTCGCCGGGAATTTTCCGCAAAAGCGGCGTTCCCGTGCGAAAAAAACTGTAAAAACGCTTTGCGCGGGGCTATATTATCGCCATGTAAACAAGGACGGTACACGATGTTCTGGTTCGGTTTGACTTTGGCGGCGATGCTCGGCTGGGGAGTCGAAGATATTTTCCTCAAAAAAAGCGCGCGGTACGACGATGCGTTTTTGCAATACAAGATCGCCGTCTGGCTCGGACTGTTGATGGGGGCGGCTTTGCCGCTGTTGCGGTATCTTTCCGAAAGCGGTGCGCCGCTTTGCGAGTTGGTCGTTTCCCATTGGATGCTTCTTTTCATTCCGCTTGCCTATGCGCTGACGATGATTTTGAGCAACATCGGATTGCGCTACTTGGAAATGTCGATCATGTCTCCGGTGGAGAATGCCTCCGGCGCTTTCCCGATGATCTTTCTGATCGTCTATTATCTTGCGACGGGCAGGATCTCTTCCGTAAGCGAGGAGCTTTCTCCGCTGGACATTGCGGGCAGCGCCGCCATCATCACCGGGATGACGCTTCTCGCCGTCGTTCAGCAGAAACTTTTCCGCAACAACGAACAGCTGAAAAACGAAGACACCCGTTACCGTTACGGCGCGCTGGCGTTGATCTTCCCGCTGATTTTCTGTATGGGCGACACGATCGACACCGTGGTCGGGAGCATTATGCTCGACGACCGTCTTTCCGAAGGCGTCGGCGAGATCGACCTTTTCCGCTGTTACTGTCTGATGTTTTTCACCGTCGGCGTCGCGGCGTACATTTTTATGGCGGCGAAAGGGCATTTCTACCGGATCTTTCAACGCGGCGAAGAGCCGAAGATCGCGGCGGGCGTCTGCGAAACGGCCGCCTACATATGTTACATCTACGCGCTTGCCCGGCGGCCGCTGCTGGTGGCGCCGCTGATTTCCAGTTATTGCATCATTTCGATTTTGCTTTCACGTTTCTGGCTCAAGGAAAAACTGCGTCCGTCGCAGTATGCTTGCATCGCCGTCGTCGTCGCCGGGATCGTCGCGCTCGGCATTTCCGAAGGGCTCGCAGAATGATTTCACCCGATGTCCTGATCGAAAAAACATTGGAGATCGCCCGCCGGAAACTCGTTTCCGAATGCCGCGGGAATGCGCTCGCGCCCCGCATCGGCACGGGGGGCGGTTTCACCGACATTTTTTTGTGGGACACGGCTTTTTCCGTGCAATGGGCGAAATATTTCCCGGAAGAATTTTGCGTCGAAAATTCGCTCGACAATTTTTACCGCTTTCAGGATGAAGACGGCTTCATCGGACGGCAGTATCTGCCCGACGGCCGCAATTTGTGGGGCAAGCGTTACGGCACGGCGTTCGCGCCGCCGCTTCTCGGATGGGCGGAACTGGAACTTGACCGGACGGGGCATTCCCCCGGACGTCTGCAAAAAGTTTTTCCGTCGCTTGTCCGGCAGTTCGAGTGGAATTTTACGCATTACCGCCGCCCCGACGGACTTTTTTTCACCGATATGTGGGGCAGCGGTATGGACGATATTCCCCGCTGGGACGATCTTTCCGATCTGGCGGCGCCCGGCGGAATGAAAGTCGAACGCGATATCATCGCGCTTGACGGG
>JAKSOG010000049.1 GCA_024405715.1 Victivallaceae bacterium | reverse complement strand
GTTTTTGTTCGGGAAAGATCGTGAGTTTCCATTGTCCGTCGCCGGTCTTTTCCAAAAAGTAAGCGCCGTTTCCGTCGGATTCGGCGAAG
This sequence comes from Victivallaceae bacterium, assembly GCA_024405715.1. Lineage (GTDB taxonomy): Bacteria > Verrucomicrobiota > Lentisphaeria > Victivallales > Victivallaceae > UBA1784. The sequence continues at coordinate 12,673 of JAKSOG010000049.1, read as the reverse complement.
CGCGACGAAAAACGTCCGGCGACACGCCGGAGCGTTGCGATGTCCGGCAACTCCCAGTCATTGGCAACGGTGTAGCCGAAAAAGTCGTCCGTTTTGAAAATCACACGGTCGCCTTTGTGTTCGATTTCCCAGTTGTCCCCGACCCACTTGCCCGGCAGCATTTCAAACTTCATTCCGGGACCGAAACGGCGGAAAATCTCACCGCCGATCGCAAAGCCCAGCGCTTTGGCGGGCGTGTGCGCGATATTCATAAAATGGACCAGCCAGCCCGGATTCCACGCCGCCACATCGTAAGGCGTATAGGTGAAGTGGTTGGCGATCTGGATGTGATGTTTCGCGTACTGCGCCGCGATGGCGGCGATCGGGTATCCGACCGTCGTGCCGACGGCGTCGAACTCGTAGATCACCAGCGGTTGCTTCCCCGCGGGGAAGCGGTCCAGACGGTCAAAGTAGTGTTGCACATGCGGCAGAAATTCCAGTCCGTCATTGTTGACGGCGTCGAAAACCCCCTCCGGGCAATAGGTCGGAGCGGATGCCACATCGACTTTGGCGCGGTCAAACGCTTCCTGCAGATCGGCGGGCATGACCCCGTTGTAACTGCAAAATTGCGTATTCAAAATGTTCCGTCCGAAATTCCGGTCCACGACCTTGCGCAACGTCGAGAAGTAGTTGTCCATGACCCGGGCGCTGAATTCCTTGAAACAATCGGCATCACCGATGTCCGCCGGGGTCCCGGCGCGGAATTTTTTCCACAAATTGATGAATTTCTGCCGTTCCGCGCCGTGCGAAAACGAGGCATTCACCTGATTGATCACAAGATCAGGCGGCTCGGGGAAGGTGAAATCCCACCGGGGATAGATCGGCTCGTTGCAAAGTTCCACGGCGACGATGTTGCGGTATTGACAAAGCGGTTTGCCGGAATAGCGGTTTTTGTGCTGAAAAAGTCCTTCCATATAGCGCACCTGCGCGTCGATCGCGTCCTGATCCCAGATCATCGCGTCGATCGAGTGGAAATTCGTGAACCCGAAGGCCCTTTGCGAACTCACATGCCAGTAACTGTACTGCTCGTCCTGGACTTTCATATTGGCGATCGTATTCCACCAGGTGATGGGGGAAATCATCAAAAAAATCCCCTCTTTTTCACAGCGGTCGACGAGGTAGTCGAAAACTTCAAGATTGCGGTTTTCCACCAGATTGCCGAAGGGATCGGTGATCTCGCGTTCATACAAGTGCATGCGGATCATATTGACCCCGAGCAATTTGAAATGATCGAGATCGCGGTCGATCGCCTGTTCGTGCAAAACGCCGAGTTCTTCCAGATTGAAAAAGTTGTGGTTGAACGGCGCATAGTAATTGACGCCCCACAACCGCACTTCACGATTTTCAGCGTCAAGGATCGTCCGTTGTTCGACGTGAAACGGCGCTTTGTACGGGGCATCGGCGAACAACGCCGTCGCGATCAGAAAAAAAACGGTTGACAGCAGGTGTTTCATCGGCATTGATCCTCCACAAAGATCAGGGTGTTGATTCGGACACGGCGACGATCCCAAAATGAACCGTCATCGGACTCCGTGCGACACGACGTCTTAATATACCCTGTCTGCAAGGCGTTGTAAAGTTCAAAAGGAATTTTTTCATCTTTGATACGCGACAACAGGACGCCGTTTTCTCACGGAACTGTTTTCATCGTCCGTTTCATCCATGTTGACTTTATTCAAAACGGGTTATGCCACCCGAAAAAATAAACACGACGGGAAAAAGGATCGCCGGCGATGCGGCGGATCAGCACGCAAAAATCTCCCCCCGCCGCTTGAAAAACGTTTTCCGGCGGTGTCTATTAAGCGAGGATGTTTGTTACGGGAAACAAGGACAATGAAGGTTCGGATGATGACTTGGAAAAACGCGCTTCTTTTTTTCGTTGCGCTCGCGGTTTCGGGGTGCGGCTGTCCGGGTTCGCAAAGTTATCTCATCGAAGCCGAGGAAATGGATGACCTCGGTTCGTTCGAGACGGAGCGGGGGGATTGCTCCGGCAACGCGCTGATCCGCGCCGCCGGCACGAACATTTTCGCCAAAGGCGTCTATGAGATCCCGGAAGAGGGAGACTACACCTTCTTTCTGCGGGACGTGAGTTTCGGAGACAATCAGCGGACGTTGGACTGTCTTGTCGACCGCAAAAAAATCGGTTCCGGCGGCGATGCGCCCGGGGCGGTGCGTCCGGCGTTGGAGTGGTGCAAACTCGGCTCCTCTCACCTTACGCGCGGCGCACATGAGATCATGTTGCAATCCACCGGCGCCAATGTCCGCGCCGACGCGCTTTTGCTGGTCAAGGGGAAAGTTCCTCCGCTTCCCGACGACTCGATGCCGGAAAAATATCAGCGGCTCTGCACCCGAAATGGAGTCCGGCATTCCGGCGAAGTCAAATTCAACTGCATGACGGAACGCGCCCCTTTCGGCGCGTATCATTGCAAAGAAGCAATCGTCTTTTCCATTCATCCCACGCTTGATGACAAACCGATCCGGGAAGGACAACTTTTTTATACGCTTGCGGGCGACGACGGCAAAAAATCGGAAGGCATCGTCAAACTCACAGGAAACCCGGTCAAAGTTACGACGACACTGGATACGCCCGGATTTGTCCGGTTGACCTTCACGTTGCACGACGCCGACGGCAAACTTTTTCTCGGAGCGGGGAAATTTGACAGTTGCGCGGGCGCGGACGAGGAAAAAATCTCCCAAATCGCCGAACCGGAGGATTTCGACGCTTTTTGGGCGAAGCAGAAAGCGCGCCTTGCCGCCGTGCCGCTGAAACCGGAATTCAAGGAGATCGCCGGACGGGATCCGGAAAACTTCCGCTCCTTTGAAGTGACCATCCCGGCTCCCGGCAACGCGCCCGTCACGGGATTTCTCGTCGTTCCGCGCGACGCCAAGGCGAAAACGCTGCCCGCCAATGTCGCGTTTCAGGGGTACGGCGTGCATATGCCCAGTTGCGCTTTCCCGCAGAAAGGATGCATTTTCTTTGAGATCAACGCGCACGGGATGCCGCTTGCCCAGACGCGCGAAAGCATCAAGGAACTTGCCCACAAGCTCAACCGCTATGCGCTTGACGATACGGCGGATCCTGAAAACGCCTATTTCTGCGGTATGGCGCTTCGCGTTTTGCGCGCGTTGGAATTCGTTCGCACTCTTCCGGAATGGAACGGCAAAGACCTGATGGTTTCCGGCGGCAGTCAGGGCGGTTTGCAGTCGCTCTGGGCGGCGGGGCTGGACGATAAAGTCAGTTTCTGTCAGCCGTACATCCCCTGGTGCTGTAATTTAGGCAGTGAAACGCTGGGCTTCATGCCGAAAACCTGGGGCGTCACCTATACGGAAGGCGCACGTTACTTCGACGCGGCGAATTTCGCCAAACGCATCAAGTGCCCGGTGGAGATCACGCGGGCGGGGCTGGGCGATTTCATCTGTCCGCCGTCGGGTGTCGCCCGGATGTATCACAATTTGAAATGCCCAAAGAAAATCACCTGGTTCGTCAACAACGCCCACAGCAATCCGCCGTCGCCGCGACCGACCTTTGCGACGCAAAGCGACGATTTCAAAGTTCCTGCGGCATTTGAAAAAAAGCATTAGATATACGGAGTTGAAAAATGAATTTCGGCAAACCGCGGCATCTGTTGAGTTTGCTCATGGCGGGGCAATGTCTTTTCGCAATGGATCTGTCCGTTGATTTCGGCGAAAGCGTCGGCAGGATAAAAAGCCGCCTTCACGGTAGCGGATATATGCCGAATATCAGTGAAATGGGCAATTATCACAAGGGTAACGATCTCTTCAAAAAGTTGCATTTTTCGATGTCGCGCACGCACGATCAGGTGCTTTTCAATCCCGGCGAGCGCGTGGTGGATACGGTTTGTGTTTTTCCGCTGGAAAAACTTGACCCGTCGGATCCGTCCAATTACTGTTTCAAGCCGACGGATTTTCTTTTGACGAATCTCATTTCGTGCGGCACGCTCCCTTATTACCGGCTCGGCGTCAGCACCGAAAACACCCCCGATGACCACCATTTCAACTCGGCAATGCCCAAAGACGCCGTACATTACGCCAAAATTCTCGCCGGCATCATCCGCCATTACAACTACGGTTGGGCGGAAGGTTTCAAAATGAACATCCCCTACTGGGAAATTTGGAATGAACCGGACATCGGCTGCAAAATGTGGACGGGCGACATGGAGCAATTCAACCGCTTCTTCGTCACCGTCTTGAAGTATCTGAAAAAAGAGTTCCCCGGCGAAAAGATCGGCGGCCCCGGCTATCAGAAACTCTGCGGAGTTCCGCTTGGTGAAAAAAATCTGCGCGATCTCCTTGCGCTGTGCAAAGCGGAAGATGTCAAACCGGACTTCATCTCGTTTCATTTCTACGGCTACGACGTCTATGGTTATCTGGCTTACCTTGACCGGATCCGCGCGATTTTAGACGAATGCGGTTTCAAGGATACGGAAATGCATCTCAACGAATGGCATTACAATTTCGACTGGGCGTGGCGGACTTGGGATGACGTGCGCGGCGGCGGCGGGATCGATTCGGCGGCATTCAACGTTGCGATGTTTGCCGGATTTCACGACAAGCCGCTGGACATCGCCTGTTACTACGGCGCGGGGCAGTGCAACATCTGGAACTACTGGGGGCTTTTTGACCGCTTCCACAATGTCAACCGCAATTACCGCTCGATGGAAATGATCGGGAAACTGGTCGCGGAATATCCGCGCCGCATCAAAACTTCCGTCGCCGGGATGCCGGTGCCCGCCGCTCCCGAATTCAAATCGCTCTGGATGATCGCCGGAGCCAACAAAGCCGGAAACGGCGCGTGTCTTCTGGTTTCGGACTTCCGCGAGGATGCGATGCAATGGGAAGTCGGATTGAAAAACTTGCCGAAAAATGCCGAAGTGACGGTCATGCGGTTCGATCACAACACCAAGGAACCGCTTCCCGTCACGGCGGAAATCACCGGCGGAAAACTGATTTTGCACAAGGAGATCCCGGGATCGTGCATCTGGATGGCAACATTTGACTGGAAATAACAGGATGCTTCCCTGCCGCTCGCCGCACGAAACGATCCCGCTTGCCGATGTCATCGCCGAATGCGACCGCCTTTTCAATCGCGAGGATATGGCCTCGCTCGGCGATCATCTGCGTTTCTGGCGCAAGAAAGCGCAGGAATACCAAGACCGCCCAAGCGAATTGAGCATTTTAAGCGAAATGATGGGGTATTACCGGATGACCGATGACCCGGCGCGGGGCATTCCCGCCGTCCGCGACGGCCTTTCATTGCTTGACGAACTTCATTGCGGCGATACCGTGTCCGGCGGGACGATTTTGCTCAACGCGGCGACGGCGCTCAAGGCATTCGGCAATACGCAGGAGGCGCTTGTCTGTTACGCCGCCGCAAGTCGCGCTTACGGCAGGACGCTTTCTTCCGGCGACAGGCGCTTCGCCGGACTTTTCAACAATATGGCGGCGGCATATCTCGACCAAGGCGAAGTCCGTCAAGCCGAAGTCTACTACAAAAAGGCGCTCGACATTTTAAAGCGATGCGGCAATCTGCCGGATCGCGCGGTAACTTACGTCAATCTCGCGCAACTTTACCACCGAACCGATCCCGAAGATCCCCGCATCGAGCAGAATCTGCAACTTGCGATGAACTGTTTTGACGATCCTCGCGCCGTGCGCGACAGTTATTACGCGCACAGTTGCCGCAAAGTCGCATCCGCATACGGTTTTTTGGGGTTCTTTGCGGATGAGGCGGAACTCAACCGACGGGCAGATGATATCTATGCACGGAATTGACCTCAATCGCGAATACTTTGAGCACGCCGGCAAACCGATGCTGCAACGCGATTTCCCCGAAGTGTGGCAACGCCTTGCCGCCGGTATGGCGGGACACGGTTCCGAATGTTTCGGCTTCGACGATGAAACTTCCCGCGATCACGATTTCAAAATCGGTTTCACGATTTATCTTTCCCGCGGCGACGAGGAGAAATACGGTTTTGCCCTCCGACGCGCTTACTTGAAACTCCTGAAAGATGTGCCGCCTAAAAAAATCGCTTCTAGAGAAAGTCCACTCGGGGAAACGGAATACGGCGTTACCGTCATCGAAAATTTTTTCCTCCGTCATCTCGGCACTCCGGGGATCCCCCGCAACTGGCGCGAATGGCTCTACACACCGGATTACGCCTTTGCCGAAACTCTCAACGGCGCTGTTTTTTATGACGGAAGCGGAGAATTTTCCCGCATCCGTCACGAGATCGCCAATGGTATGCCTCGCGATGTCCGTCTGAAAAAACTTGCCGCGTTTCTCGCCCTTGCCGCACAAAGCGGACAGTACAATTATTCACGCTGTCTGAAACACGGCGAAAAAGGAGCTTCTTCGCTCGCTCTGGGTGATTTCGTCCGCGTTATCGGCAGTACCATATTTTTACTCAATCACACTTTCGCCTGTTATTATAAATGGCTCTTTCGCGCCATGCGCGCCCTGCCCATCCTCGGGGATCTCGCCGATTCATTGGAATTTTTATTGACCGGAAATGCCGATCCTGCCGTTAAAACGGAAATCATCGAATGGATCGCGACTCAAATCATCGCCGAATTGAAACATCAGGATATGGTCTCCGGAAACGGCAACGATCTCGAAAAATTTGCCTTTGAACTTCAATCCCGAATCATCAACCGGGAAATCGCCTCATTGCACATCATGGAGGGCGCATAACGCGGAATGCGATACGCGAAATTCACGCTTGAAAAGGATTCTGCAATTGCAGAAAATTTGCGGAGTAACATAGAAAACCATTGTCATAACATACTTCCGAAACCCAACTCGCAACAAATCTGCGTTTTTCCTCAGTTCCGTTTCCTCTTCCCGAATATGATTCACAGGCAACGCAAACCGCGCGGGAACAATGTAAGCCTCCGGACAAAAAAACGTAATACCGTTTTCATTTTCGGACGGCGGACACATCGTTGCGGAAATTAATCTTTTTGCTCATTTACGGTGTGATCCCGCCGCTTTCAAATTTTCGACCGGACACATGGCAAAAAAGAACCCGGGATATCTCAATGCGCCCAAAAATGAGATTGAACTTGCAATCAGTTGAAAAAATCAGGGATCTCGGCCTCAGCGGCAAAAGAAAAAGGGATTTTTCTGTTCCGGCAGCCGTCCCGGTTATTTTGATTCACGCGCCAATCGCTGTGCGGCCGCCAACGGGCAGGCAACACTCGTTAAATAAACGGCGTTCTGGAAATAAGCGTCGGCGGGATAAATACATTCCCACGGCGCGCCGCCATTGCCTTTCAGACGGAAGTCGAATTTTCTTACATGCTGAATATATTCACCGAAAAGTTTTTTGCCATCGTCGGGATGCCGGTACGCGATGGCATAGACCACCCAGCCCGTCGGCGTCGCCCAGTAGGAACCGTTTTGATAGACGTTTACCGCGATGCGGCAACTCGTTTTTTCCCAACAACTTGCACAAGACGCAAAATATGGACGGGGGACATGGCAGATTTGTCCCTCGCAGGAAATTGCCCCTTCGCGGTAAAACTTCGCCAAAGCATCCGAGATCGTCGTCGCCGTTTCCTCCGAAACGAGATCGTAATAAAGCGCATAAGCACTTCCCCATACATCGGGCTGACGGCAAATCTCCGTTGCGGACAGCAGCAGACCGCTTTCGTGGGAGAAAACTTCTTCGATTTTCCGTTTCAACTGTGTGCAGATCGTTGCATAATCCTGCGATTTTTTCCGGTTCCCCGCCCGGGCAAACAATTGTGACAAATCCCGGGCGGCGCGGGCTTTCAAAAGCGTAGGCCAAAGAAGTTTTCCCGTCTGAAAAACCGAATCGGAAAAGCCGAAAGCGACTCCGCGGTTTTCCTCCCCGCACTCTGCGACGCCGTCTGCATCACAGGAAACGGCATGGAACGCCGCTTCCAATGCATCCGCGTATTCCGCCATATCGACATCCTGCAGGTAACCGGCAAGGTGGATAAAGAAATAATTGTCATCCATCGCAGGACGGAAGCCCCACACCTTGCCTCCCGATTTTTCCGGCTCGTAGGTTCCCGGGAAAAACACGGCGACTCCGTCCGGCCGGATATGATCGGGGATCGAACCGGACGGAATGCGTGCGCCGGAAGGGAGCGCGATCTCCCGCTTCGCCTGAAATTTCGCAATACATTCAAAAGCCCGGTGTGCGGTTTCGCGTGAAATGACGCCGCACTCCACAGACATCACGAAGTCACGGATCCAAAAGGAAGGATAGCAGTCCATCCCGCCCGGAGCAAAATAGGCGAAACCGAGCTGATTTGTCCACTTCGACGCTTTGGCGCCAACTTCAACGCGGGAAGCGGCGCTCACCGCTTGTGCAAGTTCCGTAAGACAGGCAATGTCTTCTTTTGAAACGACTTCCGCCGCCGCAAGCTGTCCCAGCATCAGGATCGCAAATAAAAATTTTTTCATCTTGAATTTCTCCATCTTCCGGGACAAACTACCGGCGTTCATCGTTAAAGCGGCATTCTGCGCCATGTTGCAAGCCAACTTCAGGTGTAAAAAATCCGACCTACTTTACAATAGCATTTTTCAGAAAATTTTCAATCCGTTATCATTCCGCTTGCCCGGCGGGAGACGCTTTCCCGACCCCGGTAAACATTTTAGCATAAAATTAACGAACGATTAACTTCGCTCAAACGTAAAGACGAAGAAAAAACGGGAGAAAACGGCTCCGGCGATGATGAAAGAGAGAAAGGATTTTTCTCTGTTTTGGCTCCGCGGATGCAATTTCCTACGGGGAACGGGCAAAAAAGAAGCGTCTGGTCGAGGACAACCAAACACCGTAAAAATTCAAATGGTGGAGGTCGCCTTGCAATGCGGTTACAAAGAGTATTCCGTTTTTACCGCAATTTCTCTTCGTTTTTTCCGCTGACGGCACTTTACACGTCTGCCTGATCAAATTGGCATTCGCGCGTCGCAAAATTCAAAGCAGCGTCATTTCCACAACGACCGGATAGTGATCCGAAGCATAAAAGCCGTCGAACGTCGTATTGTCCGTGCGGTGCGAAAGCACTTGAAATTCGGACGAAACGAAAATGAAATCGATCGGCTGATCGACGGTGCTTTTCCCCCAGCCGTGAAACGTTTTGCCGGATCCCGTGTGCGGTGTCGCCGAAACCGAGGCGCTGTCATTCAGCAAGGATTGCGCCGTCCGGTAGGTTTCCGACCCCGGATGGGAGTTGAAGTCTCCGGAAATCATGATCGGTTTGTCGGACGCGTGTTTCCGGGCGTGGGCGACCAGCAGTTTGATCCCTTCGCACCGGGCGGCTTCGCTGACATGATCCAGATGGGTATTGTAATAAACAAACTCTTTGCCCGTTTTCCTGTCGCGAAAAAGTCCCCACGTCGCGATCCGCGGGAAAGCGCTGCCCCATGAACGCACGCCGGGAATATCGGGGGTTCCCGAGAGCCCGAAAGTGCCGCTTTGGAGACAGACAAAGCGCGATTTACGGTAGAAAATACAGCTGAATTCGCCTTTTCTGCCGAAATCATCGCGACCGCCGCCGATAAAATCATATTCCGAATTGCGGATAAGCGATTCCACTTGTTCGATTTTAGGCTCCTGCAAGCCGAGGATATCGGCATCGATCTTTTTAAGCAACGCCTGACAGCGGGGCAGTCTTTCCGCCCAGCTGTTAGGGGATTTGTCGACGTTGACGCGGACATTGAACGTCGCGGCGATAAACACTTCTTTCTGGGACGAAGCCGCCAGAACGATACCGGAAAAGAAAACAGCGCAAAAAGCGGCGGAAATTTTTTTGAAACGATGCATTTTTTACCTGAAAAATAGTTTAAATGATCTCTCATCACTGTATTTAATATAGTTGACGCCCCTAAAAAAGCAAGAGAAAACGGCAATGATGAAACAGAGAAAGGATTTTTCTCTGTTGTGAATCGGGCGACGCGTCCGATCAGGAAATTAATCAAACGGTTAATTTATTGCAGCGAAAGAAAAATCAAAAATGACGTTTGGCGAATTCACGTCCCGAACCGCTTTTCAGATACGTTTCAAACGCGACGGCTCTTTCTTTGTCGCTGAAAACAACCGCCGTTCCGATTTTCCACGGGGCATACTTGGATGTATGCGGAACCTCTCCTGCATTGTGTTTGGCAAGACGTGCCGCAAGATTGCTTGTCGAACCGACGTAATGATGTTCCCCGGTCGCTACATCGATCAGAATATAGACATAGTAAAAATCCGACATCGGTTTTCTCCATCCCGAAAAAAATGATTTTGTGTCGTGATCGGCGGTGCATCCGCGGTCTCTACGCGTCCGCCTCCGCCAAGGCTACGGCGGGACAGCCTTCGAAGTCCTTGCTTGACGCAATGACTTTTTACGGCTTGCCCAACCGTAAAAAAAGCCGTCACGAAAGTGACGGCTTTTCGAAGGCTGGTGGAGCAAAAGGGAGTCGAACCCTCGACCTCAACGTTGCGAACGTCGCGCTCTAGCCAACTGAGCTATTGCCCCGAATCATTCTCTAATATACTTGAACTTTTCCCCTTTGTCAAGCGCTTTTCATTTCTTTTTGAAAATCAACAGACTTTTTTCCGGCACCGACACCGGAATTTTCCCGTCCAAACGCTCCGTTCCGCCTCCCGTTGTGAGCGTACTCGCTTCGTAACCCGCCGGAACTTTCAACTTCAACTCTTTCACCCCGTCCCAGAAAAAGAAGCCCGCCGTATTTTCACTGATCCAACTCGTCCCGAATGCCGTTTCCCGTATGAACGGCATCCCCCCGCTCAATAATTCATTGACCGGCGCAACCAACGGCAACTCCTCGTCGATCAACCCGGTTTCCCCGACGAACGTGTCGAAATCAAACACTTTCGCATCCAAAAACAACGGCGTGAACACATCATACATCGCCAACCGGAAATGATCGCACCGGAATCCCGCCGCGTCGATCTGCGCCCCGATCATCGCAAATTCATTCCCGACCGGTTCGTAATAATCATTCTCCCGGAAAATATATCCGTCCACGACGCAGGGATTCATCCCCTCCGTCACCACCCAGCCCCCGTAATCGAAGTGCTTTTTGAAAATTTTCATCTGCCCGTCCAGCGCGATCGGCGACGTCTTCGTCCCGAAATTCACCCCGTTCGCCGCCGCGCCCCCCATATCGTACCAGACCGAGCCGAGCCCCTGATCGAACATGCCTTTCACCACGCCGAGATGCCACTTCACAAACTCTTCATTATTCAGATCCCCGATGCGGAAATGGTCGAAATAGGTCGCAAGACGCCCCTTTTCATCCTTCAAATACCATTCGGGATGTTCCAGCACCGTCGGCGAATTTCCCGGCGAATGGCAGCAGGCGAACCAGGTATAGCCGCGCATACCGTATCGCTTCGGCATACCGAGATACCCCAGCACTTCCGGCTCGGAAAATTGTTCCATTTCCGTCGGAACTTTCGTCAACCGGAAAAAATCATACCCCTGTTTGGCGGCGAAGGCGGCGACGGCTTCCGCCTCCTCCTCGGAACAGGTGTTGCGATGCCCCGCGACCGGGCGCGCATACGTTTCCGGAAACCCCGCTTTCGCGCGCAGATATTTCCGCATAAACTGATACATCGCGATCCAATCGTCGTCCGTGTTGTATTTCGCATCGGCCGCCATCTGCCAGAAAAGCGGCGTGCTTTGCGGCGCCATGACCCGTCCGAAACGGAAGATCGCTTTCCCTTTGGCGGCACGGCTTCCTTTCGCCGTCCGGTATTCGAGCGAAGTCGCTTTCACTTCGTCGGGAAATTCCGCGATCACTGCATCTTTGCCTTCGATCCATCCGAAGGGCTGCCCGTTGCCGAAAAGTTCCCAGCGCCGCGTTTCCGCATCGACTCCGCCCGTGAAATCGTAATTTTTGTAACCGCGCGGCACCTGATAGCAGGCGAAGCGGCGGCATTGCACATTGTCGGCGTCGATCTCGTAAGGCACGGCGATCTCGGCAAGGAGATGGTGCGGCAGTTTCGTCAATTCGACCGTCTGTCCGATGCCCGCGAAACGCCGTCCGTCGATCTCCATTTTGCCCGTGACGAATTTCCACAGAAATGCGCTTCCGTCGTTCGCCACGACTTCGATCTCCGCCGCGTCGCCGCCGGAAAGTTTCGCGATCTTCCAGATCGCCGCCGACGCGCGGGATTCGCGTTTGACTTCGACCGCTTCCGCCGTCAGGGAATCGACTTTGTCCGCTTTTTCGGGAAACGAGATCATCGGCAGACGCATATTGCGGACATAGGGCTTTTTCGCGCCCGGATAAAAGACGTCGAGTTTGTCGCCGCGTACGACGATGCGGAACCCGTCGGAAAAATGAAACTCATTGCCGTCGAGTTTCACGCTTACGGGCGTTTTTTCGAGATTCATCACGGGGACTTTCACTTCGGCTTCGGCGCGGTCGAGCGTTTTCGGGTGCAGACGGTTTTTGTACCCCCCGACAACGGCGTCGAGATCGACGTTTCCGTCCGTCGCGGCGGCGGCGGCGATCGCTGCGACGAGCCGCGGCGTATAAGCCCAGTTGTAGAGTTGCAGCGTCTGCGGCAGACGGTCGAACTGGGCGTTCCAGAAAATCACTTTGCCTTTGCCGTACTTTTTCTGC
>JAKSOG010000048.1 GCA_024405715.1 Victivallaceae bacterium | reverse complement strand
GCAAGGGCATCGGAAATAAAGAAACGGTATTTCGCGCCTTCTTTCATCAGCGCCACGCCTTCGGTCCATCCGGCGACGACCTGATCGAGCCCGAATTCCGCCGGTTCGCCGCGCGCCACGGAACTGTCGAAAACTTTGCCGTCGAGCAAAGTCCCCGTATAATGCACGCGCACTTTGCTGTTGCGTCCGGGTTGTTTTCCGCTCCCTTCGCGCAGGATTTCATACTGAAGCCCGCTCGCCGTCGTTACAACGTCCGGTTTCTTCCCGTTTTCAGCCAGAAACTTTTTTCCGGCGGCGCGGTTCTCTTCCACGGCGGCGCGCAGAGCCTGCTGTCCCGCGCTTTGGACTTGCGACTGAAATTCGCGCATAAATTTCGCGTATTCATCGCGCGACAGAAGCGGGTTCCCGCTCAAGGCGTCGTCGATCGCCTTGCGGAACACCGCAAAGTCGATTTTCAACGGCAGTTCCGCCAGATTTCCATAGACGTTCATTCCGAGCGCGTAACTCATTTTTTCCGTATCGGTCATTTTTTCTGCTCCCTGGTTTTAGATGCCTTTAAAATACCACGCACGCGGACGCGAATCAACCCCGTCCAAGCGTTTTCGGGGCATTTCGCTTGCAAAAAAGTGAAAAAAGCATTATATTTACCCTTGAAAATCAACCCTTTTTCTGGAGGAAAAAAGATGAATGTGCAGGAGCTTCCCGTCGGCGACGCGCCGAAAGCACTGGGGACGCCTCATTTCCCCGCGCCGTTTCAGGCGGTCGTCTGGCGCAACTGGAACCGCATCCACCCCGCCCGGATCGCCGAAGTCCTCGAAACGACCGAAGAAAAGATCGTCGCCGCCGCCGGAATGATGGGGCTCAAACGCGACGACCGCGCGCTTGCCGCATTCAAAGACCGCGGATTCCTCACGACGATCCGTTACAACTGGCAGTTGCTCGATTACGATCAGATGCTCAAACTTCTCGACTGGACTCCCGACCGGTTGGAATTCACGCTCGTGGACGACGATTTTATGTTCATCAAACTCGGCAGCGTCAAGCCGCAATGCGGCAAAGTCGTTTACCGGGAACTTTCCGATGACGAAAAAGCACGCACGGCGCGCATCGCCGAAACGATGAAAAGCGTCGATGCTTCTCTGTCCGGAAAAACGGAGATCCCCTTTGAGTTTCTCAACCATTTCGGACGGCTGAAAAAAGACGCGGCGCCCGCTGACGATCATTTGCGCATGGTCTTTTCCTATTCGGCGGTCTACGGAGACGCCTTGCTCCCCGAAATGTCCGATCCATACCCCGACGAATTGCTCGCCGATTATGCGGCGGTCGGCGTCAACGCGATCTGGATGCCGGTGATTTTGCACCAGTTGATCCCGTGGCTCGGCAAGGATATGCCGCTTTCGGCGCGTTGCGACGAACGGCTTGCGAAATTGAAAATCATCGCCGCCCGGGCGAAAAAGCACGGCATCCGATTGATCCTTTACCTCAACGAACCCCGCGCCATCCCCGCGCGCATCAAAATCGAACACGAGGAATGGCGTTCCGCCCTGCACGGGCCCACGCAGACGCTCTCTTTCTGCCCGTGGGCGGAAGGGATGCTCGATGCATTAAGCGGAGCGATCGAGACGCTCTGCCGCGAAGTTCCGGAACTCGGAGGATTTTTCACGATCACGATGAGCGAAAACGTCACGCATTGTCTGGCGCGTGAATGCGATCAGTCCTTCGAGGGGGAAATGGAAACGCATTGCCCCGTCTGCGCGAAACATTCGCAACCGGAAAACGTCGTCGCCGTGATGAATTCGATCCGCTCCGGTATGAAACGCGCCGGCGCCGACGATATGCGGCTCATCGCCTATACCTGGGCGTGGCTTCCCGAATGGGATCAGAAAATCCTCGAAGGATTGCCTCCGGACGTCATCATCATGAGCGTCAGCGAAGCGAATATGGAAACCGACGTCGAAGGTTTTAAAAGCCGCACCTGCGATTATTCGATCAGCAAAGTAGGTCCGGGCGATCAGGCGAAACGCATGTGGCGCAACGCGCTCGCCGCCGGACACGACGTCGCCGCCAAGATCCAGGTCAACACCAGTTGGGAAATGGGCGGCGTCCCCGCCATCCCCGTGCCGACGCTGGTCGAAGAGCATCTGCAGAAACTGCGCGCCGGAGGCATCAAAAATTTTATGCTCAACTGGACGGTCGGCGGCTACCCCGGCGGGAACCTCGAACTGCTCGTCCGCAGCTGCCGGGAGATCGCCGAACGCGATTACGGCGACGCCGCACCGCAGATCCTGCAGATCTGGCGTGAATTCGGCGAAGCGTTCCGGAAACTGCCGTTCAATTTCTATTACACGCTCTATTATTCGCCGATCAACGTCGGTCCGGCGAATTTGCTCTACCCCGTCAAGACGGGCTATCACTCCGGTATGGTCTGCGGCATTCCCTACGACGACATCGACTTGTGGTGCACCGACGCGAATTATCCGCACGACGTTTACGAAAGGCGTTTCCGCATCCTGAGCGAAGAATGGTGCGCCGCGCTGGAAAAACTGCGCGCCCTCGGCAAAACGCTCCCGCCGTCGTCGCAGGCGGCGTTCACCGATCTCTGGAACCGCGCCGAAGCGACTTATTGCTCGCTGCGAAGCACATATTGCCAGATCGCGTTCATCAATCTGCGCGACGCCGGAAAACTCGCCGAGACCAAACCCGTCATCACGGAAGAAATCGAACTCGCGCAACGGTTGCTCGCGGTCGTCAAAGCGGATTCGCGCATCGGATTCGAGGCGGCGAACCATTATTTCTACGGAGAAAACGAACTTCGTGAAAAAATCGTCGCGTGCAGGGATCTTTTGGAAACGCTTCCGCTTTAAAAGCCGCGGCTCCGCCGCAGAATGAAAATGAACGAAAAAAAGAAACATCGCGTACTTTATCAGGCGGATTCGATGATCACGCCGGAGCGTATCATCGAAAACGCCGCGGTCCTGGTCGAAAACGGCAAAATCCTCGCCGTCGGAGGGCTTTCCGGCTTCGCAATGGACGATACGTTCGAGTTGAAACGCTTTGAAAACGCCTACATCACGCCGGGATTCATCGACACGCACATCCACGGTGCGGGCGGATGCGACTGTTCGTCGGTCGCGACATCGCCGCATTCGTTGCAGGAAATGAGCCGCGTGCTCGGCGGGTGCGGCGTAACCGGATTCATCCCGAGCGTCGTCGCCGACCGTCCCGAAAAAATGCTCGCCAATTTAAGCGCGCTGGCGAAAGAGATCCGGAAGCCGATGCCGGGCGCGGAAGCGTTGGCGATCCATATCGAAGGACCTTTCATCAACATCTCGCGCCGCGGTTCCCAGTTGCCGGAAGCGTTGCGCGAAGTCGATCTCGGCTACGCGCGGGAATTGCTCGCCGCCGGAAACGGCCTGGTGAAAATGATGACTTTCGCGCCCGAACTCGAAAACTCGGCGAAACTGATCGAATTTCTCCGCGCTTCCGGAGTCAAGGCGGCGATGGGCCATTCTCTCGCCGACGGCGAACAGACACTCGCCGCGATCGACGCCGGAGCCGATCACTGCACCCATCTTTTCAACGGGATGTTGCCGTTGCATCAGAGGGAAATCGGGCTGGCGGGGATCGTGCTTACCGATCGCCGCGTCACGGCGGAAATGATCATCGACGGACGCCACGTCCATCCCCGGATGGTCGATCTCGCCTGCCGGTGCAAGCGGGCGAACCGCATCATCGGCATCAGCGACGGCACGATGGCATACAATATGCCCGACGGACAATACCGGATCGGTCCGACTCCGATCAAGGTCGTCAACGGTTTTTCCCAGACCGAAGACGGCGTTTTCGCCGGAACGACGACGATGCTTGACACCGGCTGGCACAGTCTGATGACCTGCGGTCATTTGCAGGAAACGCGCGCCGCGCAGGCGGTGACGATCAATCCGGCGACAAGTTTCGGCTTTTCCGACCGGGGCGTTTTGTTGCCGGGACGGCGCGCCGATCTGGCGATTTTCGACAAAACCAGCAATCAACTGTTGATGACCGTGCGTCGCGGGGAAGTGATTTACCGCAATGAAAACTGATTCCTACGTTTTACTGGACAGCGGCAATTTACGCAAACTCGAACAGGTCGGACCTCACCGGATCGTCCGCCCGGCGCTCAACGCCTTCTGGTCGCCCGCGTTGCCCGAATCGGAATGGCAGGCAGCGGAATCGGTTTTCAGCCGCCGCAACGACGGCTCCGGCAAGTGGTCGGCGAGATTGCCCGAATCATGGGTCGTCGAATACGCCGGTTTCCGCATCAAAGTCAAACCGACCGGATTCGGTCATCTCGGATTTTTCGCCGAACAATACCGGAACTGGGAATTCTTTTCCAGCATCAAAACAACGCCGGAAACGACGATGCTCAATCTTTTCGGCTATTCGGGGCTCGGCAGTATGGCGATGGCGAGATCCGGCGCAAAAGTCTGCCATCTAGATGCGGCACCCGGAATGATCGAATGGGGACGGGACATTCTGAACTTGAACCCCGACATCCCGTCCTCGATCCGCTGGATCGCCGACGATGTCAACAAATTCGTCCGGCGGGAAATGCGGCGCGGTTCCCGTTACGACCTCATCGCGCTCGACCCGCCGACTTTCGGACGGGGCAGCAAAGGAGAAGTCTGGAAAATCGAAACCGATCTGTCGCCGCTCTTGCAATCGTGCAAAGCGTTGCACCGTCCGGGCGCGCCCTTCACGTTGGTACTCAGCTGTCATTCCCCCGGTTTTTCCATCGCGGTGTTGCAACGGATCGTGGAAGAAGTTTTCGGTGCGGGCGACACGGTGGATGCACACGAGATGTCCATCCCGGAAAGCACGGGGCGCGCATTGCCCGCCGGCATTTGTCTGCGCTGGCGGGGGCGGATCACCGGACGGTGAACGATCCTTCTTCGCGCGGATTCTGCTCGATCGCCCCGCAATAAGGCACGAAACGGCGGTTTTTCGCCGGAGTCCCGGTCAACTCGAATTTCCAGACGCCCGAGGGGATCCTTTCCATCACGACCCGGCGGACAAGACCGTTGCACTCCACCGGCAGTTCGATCCATTGCGCATCATCGGAATTTCTCGCGTAGCGGAACGTCGATACGTCGTCGGGATTGCCGCTTTTCCACAAAAGCAATTCCCCTTCTTCGTTTTTATCCCGGGCGACGTCAAAAATATTCGTCGCCGGAGTCCCGTTCAAAAGGTAGATCCCGATCGGCAGTCCGTCCCATCCGCGCCCGCTGTACTGGCTCGCTTTTTTCTGAAAGAAATCGCCTTTTTCAGCATCAATGAATGCCGGTACACGCCGCACGGTGTTGGTTTCCGCGACGGGGATGTTGTTGACGAAAAACGCATTGTTGTTGGAATAAAACCCCGGCAACGCATTGACTTGCGTGGCGAAGATGTTGGAATGGGATATTCCCGTGCAATCATAACAACGGAGCGGTTGTTTAACGCTCTTGTCGAATGAGTTGTGACAAAAAGTCAGATTCTTTCTGCGGAAAGCGAGGATCCCCGCGGGCATCTGCAAAAATGCGCATCGCCGGATCTGGACGTTGGAGGATTCGACCGCGATCGCAGCCCCCGTCTGATCCCTGAATGCGATCCGGTCGATCAGAACTTCCGAAGCGTGGACCGTTATGCCGTTTTGTCCGCCGACGATCATCGCGGGCTCACCGTTCCCGTACGATTTGATTTTAAGACCGGCCTGGCGGATGGCGATGCCGCCGTCGTATTTCCCCGGAAGCATATAAACGGTCGCGTTTTCGGGGACGTTTTTGAAACTTTTCCAAGGGGCGGAGATTGATTTTCCGGAATTTCCGTCATCGCCGTTTTCGGAAAGGAAACAAACGTCGTCCGCGGTCGCCGCCGAAACGCCCTCAAGTCCGCCGTTTTCCTGAAGCCGGAAATCCATCTGATCGGGATCGACGCAGTTTTTCCGCAGAGTTTCGGGAGAAAAACGCTCCCGCATCCGGTCGGCGGCGACAACCGGATCGGCTTCGCCGACACAGTCGACGCCGTTGTAAAAGCTGATGCTCTTTTCGATCGCCGCGCCGTCCGGAATGATCCCCGCGGCGGAATAAAAACTCCGGCAATCGCGGATCCCGTTCCCCTGCCCCGGCGAAAAACGGATGTTGCATGTGTTGTTTCCGTAAACATTGCAGGAAACGATCCGCGACGACTGGCAATTCTCGAAATCCACACCGCAGTCGTTGTCGAAGATCGAACAGAAACCGACACCGAGGTTTTCGGCGTAACGCGCCCGGATCCCCGCCGCCGACGAATCCGTCGCGTGAAATCCGCTGATGAAAATC
The DNA here is from genome assembly GCA_024405715.1 of Victivallaceae bacterium. Lineage (GTDB taxonomy): Bacteria > Verrucomicrobiota > Lentisphaeria > Victivallales > Victivallaceae > UBA1784. The sequence goes on along the minus strand of JAKSOG010000048.1, from coordinate 6,452 downwards.
CCGGAAATCACCAGATTTTTGACCGGATCGTCCGGAGAACCTTCCACCGAAATCCCGGGGGCGGGGCGGAAGGACACACAATATTTGTGGTATTTCGGAGCGTTGCCGTCCCCCGATGAGATCAGCAGGCGGCTGATTTCCGGCACATAACAATATGAACCGCGCCGGTTTTCCAGCAACGCGGGATCGTCGACCCGGACGAGATGCGTGAACGTATCCAGTTCGCAGACGCCCGTCACATTCTGGCGCACGCGGGAAACATAAGTATAATTGCTCCCGGGCAGAATGCGGAAAATGAACATTCCGTCGCCGCCGCACAAATGCACACCGCCCGGAACGTATGCCCGGATGCGGGTCTTCGCCGTCGAATCGCCGGGAAAAGGCCGGATCACGAGATTTTCCGGGTATTCCCCCGGCGCGATCGTCAGCGTGTCGCCCGCCGACATCGCCGCGATCCCTTCACTGATCGTGCGGTACGCCTCCTGCCCCATAAAATCCCCGGTGGGCGAAACAAAAAGCTCCTGCGCCGGAAGCGAAACGCTCAATGCCGAAAGGACGAATGCAACGCAAAATTTTTTCATCATGATCCCGACCCCCGTTTTGTTTGGAATTAAGATAACACTTTAAGCCGGGAAATACAACTTCCCTTATGAAGAAAAAACGTTTCTCACCCGCCGCGCGCGGGTTGTATTTTTACGGGATCTGATGTATGGTAAAAGGAAAAGGAGTTTTTTATGACGCAGGATCTGAAAGATTTCCGCGCCGAGATCGACGGGATCGACGCCGAAATCGCCGCATTGCTCGACCGCCGCTGCCGGGTTTCCCTCCGCATCGGAGAATGGAAAAAAGCGCACGGCGTCGCCGTGCTGGATGCCGCCCGCGAAAAAGCTCTGCTTGAACGGATCGCCGCGCGCGGCGCCGGACTTTTCCCCGCCGCGAAACTTGCGGAGATCTACCGTCTGATCCTTGAATCTTCACGTCAACTTCAGGAGCAGGAACGATGAAAAACGCACAAAATATCCGTCCCTATCTGGGATCCGCGCGCCAACTCGGCGCGATCCGCAATCTTGAAATCGCCGACGGCCCGGGGCGCGGGATGCGCCTTCTGGATGTCGACAACGGCAGCGGTCTGCACTTTTCGGTCTATCCCGACCGCGCGCTCGACATCGGCGAAGCCAGTTTCATGGGAACGCCTTTCGTCTGGCTGCCGAACTCCGGTGCGGCGGCTCCGGCGTTTTACGACGCCGACGGGATCGAATGGCTCCGTACCTGGGGCGGCGGGATGCTCACGTCCTGCGGATATCTCAACGTCGGCGGTCCCGGCGTCGCGGGGAACGAAAAGCATGGACTTCACGGCCGCGTTTCGCATTTGCCGGCGACGGGCGTTTCGCTCTTTTCGGGATGGGAAAACGGACGTTACGTTTTCCGCATCTCGGGGGAAGTGCGCCACGCCCGCGTTTTCGGGGAAAATCTGCTGCTCCGCAGGACGATCTCGACGGCGCACGGAGAAAATACGGTCACGATCGAAGACCGCGTCGTCAACGAAGGTTTTTCGGAAACGCCGTTTCTTCAGCTTATGCATATGAATTTCGGCTGGCCGCTCGTTTCGGAAGCAGCCCGTCTCGAAGCGGATGCGCACAAAGTGGACCCCCAGAATGAAATCGCCGCCCGCGATTTGGAACACTGGGCGGAAATGACGCCGCCGCAACCGGGATTCGTCGAGGAAGTTTTTTATCATCACCTCGACGCCGGAACCGACGGATTCGCGGGCATTTCGCTCGTCAACCCGGAGGAAAAGATCCGGCTCCGGGTCGATTTCCGGAAAAAGGAACTGCCCTATCTCGTCGAATGGAAAATGATGGGGCAAGGCGAATACGTCCTCGGCCTTGAACCCGCCAACTGTCTGCCCGAAGGCCAGGCGAAAAACGCGGAAAAGGGCACGTTGCGCCGACTCGCTCCGGGCGAAGAAAGCGTTTCGGTCGTCCGCGTTTCGCTCTCGGCGTTATGACGGACATGTTCCCCGCCGCCTGGCGTTCTTTTCTCGACGGGACCGTTGATTTTTCCCGGGTCGAAGCGATCCTGCGCGAAGTCGGATCCGAACGCCTCCGCGGTGCCGTCTATCCTCCGGAAGGCAGGATCTTTTGCGCGTTGGAGCGGACGCCCCCGGAAAAAGTCCGCGTCGTCATCGTCGGGCAGGACCCGTATCACAATCCCGGTGAAGCGCAGGGGCTCGCCTTTTCGGTGCCGGACACCGTCCGGCGGCCGCCGTCGCTGCGCAACATTTTCCGGGAGTTTTCCGACGACCTCGGTGAAAAAATGCCGCACGGCAATGATCTTTCGGCGTGGGCGGACGGCGGCGTGCTGTTGCTCAACGCGGTGCTTTCCGTACGCGAAAACGCGCCGGGCAGCCACCGGAAACTGGGCTGGGAATATCTGACGGACGGCATCATCCGCGCGATCGCCGAAAAAACGCCCCGCACGGTCTTTATCCTCTGGGGGAACTTCGCCGCCGCGAAAAAGGCGCTGATCGCCGATGAAGTCCGCCATCGGGTCATCGTGTCGGCGCACCCCTCCCCGCTTTCGGCGCACCGCGGTTTTTTCGGAAGCCGTCCCTTTTCGCAGGCGGAAAATTTTCTCGCGCCGTGGAAATGGCCGCGGATCTTGTAAAAAAATACGCATTGGCGCTTGCTTTTTTCTCTTCCCGTGCTATATTTATTTTCTGACAATCGGTTCAACCCCATTTTCGGAGAAATAAAGATGAAAAAAGATATTCATCCCGCTTACGGCGACGCGATCGTCACCTGCGCTTGCGGCGAAGTCTGGCACATCAAATCGACCCGCCCCGAGTACAAGGTCGGCATCTGCGCCAAATGCCACCCCTTCTTCACCGGCAAACAGAAGTTCGTCGATACGGCGGGCCGCATCGACAAATTCAATCGCCGTTACAAGAAAGCGGCCAACTGATTTTTCCCGACGGGCTTGCCGAGGGCAAGCCCGTTTCTTTTTCCGCCGAAAGGATTTTGCTGTATGGTTCCCGACGACATCCGTTCCTACGTCGAAAAACTGCGCGTTCACGCCGCGGAGCTGGAAAAACGCCTCGCCGATCCCGACATCTATGCGCGCGCCGACGAATGCCGCCGCGTGACGCGGGAACACAGCAAACTGGAAACGCTTTTCCGCGATTTCGACGATTGGATCAAGACGTTGGCGGAAGTGCAGTCTTCCCGCGAGTTGCTGGCGCAGGAAAACGATCCGGAAATGCGCGCGCTCGCCGAAGCCGACGTCGCGGAGCAGGAAAAACGCGCCGCCGAACTCGAAGAAAAGATCCAGATCTCGTTGCTCCCCCCCGATCCCAACGATTCCAAAAACATCATCGTCGAAATCAAACCGGCGGCGGGCGGCGAAGAGGCCGCGCTTTTCGCCGCGGAATTATTGCGCGCCTATTTGTATTTCGCGGAAAAGCAAGGGTGGAAAGTGGAGATCCTCGATCAGTCCGACACCGATCTCGGCGGCATCAAAAACGCGTCGTGCGCCTTTTCCGGCAACGACGTTTTCAGTATGATGAAATATGAATCCGGTGTCCACCGCGTTCAACGCATCCCCGCGACGGAATCCGGCGGGCGTGTCCATACCTCGACGGTGACCGTGTCGGTAATGCCCGAAGCGGAAGAAGTCGAACTGGACATCAAGCCGGAAGACCTGCGTTTCGACGTTTTCCGTTCCAGCGGTCCCGGCGGTCAATGCGTCAACACGACCGACAGCGCCGTGCGCGTGACCCATATCCCGACCGGACTTGCCGTCGCCAGCCAGCAGGAAAAATCCCAGCATCGCAACAAGGAGATCGCATTGCGCATTCTTTACGCGCGGCTTTTGGAACATAAGCAGAACGAGGAAGCCGCGAAACAGGCCGCCGACAAGCGTTCGCAGGTCGGCACGGGCGACCGTTCCGAACGCATCCGCACCTACAATTTTCCCCAGAACCGCGTCACCGACCACCGTTACGACGTATCGACGTTCGATCTGCCGAAATTGATGCAGGGGGATTTCGGGCTCATCCTCAATCAGATTTTGAAAATCGTCTGCGCCCGTCAGCTTGAAGCGCTGAAATAACGTTCCGTTTTTCCGTTCCCGACCGGGCGCGCCGGTCACGGCATTTTGCCGAAACCCATTTTTTCACGGAGACAGCGCAGACTTTTGTCGTGCTGACGGCGGTCGATCGCGCCGGTGGCGAGAAACGTTTCCAGCAACGCCTTCTGTCGCAGAAAAAGTTCGCGTTTCTTTTCGTCGCCGGCGACGGTCTTTTTTTCAGGGGATTGCATTTCGCGTTTTTCCGACCGGATCGTTTTCCGGTCCCTTATGCGTTGCGCGTCGCCTTGATCCGGTATTCGCGGGGCGAACAGAGGTATTTTTTCCGGAACTGGCGCGAAAAGTAATTGGAGTCGCGGAAGCCGCACTTCTCGGCGATCGCCGAAACGTTGTCGGAAGAATCCGTCAGCATCCCGGCGGCTTTGCAAAGACGCACGTTGAGCAGATAATCGATCGGGGAATGCCCCGTTACCGTCTTGAAGATCGGCAGCAATGTGCTCGGCGCCATCGCCGTGATCGCGGAAATGCGGCCGATGCTCCAATCTTTGGCGTATTCGTTTTCCAACCGGGAAATCAGATTGCCGAGCCGCACGAGCGAACGCGCCATCGGGTTGCGGTTGCGCGAATATTCCCGCGAAATGACGACGAATATCTCAAGCAAACGGGAAAGCAGCAGCAAATCGGAACCGGGCAGATCCCGTTTTTTTTCATCTTCCGTCTGACGCAGAAGCGATTCCAGAGGAAAAAGCGGTTCTTTTTCCAGATGCAGACGGCTCTTGAATTTATGGCGGCGGCGGTACGTCGGCTCGAAAAGGAAAAAAGCGTTGAAACCCGGCAGCGTCCGCAGATTTTCCAGATGTTCACGCAGATAGCGTTCGTCGAACATAATATTGTACATTTCCAGATCGTGACGGCGGGTGAAATAATGCTCCGTCCTGCCCTGGATCAGAAATACGTCGCCCGCCGAAACCGGATAAACATCGCCGTTGATCCAATGCTCCCCGCCGCCGCGCGTAATGATGATCAATTCCGCAAAATCGTGCGTATGCCGGACGTCGGTCAGGTCGCCGGCGTGCTGTTTTACCGCGTCCCCGTGAATGGCGCGCAAGGCGACGGGACAGGAGTTTTCCGGAAAGAAATCCCGGCGGTTGGCGATCACGGTCTGCATGATGAAAAAGATTCGTAAAATAATGCTGCTTTTTCATAATATAATCAAGGTTTTTTCCTTTGCAAGGGCGTATTGTAAAAACGTGCGGGGAAAAAGTCTCCGGCGAAAACAGGAAAGGATCTTTATTATGCAGGGAACGTTTCGCTTTTCTTTCGGTCCGTGGAACATTCATGAAGGCGCCGACCCCTTCGGCCCCGAAGTCCGTCGGACGATCCCCTTCAACGAAAAACTTGAAGTCTACAAAAAACTGGGCTTCGACGGCGTGCAGTTCCACGACGACGACGCGGTCCCCGCGCTGGCGAAACTTTCCGCGCCCGAAATCATCCGCGAAGCCGAAAAACTCAAAAAGACGCTCGACGATCACGGTCTGACGGCGGAATTCGTCGCGCCGCGTATGTGGTTCGACCCGCACACGATCGACGGCGGTTACACCAACAACTGTCCCGAATGCCGCAAATACGCGCTCGACCGCACCAAGCGCACCATCGACATCGCCCGCGCCCTCGGCACCAAACACATCGTGCTCTGGCTCGCCCGCGGAGGCACCTACATCCGTGAAGCGAAAGATCCCGTCGTCGCCACCGAGCGCATCGGCGAAGCGTTGCAGATGATGCTCGATTACGACAAAGACATCCGCGTCATGATCGAATCCAAGCCCAACGAACCGATGGATCACACCTATATCCCGACGATCGGGCACGCGATCGCGATGGGATTGATGACCAGCGATCCGTCGCGCGTCGGCTGTCTCATCGAAACGGCGCACGCGCTTCTGGCGAACCTGTCGCCTTCCGACGAAATGGGCTTCGCGCTCGCCCACAAGAAACTGTGGAGCGTCCACCTCAACGATCAGAACGGTCTCAAATTCGACCAGGATCTGACGTTCGGCGCGGTCGATCCCCGCCGGGCGCTCAATCAGGTGCGGGTGCTTGACCAGCACGGTTTCGGCAACAACGGCGAATGGGTCGGGCTCGACGTCAAAGTGATGCGTACGCAAAAGGAAGGCGTCGATTTCAAACATCTGGAATACAGCCGCAAAATTTTCCTCAAACTGCTTGAAATTTCCCGTTCGCTGGACGACGCGATGATCGAAAAACTCACCGCGGAACGCGATTACGAGGAATTGAACTGGTACATCCTCAACGCGATGCTCCGCGGCTGATCCGCGCGGCGTCAAACGAAGGAACGGAATTATGAC
>JAKSOG010000047.1 GCA_024405715.1 Victivallaceae bacterium | reverse complement strand
CCGAAAACGCTCCTCGGCGAGATCAACCCGAAAGGCGCGTTGCAGGAATTTTCCCAGGAAAAATGGGGCAAAACGCCGGTCTACCGGGTGCTTCACGTCGAGGGACCCGAGCATGATCCGTCGTATGACGTGGAAGTTTCGCTCCGGCAATACGTCGGATGCGGTCACGGGCGCAGTCGCAAACTCGCGGAAATCGACGCCGCGAAAAAACTTCTTGATTTCTTTCATTCGCCGGAGTTCCGCGACGATGGCGAAGTTTGAATTTTCTCTGCCGGAAAAGATCCGCTTCGGACGGGGAAGCCGTTTTGATTTGGCTTCGCTGTTGCCGCCGGGGGCGGTCCTGGTGCTTTGCGGACACCATTCCGAAGCGGCGATCCGGCGCGAAAGCGATCGGCTTTTCCCCGGACGCGCCGTGGAAATCTTTTCGGAGATCCCGGCGGAGATCCCGCTTGCGGCGGTCGAATCCGCCCGTATTTGCGGCCGCCGGATCCAAGCCCGTTCGATCATCGGTTGGGGAGGGGGGAGCGCCATCGACGCCGCCAAGGCGACGGCGGCGTTGCTCGATGAGGAATATCCCGTCGCCGATTATTTTTACGGCCGGCGCACGGCATCGCCGCGCCGCGTTTTTTTCGCCGCGTTGCCGACGACGGCGGGCACGGGCGCGGAAGTGACCGCCAACGCCGTCCTGCACGACGAATCGACGCGCGTCAAACAGTCTTTGCGTACGCCGGATATGGCGGCGGATGCGGCGATCGTCGATCCCGATCTCGCCGCGGCTCCTTTTGCCGTGATGGCGGCAAGCGGGATGGACGCATTGACACAGGCGATCGAAAGTTTCGTTTCGCGCAATGCCGACGACGCGACGCGTTTTCTCGCGGCGACGGCGGCGAAAACGCTTTTCCTGCATCTGGAAAATGCCTGCCGCGGCGATGCCGCGTCCGTCGAGGAAATTTGCCGCGCCAGTCTGACGGTCGGGATCGCATTCGGCAAATCGGGTTTGGGCGCGGTGCACGGGCTGGCGCATCCTCTCGGATGCGTCAAACATCTGCCGCATGGTTTCGTCTGTGCCGTGTTGTTGGAAAAGATCGTGCGCGCCAACGCGGCGCGCGCGCCGCAAATCTACCGTGAACTTGATCGCGCGCTCGGTTTTTCCGCCGTCGAAAAAATCGGCGCGTTGCGCGCGGCGCTTGATCTTCCCCCGGCGTTCGATTTCACGCTGACGCCCCGGGAGATCGACTTCATCGTCGCGCACAGCCGTTCCGGAAGTATGAAGTGCAACCCCGTATTTTATACGGACGCGGAATTGGCCGCGCTGTTGCGCGTGTAGGCGGTCAGGGAAGCAAGTCGAGCAACGCCCTGCCTTCCGCGGTCAGAGCGTTCTTTTTCAGTTCCAAGAGCAAAAAGCGCCATTCGGCGTCGAGCCGGACGGATTTGCCTTTCTGGAGATTTTTTACGCGGTCGACCGACTGCCGGAAATTTTCGGCATCGTGTTCGCGCAGATGGCACAGCGCCGCGACGAGTTCACCTTCGACGCCGGGAGTGCGGAGAGAAATTTCTTCCAGCGCGGCGGCGGTGTCGCCGGTCATATAACGGGCGAAGGCAAGTTGCGCGCTTTCGGTTTTTTCGTCGCGTTGCAATTCCGCGAGGCGGCGGCGATACCAGAGTACGGTCTGCCAATCCGCTTTGGCGGCGGCTTCTTCCGCCGCGCTCTGGAAAAAGAGCGCCAGTTCGCGCCGTTCGTCGAGCCGACCGGAGAACCGGATCTCCAGTTCCGGTTCGGGCGGCGCTCCGGCGAGACGGAGCGACTCGTATAGGCGCAATGCTTCATCTTCGCCGCCGACGTCTTTCGCAAGGAATTTCGCCAGCGCGATCCCCGTCGCGAAATCGTCCGGGAAACGGCTTCGGGCGAAACGCAGGAGCGTTTCCGCTTTGGCGCGTTTGCCGCTTCCTTCGTATGCTTCGGCGGCGGCGAGCAACGTCTGCATATCGGGAGCGTCGTCTTTCAACATCGGTTCGATGAAAGCGAGCGCGATGCCGTAACGGCGGCAACGATTGCAGGCGATTGCCGCGCCGAGGGCGACTTCCCGGTCGTCGGGCGCCAATCGCGCGGCGAGGACGAGGACTTTTTCGGCGCGCTCGAATTCTTCGCGCCGGAGCAGTAACAATCCGAGTTTGCGCGCCGCCATCGCGTTGCGGGGGGATTTTTTCAGCGCGTTTTCGTAATTCCATACGGCGGTCGCGGTGCGACCTTCGCTCTCGGCGCGCATTCCCGTGGCGATCAGAACGTCGCTGCTCGCCATCAAAGCGGAAGCGGAATCGAATTCGTAACGCCGTTCGGCGGTCGGTTTGAGTACGGTAAGGTTCAGCGACGCGTTTTCCTTCCGCAATTCTTCGTTGAGTTGGCGCAAGCGCAGATTTTCCGACTGATAGCGTTCGGCTTCCGCGAGCCGGGCGCGCAGGATCTCCAGTTGCTTTTCCTGCGTTTTAAGTTGGACGAGTTCCGCGTTGAGCGAACGCATTTTTTCCGTTTCTTCCCTTGCCAGACGCAGTTCGGTTTGGAGTTGTTCGAGTTGCCGTTGCGACTGATCTTTCTGCGCGAGCAATTGAGCTTCGGCATCGGCGGCGCGCCGGAGGAGCAATGCGTTTTCTTTTTCTCCGGCGGAGCGTTTTTGCTCCGTCGTGTGCAGGAGTTCCGTCTGTTTCCGGAGCGTTTCCTGCAAGCGGCCGATCTCGTCGTCTTTCTGGCGCGCGAGTTTTTCCACGGCGGAAGCGTCCGGCTTGGCGGCGTTTTCCTTTTCAAGGCGGCGCACTGTTTCTTCGGCGCGGTCGAGCGTTTTCTGCAAAGCGTCGAGTTTTTCCTGCTGGCGGTGCAGAAGTTGCGCCGAATCGGCGTCGGCGGCTTTTGCCTGAAGCAACGCGCGCCGTTCCTCCCGGAGTTTTTCCAGTTGCGCGGGCAAGGGGGCAAGTTCGTCGATCTTTTTCTGCTTTTCCCCGGCGTCCCGTTGCGCGTCCGCCAGTTTTTCCGCGGTTTCACGGCGGAGCGTTTCCGCTTTTTCCGCGGTGCGGCGCGTTTCGCCGATCTCTTTTTTCATCCGTTCGATCTCTTCGGAAAGAGCCGCGTTTTTGCTTCGGGTTTCACGCTCTCCGGCGAGTCTGGTTTCGGCTTCGGCAAGCAGCCGTTCCTTGTCGGCGAGAAGCGCCGCCGCGTCGTCCCGCTGTTTCCGGACGGCCGCGTTTTCGGCGCGCAACGCTTCCATTTCGGCGAGTTTTTGTTTCGCTCGGGCGAGTTCCGCTTCGACATCCTTTTTGCCGGCGAGTTCCGCGTTGAGTTTTTGCAATCGGGTGATCGTCGCCCGCAATTCATCCGTCCGGGCGACTTCGGCGCGCAGTTTTTCGACTTCGCTCTTGTATTTCGCCGCTTCGGTGGCGCGGAGCGTCAGGTCGGCGTTGGCGGCGGCGAGTTCCGAATTGAGACGTTGTTCTTCGCTCAATTTCGACTTCAATATTTCCACTTCGGCGGCCCGGTTGCGCAGAAGCGCCAATTCTTTTTTGACCGCATCGGCATCGGCGAGTTCCGCGCGGGCGGTTTTCAACTCGTTCTGGGCGGCGATGAAATTGCTCCGCAAGGCGGCGAGACTTTCTTCCAACGCCTGGGTGCGGGCGATCTTTTCCTGCATCGCGGCGATGTCGGCGAGCGCTTTTTCCCGCGCGGCCGTCATCGTCTGCAATTGCTCCAGCGTCGACTGGTTCCGCAGGGTGAGCTTTTTGATCTCGGCTTCGGATTCCGCGATCTTTTGCTGCAGTTTTTCGCGTTCGGCGTCCCACCGTTCGCGCTGGGTGCGGATGTCGGCGGCGGCGCGGTAATCGCTTTCATCGCGCTGACGGAGGCGTTCTTCCAGATTTTCTTTTTGCCGGACGGCGGCATTGAGGTCGCGACCGAGGGTTTCGATCCGTTCTTTCTGTCGGGCGATCGTTTCCGTCTGTTCGGTGTTTTCCCGTTGCAGACGATCGGCGTTTTTCCCCAGCGCGGCGTTTTGCCGGTCGAGCACTTGGCGGGCGTTTTCGCCGCGTTCGGCGATGCTTTTCAGTTGTTCGGCGCGCGCATTCGCGGCGATGCAGTCGTTTTTCGTTACGAGGAAGTCTTCGTTGAGCTGATCGTATTTCGCCTGCAAGGCGGCGAGTTTTTCGGAAAGTTTCCGGTTTTCTCCGGCGAGGATCTCCTGTGCTTTTTGCGTGTCGCCCGCTGAAATGCGCAGTTTTTCCCGTGCTTCGTCGAGCGCCGAACGCGCGGCGGCGAGTTCTCTGACAAGTTCGGCGCGGGCGGCTTCCGTTTCCCTGATGCGATTGTCCAACTCCGAACGTTTCCCTCGGTTTTCCTCTTCCGCACGGCGCAGATCCTGTGTTTCCGCTTCGATGCGGCGCAGATCGTTCTGGGCGGCTTGGACGGCTTTTTCCGCGAATTTGCGTTGCCGGACGGCTTTTTCCGCTTCGTTTTCGGAAGTCCGGATCTTTTCCCGGCTTTCGGCGAGTTGGGTCTTGAGGGATTCGCATTCGATTTTCAGTTGCAGGAGCTGGTCGGAAAGCGTTTTGGTCGCCGCGTTTTCGGCGGCGGCGGCATTTTTTTCCGCCTGCCGGAGTTTTTCTTCAAGGAGAGCGCATTTTTCTTTGGCGAGATGCTGGTCGCGGATCAGAAGCGTGATTTCCGATTCAAGGTTTTTCCGGGCGTTTTCCTTTTGGCGGAGTGTTTGGACTTCCAGCTCAAGATCGTTTGCTTTTTTGCGGAGCGCGAGGATCTCGGGTGAAGTTTCCGCCGGTGCGGCGACGCTTTTTTTGCGCGGCGGCACTTCGGCGGGAAGAAGCGGCGCCGCAGCAGGGGCCGCTCCGCTGTTTTCCGGTGCGGGACCGAGAAAATGCTCGATCTTGCGCAATTCTTTCTGACAGTCGTCGATGCGGCGCAAAATCACGCGTTGATTCCAGTCGGGGCGCGCTTTGCGGACGCTTTGGTAGAGTTCGAGCGCCTTTTTGAATCCTTCTGCGGCGTGCAGATAATCGCCCTGGTCGCGGGATTTTTCGGCTTTTTCAAATTCCGAGTATGCCAGACGCCACGCGCTCCAGGGCGTTTCTCTGGCGGAAACGGAAAGAAAAATCAGAAAAGCCGCCAACGCGGTCAGCGGTCGTTTCATACCAGATACTCCGAAAAGAGGTGAAGATGCTTTTCCGCCACGGAAAACAGCAACCGGCAACAACCGTCCTCTTCGTAACGGCATCCATCGACCTGTCCCGCCTGATAGGCGATCGCGACAAGATCGCTCCGGTCGGGAGGCAGTTTTGCTTCGAGCCGTTTCCGCGAACGGGCGGCGAGGATCGCCATCTTGCGGCGCAATGCGTCAAGATTTTCCCCCGTTTCCGCCGAAACGAAGAGCGCATCGGGGAAAAGCCCGCGCAACCGCGCGAAAAGGCAGGGTTTATCCTCTGCGGGGATCTTGTCGCATTTGTTGAAGACGGTCAGAATCGTTTTTTCATCGGCGCCGAGTTCGCGCAGAACGCCGATCGTGGTTTCCCATTCGAGATCGACGTCGCGGCTCGACGCATCCAGTACGAGCACCAGAAAATCGGCGATGAGTGATTCTTCCAGCGTCGATTTGAATGCTTCCACGAGCGTATGCGGCAGTTTCCGGATGAAACCGACCGTGTCGGTAAGCACCGCTTCGAGATGTTCGGGCAGGGCGACTTTGCGGGCGAGGGGGTCGAGCGTCGCGAAAAGCTGATCTTTGGCGGCGACTTCCGTGCCGGAAAGCGCGGCGAGCAGACTGGACTTGCCGACGTGGGTGTATCCGACGATCGCGCCCTGCGAAACAGGACGGCGCATCCGCGCTTTGCGCTGGGTGTCGCGGTTGCGGCGTACACGGGCGAGTTCTTCTTCAAGTTGCCGCACCTGATCGCGGAGCAAACGGCGGTCGGTTTCGATCTGCATTTCGCCTTGCCCGCGGGTGGTGGCTCCGCCGCCGCGCTGACGCGACAAATGGTGCCATGCGCCCGTCAGACGGGGAAGCATATATTTCGCCCGCGCCAACTGGACTTGCAACACCGCCTCGCGCGTTTGCGCGCGCGAAGCGAAAATTTCCAGAATGACCTCTTCGCGATCGATGACTTTGCATTGCGAAAGTTTTTCCCAGTTGCGCTGTTGCGAAGGCGTGAGCGGATCGTCGAAAACGATCAATTCGGCTTCGCTTTCCTGAGCGATGCGCGCGATTTCCTCCGCCTTGCCGGAACCGACCTTGTAACGGGGACGGTTTTCGCGGTTGTGCACCGCCAGAGGTTCCAGGACTTCGACGTCGAGATTGACGAGCAATTCCGCCAGTTCGTCGAGCTGTCCGGCGATCTCCGCCGGATCGCCCGACGTGATCCCGACGGGGAGTGCCCGGATTTTTACGGCGGCGTCGGCGGCGAGTTCGATCATTTTTTACAATGGGCGTTAAAACTTGAACATCAAAGTTTTACGTAATGCTTTTCGATTTCCGGCGTGCGGTCGGCGATATTGGACAACCGCGCGCTGATCTTGGTGATCTCGCCGAGCATTTCGATGTAGATGACTCCGGTCGCGGGCGAGCAACGTCCTTCACGGAGACGCTCGATGTGTTCGGATTCAAAACGATCCGCCAGACGACCGACTTCATGACCTTCGGTGCGCGCGGCGCGGATGACTTCCGGCCCGCCGCCTTCCAATCCGGAAACGACGTGCTTCGCCTGCTGATCGAGCAGACTCCAGACCCGGCGCAACTCCGTCAGCGCCGTTTCCGACAGCGGATTCTGCTCTTTGCGGAGACGTTCCGAAAGACCGATGACCGTTTCGCAATGGTCGGCGATCCTTTCCGCGTCGTTTGTGCAGTGCATCAAATGCGGCACCAACTCCGACTGCGGCACGGTCAACTGCCGCCGCGTCAGCCGCACGAGATAATCCGTGACTTCTTTCTGCCGGGCGTCGATGTCTTCTTCGGCGGCTTCCAGTTTCGCCAGTTTTTCCGGCGAGTCGTCGCGTCCGATAAAGTGTTCGTTGACCGCCGCTTCGATCATTTTCCAGGCGTCGATCACCATCGACTGGATCGCCTGGGTCGTCAATTTCAACGCGATCGACGGCGTGTTGAGCAGGACCGGTTCCAGCATACGCGTGCGGCGTCCTTCGTCGTTGCGGATCGGCAACAGCAAATTGGCGATATGCACGAACCATTCGAGAAACGGCAGCATCCCGACGGCGGCGACGATGTTGAAAACGGTGTACGCCATCGCGATGTGGCGTTCGATGTTCTGCGGTACGGCGGCGAACGGATTGCCCGGCGTGATGGAACTGGAAAAAGCCAACAGCACGGGAATGCGTTCTTCGCCCCACGGCACATAAAAGAGCGCGATCATCAGCGCCGCGCTCACGATCTTGAAGATCGTATGCGCCAGCGCCGCCTGTTTCGCGATGCGGTTGCCGGGGATCGCCGCTAAAATGGCGGTGATCGTCGTCCCGATGTTGGCGCCGAGAAGCATCGACATCGAAGTGTAGAAGTTGATCAGTCCGCCGGATGCGAGTGCCAGCACGATACCGGCGAAAGCTCCGCTCGACTGGATGATGATCGTGACGACGATCCCGATCAGCACCGCGCCCAGGATCGCGCCGAAAGGCATAAACTTCCCCGGCTCTTTCGGCGCGCAATCGAAAAGATGGAAAGCGTTTTGCAACGTCGGCATTTCGCCGAGGATCTTCAATTCGGAACTCATCATCGTCATACCGAAAAAGAGCATGCCGAAACCGAGTACCATCGAACCCCAGTTGCGGACTTTCCGGTGCGACGAAAGGATCAGCATCACGCCGATGATCACGGCGGGCAGCGCCAGCGCCGAGAGATTGAACGAAATGATCTGCGCCATCACCGTCGTACCGATGCTCGCGCCGAAAATGATGCCGAGCGCCTGTTTGAGCGTCAGAAGTCCGGCGTTGATGAAACCGACCGCCATGACGCTGGTGGCGGAAGACGACTGCAACACCGCCGTCACCGCGATCCCCGCGAAAAGCGCCACGACCCGGTTGCTCGCGAAAAACTGCAAAATTTTGCGCATGTTTTCTCCGGCGCAGTTCTTCAATCCGGTACTCATTAATTGCATACCGAAAATGAAGATCGCCAGTCCGCCGATGACGGTGATGGCGACGTGAAGCGGATCAATGCCCATCAGCGTGATCTGTTTGCCGCGGATACGGCATCCGTGCTCCGGAGCGTCGACATCGATGTTGAGCCGGTAGGCGCCGGTTTTGCGACCGAGCCGCACGCGAGTCGAAGCGTTGCCTTCCGCGTCGGTGAACGTGCGCGGATATTGGATCTTCGCCGTCGTGACGGCGCCTTCGGCGGTCCCCGTCAGCGGGAAAACGACCGGCACTCCAACCAGCGGTTTCCCCTCGGCATCGGAAAGATGGATGCACACGGGCTCGCGCGGGACGCTCCCCGCAGTACCTTCGCATTGGTCGCCGCAAATTTCCGCGCCGCAGACAAAGCGTACGCGCAACGCCGGTTCCGCGGCGTTTTCCGGCGTGACGATGAGATACTGGTCGCCGAGTTTTTTGCCCGCTCTGACCCGGACGCTGACCGCACCGCCCGCATCGGAAACGACGCGCGCCGGTTCTACGGAAAGATCCGAGTCCGGCGCGGGTTTGATAACGAGCGGGATGTTGGAGAGAGGTCCGTCGGCGCTACGAACTTCCAGAAACAGCGGCGCGGAAAAGTCAGTGCAAGCGGCGGCGCATTGGTCGCCGCCGCGCAGAACGTTGATCCGGGAAACTTTGGTGTCGTGCGTTTTTGAGCAACCCGCGACGAGGACGAAAACGAGCGCCAGCAAAAGCGCTCCGGCACGGGAAACCATTCGATGATTCATCATTCGGACATCCGGTGTTTGTCTTGTTTTCGCGACAATGAAATGGAACAAAAATCCGAGTATTATAATATAGCGCGCCCGCGAAGGATTTGCAAGGATCACGGATGTTTTTTCGCGTAGGCGGCGAGCGCGTCGGCAAATGTCGTCCGTTCGGGCGAATAGACGATCAGCCGGTATCCGAAACGCTTGACCCACGGCGCGAGGTAACGGTATATGCCTTCGCTCAACGTGTCGAAGTCCAGCAGATCGTTGTTTTTCGCGTCATCGAGCAAAGCCGCATTGAAAAGCGCCATCCGCCGGTTTTCCTCTTCCCCGCTTTTGGTGACGACCGCCGCGGCGACGGAGTGTTTTTCCAGCAGAATACGGTTTTCTCCCCATGCGACGGAAAGCACTTCCGGCGGCGGCAGTTTCAGCGCGACGATACGTTTCGCATCATCGACGGCGAGATCGTGTACCGGATCGACTTTTGCGAGATCGAACCCCGCTTTGACCGTCGCGGTGCGCCCGATCACGAAATAACGGGCGGGAAAATCATTCGTTTCGCTGATGACGCATTGCCAGCAAAGCGTGCGGGTCGCAAGTTCCGCCGAAGGGAAGTTGGCGGTGATCGCGCTCCATACCGAAGCGGGGTCGTCCGTTTGCCGCTGGAAATGAAAATAAACCGCCGCGCCCGCGGCAAGCAACAGCAGCAGCACCGCAAAAGGGATCGCCTTTTTCATCGTTTTTCTCCTTAAAAAGCGACGCAACAGCCGAGAAAAACGACCGCCGCGACGGCGAGGACGACCCCCGCGAACCATATATGTTTTTTCATATTTCAGACTCCGTCAGGCGCAGTAATCGCGCCGGAGAAAAAAGATCCTTGCCGTCAGCAGGATCAACGCGCCGGCGAGGAAAAATCCCCCCAGCGACGCGATTCCGAAAGATTTGGAAAAGTTCTCGAACATCCATCCGACGACCGTCGACGCCGACGAGCCGAAAATAAATGCGAGCGCAAGCATCAGGCCCGTACCGGATGCGTGGTAACGCGCTTTGACCACGTCGAAAAGCGACGCGAACAAATTGGAATCGTACAATCCGCGGAAAAATCCGAAAAGCGTCATCGCCGCCGCACAGAGCGTCAGCGTCGGTGCGTATGCCATATAAACGATGAAAGGGATCGCTCCGGCAAGCCCCGCGATGCCGATCTCCAAGCGGACGCCGTGATTGCGGTCGACGAAACGGTCGGCGATGCGCGACCCGATCGTCACGCCCGCAAACGCTCCGAGATAATGCCAAAGCACTCCGAAAAGCGCCGCTTTCGCGGGAGCGCAGGCGAAATTTTCCTGCAAAAACGCCGGCATCCACGTTTTGAACCCGACATCAACGTAAATTTGTATGACCAGCGCCAGCGTTACGCAGATCGCCGTCGGTTTTGAAAAAAGCGCTTTGCACGCTTCGGAAACACTCGGCTTTTCGGCTTTGCCCGCGACATTTTCCGGCGCCGTGTCTTTCAACGCGAAAAACAATGCGGCCGCCCACAAAATACCGAGCCCGCCGAAAACGAGAAACGGGATCCTCCACCCTTCCGCCGAACGCCCCGCAAAATACCCTGCGATCGCCGAAACGCCGATGATGCCGCCGTATAAAGCGTATTGCATGATCGAAAATGCCGTCGCCCGCGATTCCTTATGCAACTGCCCGACGAGCGAGGTCGCACTCGGATAATAAAAACTTTGTCCCGCCCCGTTGAGAATGCCGTAAAAAATCATCAGCATTCCCGCCGATGCCGCCAGCCCCGAAAAAAAGATGCCGCCGCAAAAGACCGCGACGCCCGACACGATCATCGCTTTGCGCTTGAAAAGATCCGCCGCGATCCCCGCAAAAGGTACGCAGATACCGTAAAGAAGCGTGAACAGCGTCGCCACCGCCCCGATCTCGACTTTGCTTACGCCGAAAGTATTCTGGATCTGCGGTAAGGTCGCCCCGAATATCTGCCGCGTCCCCTGCTGAAGAAAAAACGCGACCCAAAGCAAGATGAATGCGCGGTATTTATATGCCAATGTTTTCATTCCCCGTCCGCCTTGAAGAACATCCGTGAGTATACGGGACCTCCCTGTTTTACGCTTTGCGCTCGGTGGCGAGCTGGTCGGCGGTCACGGCGACGATGATGATGAACCCGATGACGACGAGCTGGACGTTGGTGGAAATGTCGAGCAAGGTCAATCCGTTGCGGAGGAAATTGATGAGGAGTACGCCGATGAGCGTGCCGGTCATCGAGCCGCGTCCTCCGGAGGGGGAGCATCCGCCGATGATGACGGCGGCGATGACGTCGAGTTCAAGGGAAAGTCCCGCGGACGGTTGGGCGGAACTGGCGCGGGAAGTGCCGATCATCGCGGCGAGTCCGGTCAATGCTCCGGTGAGAGTATAGATCCAGGCGATGATCTTCCGGACGTTGATGCCGGCGTGAAAGGCGGTATTGACGTTGGCACCGATGGCGTAGGTGTAGCGCCCGAAGGGGGTATACTTGAGAATATAACCGAAAAGCAACAGTACGGCGCCGAGGATGAGCACGGAAACGGGAATGCCGCGGACGGTGCCGACGTCGAGATAGTTGTATGCGGAAACGGCGAAAGGTTTGCCGTCGTTGGCAAGGTAGGATATCCCGCGGAAAATGCTCATTGTGCCGAGGGTCACGATGAAAGGCGCCAGTTTCAGTCGCGTGATGATGGTGCCGTTGATCCATCCGCAGAGGGCTCCGGCGGCGACGCCGGCGAGGGTGCCGAGCAACATGTTGAAAGCGGTCAGCTGGATGAATTCTCCGCCGGAAATGGCGGCGAAACTCGCCCCGTTGGCGGCGAGCATCGCGACGCTGCCCGCCATCCCGCACATCGCGAGCATGGAACCGACGGAAAGGTCGATCCCCGCGGAAATGATGACGAAGGTCATCCCGGAAGCGATGATGCCGTTGACGGACGAACGGCGCAGTACGTTCATCACGTTCTGGAAAGAGAGGAACTTGTCCGGTTCGAGAAAGGTCCAGAGCGAGACGATGAAAAGCAACGACGAAAAAGGCAGAAGATGTCGGGTGAATTTATTCATAGTGCGTTTCTTTCTTTCGCTGAAAAATGGCTGTTCCCGGTGGCGGCGAGCCGGATGACTTTTTCGGGGGAAGTTTCTCCGGTCGGAAAATCCCCGACGATCTTTTTGTCGCGCATCACGAGGATGCGGTCGCAGACGCCGAAAAGTTCGGGCAGTTCCGACGAGATGAAAAGGATCGCCTTGCCCTCGCGGGCGAGTCGGTCAAGCAGAATATACATTTCCTTTTTGGCGCCGACGTCGATGCCCCGCGCGGGTTCGTCGACGATGAGAAATTCAGCGTCGGATTGAAGCCAGCGGCCGAGGAGGACTTTTTGCTGATTGCCGCCGGAAAGACTTTCCGCGGGTGTATCGGGCGAGGCCCATTTGAGGTGCAGTTTTTCGCCGAGCGCCCGGCAGATTTTGTTTTCGCGGCGGAGGGCGATCCTGAAACGCATCCCGAGTTTTTTGAAATTGGGGAGCGTGATGTTCCATCCGGACGGGAGCGCGAGACACAATCCGGTGCGTTTGCGGTCTTCGGTCAGATATCCGATGCCTTGTGCGATCGCGTCGCGCGGCGAGGCGATTTTCAGGATCCTGCCGTCGAGTTTGATCGTGCCCGCGGTTTTTTTGGCGATGCCGAAAATGGCATCCGCGGTTTCGGTGCGTCCGGCGCCGACGAGCCCCGCCATGCCGACGATCTCGCCGCGGCGTACGGCAAAGGAAATGCCGTCGACGCCGTTGTCGGCGGAGAGGTTTTCCACCTCGAATCCGCCGTCGCGCAACACGGTTTCACGCGCGGGGTAGAAATCCCCGACGTCGCGACCGACCATCGCGCGGACGATGTCGTCGATCGAGAACGATCCGGCGGGCGCGGACGCGACCACTTTGCCGTCGCGCAAAAGGCTGATGTCGTCGGCGAGACGCGGCACGACGACGCAGCGCGGGAGGGCGTCGAGGCGGGGAGGTGTGTCGCTCGCGGTGCGCGCCGCAGCCCGAGCATACACGACGGAGTTCGGCGCGGCACTCGCCTTCACGGCCGGCTCGTCGCGCGAATAGC
>JAKSOG010000046.1 GCA_024405715.1 Victivallaceae bacterium | reverse complement strand
GGCAGCAGCGCCTGGGCCTTGCGGGGGGGGGAGGCGAGGGCGCGGGGCCCGGCGTGGGACGCGAGGGAACCGAGGTGCGGGTCGGCCGCGTCGGGCGGGGCGCGCCGCCACGCCGGGTCGGCGATCGCGCGCCACGATCCGTCGCTCTCAAAAAGATCTTCCATTTCGCACCACACGCCGGGAACGTCGGAAGGATAACACGTCTGGAAGTGCGCTCCGACGTAATAGGCCGCAAGCGCCAGAAGATGTTCGCCCGCGTCGAGGAAGAGCTTTTTTTCCGTATAAGTCTTTTTTTCCGGATAATCGGAATACTGGCCGCGCAGAAATCCGATGCCGTCGCAATAGGCGGTGAAATCGGACTCCGCGCTGATGCGGAAAACGTATTCTCCGCTTTTTTCAACGCGGAATCTTTTACGGAAAAGCGCCCGCTGATGCGGCGCCGGAGCATCGTTCGTCCAAATCCACATTCTGTTTTCTCCCCGTCAAGGATATTTTGTTAAAATATACCGCGGAAGATCCGGTAATGCAAGAAAGTTTGCAATCGCGGCGATCCGGAAGTATATTTTCTGCAGGAAACGAAAGGTGGAAAATATGAATCGGTACGGAAAAATCATTCTCGGCGGAATTTTGATCGGCAGTCTGGCGACGGCGGCGGAAAAACTTGATTTGTCGGACGTGAAGCACGGCGTGCTTGCGCTGACATTCGACGACCGCAACTTCGACGGATGGGAAAAAGCGATCCCGCTTTTTGAAAAATATCATGCACATGCCTCGTTTTTCGTGATGGGCAAGATCGACGCGCCGGCGGTTTCGGCGATGAAAAAACTGAAAGAATCCGGTCATACCGTCGGATTGCATACGGTTCATCACGCCGATGCTCCGGCGGTGTTTCAGAAAGACGGCGCGGAGCATTTTCTGGAAAAGGAAATCCTTCCGCAATTGAAAGCGTGCGAAAAAGCCGGTATCAAAGTTTCCGCGCTCGCTTATCCGGAAAACCGCCACAACGCGGAAACGGATGCGCGGCTCGGCGAATATTTCGAGCATTTCCGGGCGGGGAAAAAAGATGCTCCGCACGGCGTTTCCGGCGTTCCCGTCACGGAGATCCCTTCGATCCGCGTTGTCGGGGGGCAGGGGATCGGCGCGTATTATCACACCGATCCCGCTGAAGTGGAAAAAGCCGTCCGGCTCGCGGCGGAAAAGAATCTTTTCATCGCCTTTTATTCCCACAATATCGCGCAGAAGCCCAATAATATCAGCATCTCGTTCGAGTTGCTCGAAACGATTTTGAAAACCGCTTCGGAATGCGGGATGAAAATCGTCGGACTGGATGAGTTGCCCGTAGCCGCAAAATAAAATTTATCCGAAAGATTTCCCCTTTTTGCCTGATATTTGCAAACGTTACGGAATTTTTTCTTTTTATGGATCGTTCCTCGCCTCATTTCGCCCGACGCGGCGGTTTCGCGGACGTGCTGAAAATCGCGTTTCCGCTGATCGTTTCGCAATCCTGTCACGCGCTCAATATGTTCACCGACCGGCTGATGCTCGCCCGTTTTTCGCAGGCGGCGATCGCCGCAAGTTTCACGGGCGGATTGACGATCTTCACGATTTCCTGTTTTTTCGTCGGAATGACGGGCTATACGGGGACTTTCATCGCGCAATATGAAGGCGCCGGACTGCGCGACCGCATCGGGCGGACGCTCTGGCAGGGGATCTATCTCGCGCTGATCGGCGGCGCTCTGCTGGCGACGGGCGTCTGGTGGTTGAAGCCGCTTTTTGAGTCGTTCGGCCACGAGGAAAACATCGTAGTCGAGGAAGTGCGTTACGCGAGCATCCTGTCGGGCGGGGCGTTCATCTTTCTGCTGAGTTGCGTGCTGCCGACGTTCTGGAGCGGACGGGGGAAAACGCTTTTCGTGCTTGCGGTCTCTTTTGTCATCACGCTTTGCAACATCCCCTTCAACTACATATTGATTTTCGGGAAATGCGGCTTCCCCGCGGGCGGAAGCGCCGGAGCCGCCGTTGCGACGATCCTTTCGGAAACGGTCGGCGTCGCGATCTACGCCGTCGCGTTCTTTTTGCCGCGTACGCGCCGTATGTTTCATACGACGGACTGCGCGCCGGATCTTGGACTTGCGGCGCGGATCGTGCGCTTCGGCGCGCCCAACGGAGTCAATCTTTTCGTCGATCTCGTGTCTTTTTCGACGTTCTGCATTGTGTTGGGCGGCTACGGCGGCGCCGTGCATGAGGCGACGGGGATCGCCTTCGGGATCAACAGTCTCGCGTTTTGTCCGCTCATCGGCATCGCGATGACGGCGTCGATCCTGGTCGGACAGTCGATCGGCGCCGGAAACATCCCGCTCGCGCGCAGATCGGTGCGAAGTTGTCTGATCCTCGCGGCGGTTTACAATGTCATGATGATCGTTCTTTTCACCCTTTTTCAGGATTCCGTGCTCGCGCCTTTCGTCCGGAGCGGCGATCCCGCCCAACGGGAAACACTCGCATTGGCGGGGGAAATGCTTTATTTCATCAGCGCTTATTTGTTTTTCGACGGTTTCAGTCAGGTTTTCAGCAATGCGTTGCGCGGAGCGGGTGATACGCGCTTCACGATGTACGCGATGATGATCGTCGGCATCGCGCTGTTGGCATTGCCCTGCGTTCTGCTTTTCCGGGCGGGGGCGCCGTGGTGGTCGCTCTGGCTGGTGATCATCGGGTGCATCATCCTTTGGAGCGCGATTTTCGGCATCCGCTACCGGAAGGGCAAGTGGACGAAAATGCGGGTGATCGAAGAGCCGGAAAACCGTCCGGACGATCCCGCGTGACGCGCTTTATCCGAGCAGAACGTGCGGCGTTTCGCAAAGGCCGTATCCGGCGAGGGATTTTTCCGTCCGCGTTTCGCTTGCGAACTGCGCCGGCGCGCCGCGCCGTCCGGGGGCGTTGCCGTCGTCGAAGTAAAACGGTCCCAGCGCATTGCGGCGCGAACCGAGTACCGTGACGGTGATCTCCCGGACGCGGCGGATATCGGCGAAGTCCCGGAACAACACGCGCGGCGCGTTTTTCCCCGCACGGATCTTTAGCGCCGTACCTTTCCATTTCCCGAAAACGATCCGTTTGGCATCGGACGGCAACTTGATGCGATAAGCGACATTGCCCGCGTAATAGGGCAGCCCCTGTTTCGTCCAGTCGCCGAAACGCAGTTCCCGGACCGGTTCGTCGAGCGCATCGCCGAAAACGGAAAAATCGCCGAGCAGGAAAATGCTTTCCAGTCCCGGTTGCGAAGCGTCGTAACGCCGCTTCAAACGCAATTCGTTTTTTCCGGGACGGAAAAATTCCGGCGCGATCGCGATCTTGCGGATCGCGCGGTCGCACCAGAATCCCGCATCGGCGCAGGGCAGGGGAAAACCGTTGAATGTGATCCGGTAAAGTCCGGGGTCTTCCAGCGCGAGGAAACACGTCCCGCCGGGGACGCGGCGGCATTCGATGTCGAAAAGAAGTTCGATGCCGACGGATTTTGCCGCTGTTCGTTTCGGGCGGCACCACGGTTGGACGGCATCGTTTTCCCGCGGCGTTGCGCCGAGCATTGTCCGCAACGCCGCGTCGATCTGCAAAAACGTTTTGCCGGGTACGGGAATGGCGTCGGCGGTACAGCGCGGACGGTCGAGAACGAGGACGTTCGGTTCGTCGAGAAAGACGCGCATCGGAGTATCGGGCAGCGGTATCCGGCGCCCCGTGCATTTCTTTTCGGGGAGGGAAAGAGCATCGACGGAGTTTTCCGTCGCCAGAAAAAGCGCGCTTTCGAGCGCCGCAAGCGGGCAGGGAAAGACCGCGTTTTCCCCTTGGCGTTGCACCGATACGGCGTAACGCTTCCCGCTGTCGGGATCGAGCCGGTAAATTTTATATGACGCGGGGATTTTCCAGCGGACGACGCCGTCGGGGAAAGCGAGTTTCCGGTCGGCGACGCGCGGAACGTCGAAAGGATGCGTCCGGTCGGCGACGGAAGTGTTGCAGATAAATAGCGTTTCAAACCCGCGTCCCTGTTTCAAAAGGTAAAGCGCGGGCGCGATCTCGGTGCTGTTTTTGTCGGCGATGCGGATATGCCGCACCAGGGGGGAAAGCGCATCGTCGAGCGTTGCATCGTCGATTTTCCGGAAGGCGGAGAATTCTTTTCCCGGCGTTTCGGATTTTTCGCCGTCGAGATATTCCGGCGCCTGTCCGAGGTAAAAGACGCCGCCGCCCGATGCGGCGAATTTTTTCAGCGCGCGGAGCGTCGTCCGGCGCAACGTGAGCGTTTCGGGAACCAGTACGGCGCGGTAATCCGCCCGTCCGATCCGGAAAATGTTTCCCGCGATTTTTCCGGTTTCGGCGAGGATCTTTTCGTCGCCGAAATCGAAATCAAGATGCAGGGCGAGCAGCCGGTCGGTCAGCGCGGCGAGACGGTCGTTTTCCGGCGGTTCGGAAGCATCGACGGTGCGCCCGAAAACCGATTCGAGGTTTTGAATGACGAGTAGATCGCGCACTTCCCCTCCGGGAGCGAGGGCGGCTCCGAGCCGGGCGAACGGATCTTCGACCGCGCGGAAATCCTTGAACCACGGCGATTGATAGGAAATGCTTGCCGGATAATCGCGTTTTGCCGCACCTTTGAGCGTATAAAGCGCGTGGTGCAGACAGCGGAAATTGATCCCGAGCGCATATTGCCATTCGCCGAGCGCACGGTATCCGGCAAAGGAAAAATCCCATCCCGTACAACCGTAAAGTTCCGTCAGTTTCCGTTTTTTGCCCAGTTGGCGCGCCGCGGAAACGCATTGTTTGACGGTGTTGAAAACAAGCGCGTTTTCGGTGAGAAGATCAATGCCGGGCATCGTCATTTTTTCATAGAACCGCATCGCGCCGCCGACGTTGCGGACTTGTTTGCCGAGCGTGTCTTCGCCGAAAAGATGCCCCGTCATTTCAAGACCGTACCGGCGGCAGCGTCCGGCGACCGTCCCCGCGAACGCACGGTCGAAAAGTTCCGTCAGGAAAATCCGGTAATCCAGTCGCGCCTTGCTGAAAACGTTGTCGGCGAGCGGAAAAAAGAGTTCGGGCAGCCGGTCGCGCAAATCGTAGCCGAATTTGCGGCGGAAGGCGGCGGGAAATTTCGGTGTCCACGGAAGATTTTTCCCCGGCGGGATCGCGTTGAAATTGGGCTCGTCGGTGAAAATCCCCGGGACGCATTTGCCGAATTCGTTGCCGCAGGCGCGGAAATAGGCGTCGTGCGTGACGGAACAGAATTTTTCCACGGCGCGGGAATCAAGGACGTCGAGATAGCTCTGTCCGTTGAACCACGGATCGTCGGCGCCGATGCGGAGCGAACAGCGCAAAACGACTTCATCCGGAAACGGTTTTTCGCGCAATGAAATTTGGCGGCTGGAAACGAGTGCGCCGTCCGCCCGGAAACGGACGGCGAAAAGAGCGACGGTCGCACCTTCCCCGGCATCGGGCGCATCCATCGTCCGGCAGGCGAGGTAACGGACCCGGAAGCGGGGATCGCGCGTTGCCAGTCCCCCCGCCGCGCCGGAAGGCCAGCGGTCTTCATCGTAGAGCCACAGCCGGATATCCCGCTTTTTCGCTTCGTCGATCGCCGCGGCGAGCAATCGGAAATAACGCGCCGAAAGATAAGGCGTTTCCATCCCCGAACGGCTGTGAAAGAAACAGCCGCCGAAGCCCATCGTTTTCATCCGGCGGATCTGGCGCCGTATTTCCGGCGCTTCCAGTTTCCCGTTGAGCGACCAGAAGGGCGCGCCGCGGAAAGCGGCGGGAGGATCGGCAAAATCGGCAAGCAGTTTGTTGACCATAAAAACAGCTGGAATTTACAACGAGAGGATATCCCGGTATTGGGCGATCTCGCGGAGCGCGCTTTCGACCTGGCGGATCTTCCATTCGAGATGCCAGGCGTCGCAGACGTACTCCATGCTCGGTTCCCAGCCGAGGCGCGAATCGGTTTCGACGGCGCCGATCGTGTCGTGCGCGTTTTCGATCTCGTTCCGGGCGATGATTTCCAGTTCGCCGAGGATTTTCAACGCCTCTTCCGCGGAGGAGGAGGTCTGCAATTTCATATTGAGGAGATACCACTTTTTGATGTTCATCGTCGTTTTGATCGAATTGCGGATGAAGCGGCCGAGCGCGGCGAATCGTTCTCCTTCGGGGGTCGTCGCCGCCCGATCCGCTTCGGCGCATCCTTTTTCCCAGAGATCGAGCATTTTTCCGAGCGATCTCAATTCGACGGGCAACCGCAGAAATCCCGGCGACTGGTCGGAGTTTTCAAACGGCTCGTAAAAAGTCTTGATGATCTTCCATCCGAAATGGGCGTGCGGCGCGCTCGGAAATTGGATTTCCTTGTTCATCATCGTCCGCGTGATGTTGGGACGGAAAATGAAAGGGTAGGCGGGGCCGACGCGCCATGGCCCGTACTGGTCTTCGTTGCTGGCGGTATAGAAATCCATCGCGTCGCTCCAGTATTTCCACGCCGCGAGGACATTGTCCGCCGCCGCTTCGCCGTAGTCGCGGACGGCGATCTTGCGGAGCAACTCGTCGTAATCCGGCTCGAAATTTTCCCAGGATGTCCATTTGCCCAGATCGGCGGCGACGCTCGCCCAGAAACCCATATGATGCGTCGCGTATTGAGCGTCGACGCCCCATTTTTCCCGGGCTTCGCGCAGAAAAAGGTCGCGTTTGAGCCACCGGTAGGGGACGGGCACGACCGGCACGGTACCGAAGTCCCAGCCGATCCCCGCCGTGTTGACGTTGGCGGAAAGTTTGAGTCCGGCTTCCGCGCCTTTGGCGCAGAGCAGATCGAATTCTTCGCTCGGCCGCGTTACGACGCTCGAATAATCCATCACGGGCGTATGCAGATTTTCCATCGTCCGCTTGCTGGAACTCTCGAAACAGACTTCGACCCCGATCTTTTTGGAAATTTTTTCCAGAAAATCGAGCCGTTTGTCAAGCGGGGAATGGCCGAAATTGTAAATGCTGAAAACGATGTCGACGGAAGGGTTGAATTTGTGGACGGCTTTTTCGATGCGATCGAGGTAGGCGGGATAATCGCAACAGGGATACCATCCGGGGCTGACTTTCGTGTCGGGGATGCCGTCGACGATGCTCTCGTTGTATTTTTTTCCGGTGGTATGGGGGTCGCGGCTGGGGAATTCCAGCGATTCGCCGAGCAACATCACCGAGGCGACGCCGGGGTAACGCCGGAAAAGGTCGCCGTAGGCGCGGTCGAATTTTTCCTGTGCGTTTTCTTCGTCGGGATGGACGAAAGTCTGCAAATAGTTGTAGATTTTCACCTGAATGCCGAATTTCGCGGCGCGCGCGACGAGGTCGTTGACGTTGACGGGGCCTTGCGTCGAGAGATCGGGGCCTTTGAGCATCAGGACGATGCCGTCGTATCCGGCGTGGATCGCCGCCGCGAGTTCGCAGTCGGGGTATTCGTCGATGCCGCAACCGGAATGGACTTCCCGGTAACGGTAGATCGGACGGCGGAGGGTTTTTCCGAACGGAAAGACCGGCGCGCCTTCGAGATTCATCGTGTCTTCCAGATAGACGACGGCGCGGTACGCCATTCTGGCTTCCGCGAGCGTGACGGCAAGATGATGCTCCGACGCATCAAAGGCGAATCCCTTTTCCAGCGCGGGGTCGAGCGTCAGAAAAAGAACGTCGTCGCCGTCGGTACGGGTGATCGGCAGCGACAATCCCATACTGGTCAGAAGATAATCCTGAAAATCCTTGACCGCGTCGAGCAGGATCTGCGGTGCGTCGGCGGGACAGCCGAGCGACCATTTCCCCGTCAGTTCGATTTCTCCGGCGCGGACGTTTCTGCCGCTTTGCCGCATCCCCGGTTTGTGGTATTGCCAATGGCGGGCGCGGAAATCGTAATTTTTCTCTTTCATCGTGACCTCCCGTTGAAATTCCATTTTCTTCTACTATAGCACCGGAATGAAACTTTTCAACGCATCTTTGCGGTTAAGGTTTACAAATGTCGGTGTAAACGACACCGCCCGCGCGCGGTGCGGGGGAGGGGCGACTATCGTTTTTTCCGTTTGAGAAAGGCGGATTTTTCTTCCTTCGTCGTCAGAAGGCGGTGGTGATCGGCGAATGGTTGCCCGACGTTCAAATTTTTGTCCCGGACGATCCAGACTTCCCGTGCCGCGGGATCGCATTCTTTCATCGGTACGGCGGGGATGCGGCGGTGCAGATAAAAATACGCGGCGCCGGCGCTGCGTTCTTCGGGCGTACCGGGAAAGCGGATGTCGAAACCGTCGCGTTCCAGTTTCCGGCACTCTTCGTAAAGTGCGGCGACCGAAGATTTTTTCGCCTGTATGCCGACGGCGATGCCGGCGACGACGTTGGCGAGGATCGTCGCCGCCAGAAGAAGCAGCAGCGCGTCGCCCGGGCGTTTGGCGTGGCGCGCGGAGGCGGCGTCGCGGAAGCGTTGCGGCAAGCATCCGATCAGCGAAAAAAGCCCTTGGGCGGCGAGCAAGGCCGAGGGGGGTGCCAGCGGCAGAAGATAGACCATCCGTTTGCTTGCCGTCGCGGAAAAGACGAGAAACGGCACCGCGACTGCGACGACCAGAAACAACGTATCCCGCGAGAGATCGCGTCCGTCGCGGACGAGGCGTTTCGTCTGAAAGAAAAGTCCCGCGAGCACGAAAAGGATATAAGGCGGGAAAAGTTCGGGCAATCGTGCGATGTAGCCGTAAAAAGGCGAAACGTGATCGCCCTGCGAACCGGTGAAGCGTCCGAAATTGTTGACGATGCACGCTTCATGGAATAAATCGTATCCGTAACGGCGGTAAAGCAAATAAAAGTAGAAGCCGTACAGCGCCGAAGCGAGCGCGGCGGCGGCGACAAGGACGGCGTAATCGCGCCACGAGATTTTTTTCCGGACGACGTCGCCGACGAAAACGACCGTTCCCGTCACGGCCAGCGGCAAGGCGATGCCGATCAGACCTTTGGTGTACGCGCCTGCGGCGAGTCCGGCGCAAACGCCGAGTCCGGAAACGATTTTGCCGCGCGGCGTTTCGGCGTGCAACATGGAAACGGACGCGCTGAGCGCGATCAATACGGTCAGCGTGAGCAGTCCGTCCACCCGCACTTCGGCGCGATTGGCGAAAAAATTTCCGCAACTCATCAGCAAAAATGCCGCGACCGACGCCTGCATTGCGCTGAAATCCAATTTCCGCGCCAGACGGTAAAGCAGCAGGACCGTCAGAAAAGAGATCAGCGCGGGGACGACCGGCGTGACTTTTTCACCGTACCCGAAAAGCCGGAAAGCGGCGCCTTCCAAATGATAAAAAAGCGGCGGATATTCGACGAAAGGCGTCCCGTTGAGGCGGGGGAGCAGAAGTTCGTTTTCAAGCAGCATTTCCAGCGAAATGCCGCAGACGCGGGTCTCATCGGAAGAAGTCAGCGTGTGCAAAAACGCGCCCGCACCGCACCAGAGCAACGCCAGAAGAAGCGTCAGCAGAAAAGGTTTCCGCTCCAAAAATTTCATCGTTTTGTGCAACATAATCGTCGATCTCGTGTTGATTTTCTTTCGCACGGGGTGCGGCATTGTAAAATAGCACGGATTGCGTCAAAAGCAAATCCGGCGCGGCGGATTTGCGAAAGGCCGGAAAAAAACGATTGCTTTATTCGTCGGCGCGGAGTATATTATTTCTCTTCCCGAATCCCGGAGAAACGTTATGTTTTATTATGAAACGCACTGTCATACTTCACCCGTGAGCCGTTGCGCCCGCGCGGGCGTCGAAGAAACGCTGCTTTTTTACCGCGACGCCGGATACGACGGCGTTTTCATCACCAACCATTTTCTCGACGGCAACATCGCTCTGCCGGAAAACACGCCGTATCAGGAAGGGCTTGACTTTTATTTTTCCGATTACCGCAAGGGGTTGGATTTCGGGAAAAAGATGGGATTGAAAGTTTTTTTCGGCGTGGAACATTCCTATAAGGGGACGGATTTCCTCGTCTATAATTTGCCGGAATCGTGGTATCGCGCGCATCCTGAGATCATCGGGATGAAAACGAGCGCGATGCTTTCCCTGATGACGGCGTCGGGCGCGCTCGTCGTACAGGCGCATCCTTTCCGCGAAGCGTCGTACATCGACCACGTCCGGCTTTTTCCGCATTGCGTGCAGTCGGCGGAAGTGTACAATGCGTTGCAGAAGGATTTTTTCAATTCCCGTGCGGAAGAATACGTTGCCGCCTACGGGCTTATTCCGTTTGCGGGGTCGGACAATCACAAGGCGGGCGGAAGTCCTTTTTACGGCGGGATGGCGTCGGAAACGCCCGTTATCGACGAAGCGGATTTTACGCGCCGGGTGCTTGAGGGGAAAATGCAATTTTTCCGTCGCGCCCGCGAAGAAATGCCGTTCGGGCGTTGACCGGATTTTCTCCTCGGGAATCAGGATTTTTGCGCCAAAATCGCTTCTGCGGCTTCGACGACTTCCCGCACGGAGATCTGTTCCACGCAATTGGGCGTTTTGTCGCAAACACTTCTTCGGCAGAGCCGGCAGGGAAGATCTTTCCGTAAGGAGATGTGACCTTTCCCCTGTAACGTCCAGACACCGGCTGGATCGCGGGCCGATGTGATTGCCACGCACGAAAGTCCGGCCGGCCGCCGCCAAATGCACGCTTCCGGTATCGTTGCCGATGAAAATCTGACAATCGTGATAAAAGGCGAGCGTGCCGAACAAATCATTTTCCAATTCGGGGAAGGTGAATGCACGTCCCGCCGGAAGACGGTTGCTCAATGCCGCGATGTCTTCGCGGTCCCTGCGGCCGCCGATCAGGCACACGACCGCATTGGGATGTCTTTGTAAAAGTGTCTCCAACGCTTCGCGGTATTTTTCCAACGGGTAGTGCTGGATCGGCCGTTGTCCGCCGACGGAAACCGCGATTTTTACGGCTTCGGTCAAGCCGGGGATTTTTGCCATCAGGAGCCGATTTGCTTCCTTCATCGCATCGCTGATCGGGAAAAGATGGCTCCCAAGTTGAAAATCCGGCAATCCGCTACGCCGGATGCGGTCCGCCACCATTTCGGGGTTGGTCGGATAGATGCGGTTTGGATCGCGACAATCTTCCCCCGGCGCCAGACCGAATACGGATCCGGTCTTGGAAAGACGTCGGAAAAAGTTTCCGTCTTTGCGGAGTTTTCCCGCCAGTGTCTGCCCGTTACGCTGGGCGTAGAAAACCCGATCGTATGCGATGAAACGGGAAAAGAACAGAGACAAAAATTTGCGGATCTTGAATTCTGCTCTTCCCCAGTTTGCGCCCTTGTCCGCCCAGCCTGCCGCCAGCAGGAGCGCCAGCGGTGAAGCAGAAAGCACGGGAATACTTTTGTTTATGACCGTTATTTCATCGTCCGGAAAGCGTTTCCGGATCGCGGAAATGACTGGAAACAGCACGATCGTATCGCCCAAGGTCCCGCTGGTGAAAACCAACGTCCGCATCCGGCGCGCTTTTTCGGGGCTCCGGCGGAATATTTTTTTGAAAAAATGCGTAAAGATCCGATTCATTTGTTTTTTCAGAGTGTGCAAAACGTCCGGCGGGAAAGCCGCGCCGCCGACGATGGGACACATCGTATTCTGCAATGCGTTGATTCCGTTTCTCGGGTTATCTTTTTGCCGTATGCGCGGTGAAAAACCCCTGCAATTTCAAAAGCACACGCGCGATTCCCCAGGAGATCACATAAGGGAAAGACATCTTATAGCGTTTGGACGCTTGTTTTACCGCTTCCGGACCGTCGTATTTTTCCAGTTCCGCGATCAGGACGTCCCGCGGGGGGCACTTGATCCCCGGAAAAAGGAAGCGGTAGCGGAAAAGCAAGTGCATCGAAAACGGTTTGACGCACCGGTGGTAATTTTCGATGAAAGCATCAATGCAGAGTTCTTTTCTTTCCCGCTCCGGTCCGCATTGCCAGAAAATGGTGTTGAGGAAAAAAGAGAGTTTCCGCCCGTACAGTTGCGCATAGGCGAAAGGTTGCCGCGCGAAAAGGCGGGAAGAATTCATATTTTGCAGGATCAGTTGCTGGGCGGAAAGGTCGGATTTCAATTTCGGCAAGGACAAGACCGACGAATCAAGGGAGTCATCCCGCCGGTAATAGCAATAGTGGACGTCATTCGTCAGTGCGATGCGCGGCGCAGGATCCAGCATCGTGATCCGGTTCAGAAAGACGACGTCCTGCGCTTTGATGATCTCGTCGGCGAAGCGGATGCCGTGATCGGCAAGCAATTTTCTCCGGTAGATGGCGGATTGCCATTGCGAGGTGAAATACCAGACGCCTTTTTTGCGGATCTCTCCGTTGTTGATCGTTTTGCTTTCGTTTTCCGACAAGATCTTTTTGTAAAGACCTTTGGCGATGTCGGCGTTTTTCTTTTTTGCGATCCGGTAAAGAACGGCGTAAAAATCCGGCGAAACGGCGTCGTCGGGATCGACGAAACTCAGGTATTCTCCGGATGCGGCGTCCAGTCCGGCATTGCGGGCGCGGGCGGCGCCGCCGTTTTGCGGCATCGAGATGACTTTGACGCGGGGGTCTTTTTCGGCGTATTGCCGCAAGATCTGCAAAGAATTGTCCGGAGAAGCATCGTCGATGCAGATGAATTCCAGATCGGAAAGACTTTGCGAACAGAGCGAATCAAGGCAACGTGCCAGATACGGAGCGACGTTGTAGACCGGAATGATGACGGAAACGGCGGGTGACATTGCTGAAAGATCCTTGTTTTGAAATTCTGCGTTGGTCTCGCACTAAACATATCGCCATAAGCATAAAAAATCAAACCCGGCGGCGCAAAAATCCGCAATTGCGAAAACGGCGTCCGCGTATGGACGCGGAACGCCATCCGGCTTAGTGCTTTTGCCGCGTCTTTTTGCATCCGCGTTTGATTGTCCGGGGGATCGCGGTGAGGAACATCCCGACTTTGTAAGCGATCGAATTTTCGATGATTTCCCGTTCCCGGATCCGTGCGGCGATTTTGTTTTTTTGCCATTCGATCTTGCCGTTCAGTTTGCCGATTTTGGCATCGCGTGCGGCGATCTCGCTTTTTTGCCATTCGATCTTGCCGTTGCGTGCGGCGATCTCGTTTTTTTGCCATTCGATCTTGTCGTTGCGTGCGGCGATCTCGTTTTTTTGCCATTCGATCTTGTCGTTGCGTGCGGC
>JAKSOG010000045.1 GCA_024405715.1 Victivallaceae bacterium | reverse complement strand
TCTACTTCACCATCAAGCGCGACAAGATTCCCGTCAACACCCTCGGCGCAGCCTATATGATTGCTCCCGGCATCGGCTACATCCAGCTTGACCGTTTCGGAGCCACCTCTGGCGACGAAGTGAAGGACGCCGTTACACGCCTCCAGAAGGAGGGCATGACCTCGCTCATCCTCGACCTTGAGAACCATGGCGCCGGTTATCTCGGCGCGGTTTTCAGTTATTACGCATTGTTGCTTTTCGGGCTCGCTTCCTACGCCGGAGCGACGGTATTGCTGTTGCATTTCGCACGCCGTTTTATGCCCAATTACAAAAAAGGGCGGACATTCTGGCTCGGATTTCTGCTCTTTTTTTCCGGCGTTATGCTGTTGTGCGCGCTCTCTCCGGCGATTTTTTCCGACTGGATGGTGCGCCTCGGGCTCGGCAACGAAAAAAATCCCCTGCTCTCCCTCTCGGGCGGCATCCTCGGTCAATTTTTCGCGGCGCCCCCCGTGCCGGAACTGGAGATCCCGCCCGGTGCGCTCCGGATGCTGCTCGGCGCCCCCGGCACCACGATCATCGCCTGGGCGCTCGCCGGATGCGGCGCGATCCTCATCGCGCTCTGCGATTACGTTACACTGCCCTGGCAGAAATGGCGTGAATCGCTCCCCGATGCAAACAAACTCCTGCCGAAAAACGAAAGCAAAGCGGCCTCCGAAGAAGACGCCGGAAAAGAAAAACGGGAAATTCCGCCGAAAAAAGACGATGTTCCTCCTCCGGAAACCGACGATTTCCCCGAAATTTCCGAAGCCGTCCCGCCGCGGAACGCCGCCGCGCCGGACGCTTCTTTTCTGCCGGAAATCGAAACACCTCCGGCGCGTCCGGCGCCCCGCCCCGCCCCCGTTTCCGTTCCCGCGTCCCGCCCCGCCCCCGCAGACCCGGAACTCGGAGTCAGGGAAGTCGCTTCGGGCGAACGCAACGCCCGCGCGACCTCCGCCGCCTACGAGTTGCCTTCGGTCAATCTGCTTGCAAAAGGCACCGACACGTTCGGCGAAGACCCCGCCGAGATCGCCAAGAAAAAAGATCTTCTGCAAAAAACACTCGACGATTTCGCGATCGCCGGACACGTTTCGGGATACATCACCGGTCCCCGCGTCACCCGTTTTGAAATCACCCTCGACCCCGGCGTCAACGTCAAAAAAGTCGAGCAGATCCAGGACAACATCACGATGGCGCTTTCGGCGACCAGCGTACGCGTGCTCGCGCCGATCCCCGGACGCCCCGTCGTCGGCGTGGAAATTTCCAACCACCGCCCCGAAGCGGTCTTTATGCGCAGCGTCATCGAATCCGACGCATGGACGTCCGGCAAAGCGGAAATCCCCCTCGCCCTCGGCAAAGACGTTTCCGGCAAACCGGTCGTGCTTGATCTCGCCAAAGCGCCGCATCTATTGATCGCCGGGTCCACCGGCACCGGAAAGAGCGTCTGCACCAATTCGCTCATCGTCAGTCTGCTCTATCACTTCCGCCCCGACGAACTCAAACTCATTATGGTCGACCCCAAAGTCGTCGAATTCGAGGATTACCGGAAACTGCCGCACCTTTTGACGCCGCTCATCAACGATTCGTCCAAAGTGCCGATCGCTTTGCGCTGGGCGGTCAACGAAATGGAAAAACGCTACCGGATCCTCGCCCACGCCGGCGTCAAAAAACTGATCGAATTCAATCGCCGTCCGGTACCCGAAAACGAGGAATTCGACGACAACGGACTGCCGATCCCCGCGAAAATGCCCTACCTTGTCATCATCATTGACGAACTCGCCGATTTGATGATGACCGAAGCGCGCAAGGATGCCGAGACCGCGATCACCCGCATCGCCCAGAAAGGACGCGCCGCGGGGATCCACATCGTCGTCGCCACGCAGCGTCCGAGCACCAACATCATCACCGGCGTCATCAAAGCGAATCTGCCGACGCGCTTCTGCTTCCAGGTAAGGTCGATGATCGACAGCCGCGTGGTGCTCGACACCAACGGCGCCGAAAAACTCCTCGGCACCGGCGATATGCTGCTGATGTCCCCGAGCAGTATGCTCATCGAACGCATTCAGGGCGCCTGGGTCAAAGACGAAGACATCAAAACGATCGTCCGTTTCGTTTCCAGTCAGGCGGAGCAGGATTTCGACGACAACGTCGTCTGCGATGAAGTTCCGCCCGACGAAAAAGACGGAGAGGACGACGATTATGTGGAAAATCCCGTTTCCTGGGACATCGACCCCATCGTCAAAAAATACCTCAAATCGACCGACGACGACACGATGCGGCGCGCATTGGAAGTCGTCGTCACCGATCGCAAGATCAGTACGAGTTATCTCCAGCGGCGGCTCAAGATCGGTTACAACCGCGCCGCGGAACTTATCGATCAGATGGAAGAGCGCGGCATCGTCGGTCCCGCGTCGGGGAGCGGCAACAAACGCGAAATATTGATTTTGGATGATCTCATCAATCACGATACGGAGAACCAGTTATGAGTCAAGACGGAAACGACGATCTTTTCGGGAATACCTCCTCCGACGCCGGCGAATGGGAAATCGTCGACAACTCCGTTCCGGAAAAGGGAGCGGAAAATCCGCCCGCCGCCGAAACGGTCGCACCGGAAGTTCCCGTTTCGCCCTGCGCTCCGCAAACTTGGGAAGACATCCCGGCGGAAGATCCCGGCGCCACTCCGGCGGGAAATCCCGGCGGGGACGCCGTTCCCGACGGAGTACAGGAACCGGTTCCCGAAAATGAAATGACCGAAGCGGCTATTCCGGAACCCCCCGCTCCCGTTTCAACCGGCGCCCCGCAAATTTGGGAGGACATTCCGGCGGAAACCCCCGATACCGCGCCGGCGGAAATGCCCGCGAACGAAAATCCGGCGGTACCGGAAACGCTCTCCGAAACGGCGGATGCGGCTCCGGCGGAAGATCCCGACGGAAACGCTGCGGCAGAAACCGGAGCCGCGACCGAAACGCTCCTTCCCGTTCCGGAAGAAACGGTTCCGGAAGAAACTGTTCCGGAAGAAACCACCGCCGAAAAAAATCCGGCGACGGCGACGCCCGCACCGGATCTTCCCGGCGACAACGGGGAAGAAACGCCGGCGATCCATTACCGCCACGTCGCCCCCGACGGGATCGCCGTGCTCGAAGATATGGGCCGCTATCTCGCCCGTATCCGCAACGAAGAAAAACTTTCACCCGACGAAGTCTGCGACGCGACCAAAATCCGGCTCGATTATCTCGAAGCGATCGAAACGGGCGACGTTTCCGAACTGCCGCAGGCGGTTTATGTACTCGCATACATCCGCAAACTCTGCGACCTTTACAGCATCGACACTTCCGGGCTCGGCGATTTTTTCAACGATCTGCGCGACGGTTTCGCCTATGAACTGCCCGAAGACATCAACAAGAGCATCGTCGGACACGAAAACGACGAAGAACAGCAGAAAAAACTCCGTCAGTTGGCGTTGGCGCTGATCTCTTCGGCGGCGATCGTGTTGCTGGCGATCATCGTCGGCATCGTCGTACTTCTGGTGGGAGCCGCCCGTTCCGGCGTCTTTTCATCGGGAAGCGGCATCCCGGAAGCCGAAATCGTCGAAATGCAAGGGGAACCGGCGCTTCCGCTTTACGCCATTCCGGCTCGACGCCGCTGACGCGCACCCGAAAATTGGACAAAACGACGAATCGGTGCTATATTTTATCAATGCTTTGTCAAGCATCGGGATATAAAAAACCCTAACACAAGGGAAGTCGCACGATGAATATGGACGAGATCCGCGAAGTCGCCGAATTGATGCGCGAGTATGAATTAAGCGAATTCAGCATTGAGGCAGAAGGCTGCAATCTGCGTTTACGCCGCGACGGCGCGCCGGCAAAAACGGCGCCCGCTCCGGTCCCCGTCGCCGCCGCGACGGAAAAAGAAACGGCAACTTCCGCCGCAACGACGGAAAAAGAGCGCGCCTGTCAAACGATCGATTCTCCGCTGGTCGGCACCTTTTATCGCGCCAGCAGTCCCGAAGCGCAACCTTTCATCGCCGTCGGCGACAAAGTCAGCGCCGACACCACCATCGGGGTCATCGAAGCGATGAAAGTAATGAATGAAGTCAAGGCGGAAAAGTCCGGCGTCGTCAAGGAGATCCTCGTCGAAAACGGACAGCCGGTCGAATACGGGCAGCCGCTGGTCGTCCTCGGCTGATCGACTATGACGTTTCACAAGATCCTGATCGCCAATCGCGGAGAAATCGCGCTGCGCATCATCCGCGCCTGCCGCGAAATGGGCATCCAAAGCGTGGTCGTCTATTCGCAGCCGGACGCCGAGAGTCTTCCCGTGCGCCTCGCCGACGAAGCCGTCTGCATCGGTCCCGCTCCGGCGAATTTAAGTTATCTGCTCATTGACCGTATCCTTTCGGTCGCCGCGATCTGCGACGTTGACGCGATCCATCCGGGATACGGATTTCTGGCGGAAAACGCCTACTTCGCGGAAGCGTGCGCCAAACACGGGATCATTTTCATCGGGCCTTCGCCCGAAGCGATGCGCGCGCTCGGCGACAAAGCGACCGCCCGCGCCACGATGAAAAAAGCGGGCGTTCCGATCACCCCCGGATGCGACGGCACGATCGACGGCGAAGCCGATGCACTGAAAGTCGCACACCAGTTGAAATATCCCGTGATCGTCAAAGCCAGCGCCGGCGGCGGAGGCCGCGGCATGCGCATCGCCCACAACGACGCGACCCTTATCCAGGGCTTTTACGCCGCCAAAAGCGAAGCCGAAAGCGCCTTCGGCGACGGTACGCTTTATATGGAAAAATTCATCGTCAATCCGCGCCACGTCGAAGTGCAGATACTCGGCGACAATTTCGGCAACGTCGTCCATCTCGGCGAACGCGACTGTTCGATCCAGCGCCGGAACCAGAAACTCGTCGAGGAATCGCCGAGCCCCGCGCTGTCGGATAAATTGCGCGACCGCATCGGAGCGGCGGCGGTACGCGCCGCCAAAGCGGCGAACTACACCGGCGCGGGCACGATCGAATTTCTGCTCGACACCGACGAAAATTTCTACTTTATGGAAATGAACACGCGCATCCAGGTCGAACATCCCGTCACGGAAATGGTGACCGGCATCGACCTCATCAAAGCGCAGATCCTCGTCGCTTCCGGCGGGAAACTTCCCTTCCGTCAGCGCGATATCAAATGCCACGGTCACGCGATCGAATGCCGCATCAACGCGGAAAATCCTCTGCGTAATTTCGCCCCCTCGCCCGGACTGGTCAAACTTTTCATTCCGGCGGGCGGGCCCGACGTGCGGATGGACACGCACGTTTTTTCCGGCTACCGGATCCCGAGTTTCTACGACAGTCTGATCGGTAAACTGATCGTCCGCGGACGCGACCGCAAGGACGCGATCGCCCGTTGCCGCCGCGCGTTGCAGGAAATCACCGTCGAGGGAGTCGATACGACGTTGCCGTTGCTCAAAGCGATCATCGGCAGCAAACGCTTCGCCGACGGCCGCTACGATACGGGCTTCGTCGAAAATTTCCTCAAAGAAATCGTAAAAGGCAAGGTCGTCAAAGAGTAACGCGCGATGACGGCTTCTTTCACAAGACGGCTGACGGCCGCATTCGCATCGGTCGTGCTTTCCGCGCCGCTCGGAGCGGAAAATCTGCCCGTGATCCAGATGCGCGGAGGGATCCCCGGTACAATGCGCCGCATCACGGTCGAAAACCGGGCGACGATCGGTTTTCTCGGCGGTTCGATCACCGAAATGCACGGCTACGTCGATCTCGTTCAAGAAAAATTGCAACGCCGTTTCCCGAAATGCACGTTCGACTTTCCCCGCGCCGGAGTCGCATCGACCTGCTCCGACACCGGAGCGTTCCGGGTGCAAAAAGATATTTTAACGCAGTATCCCGACATTGATCTGCTTTTCGTTGAATTCGCCGTCAACGACAATCAGGACGGGCACTTCACACCGGAACACTCGATCCGCGGGATCGAAGGGATCGTCCGCCATGTGCGCGCGGTCAATCCACGCGCTGAAATCGTATTGCTTTACAGCGCCAACGAAAGCCATCTGGCGAATCTTGCACAAGGCCGCATCCCGCCGGAGATCGCCGCGCACGAGCGCGTGGCGGAGCATTACCGTCTGCCTTCGATCGCTTTCGCGCAACAGGTAAGCGACGACATCCTTGCCGGACGTTACGACTGGGAAAAATTCGGCGGCGTACACCCTGCTCCTTTCGGATGCGGCGTCTATGCCGCTCTCGTCGACCGGCTTTTCGCCGAAGCCGTGCCGGGAGAAACTATCAAGGCGTACCCCGACGCGCCGCCGCTGGATCCCTTTTCCTTTTCCGACGGCAGGATCCTCGACGTTTCCGAGGCGAAATGCGATGGCATCTGGCGGCATTCCATCCCCGAATGGGACAAGATCCCGGGTAAAAAACGCGCCCGTTACACGGGGAAAAAAATCCTCCATTCCGATACGCCCGGCGCGACGCTCAC
Organism: Victivallaceae bacterium; assembly: GCA_024405715.1. Classification (GTDB taxonomy): domain Bacteria; phylum Verrucomicrobiota; class Lentisphaeria; order Victivallales; family Victivallaceae; genus UBA1784. The sequence goes on along the minus strand of JAKSOG010000045.1, from coordinate 6,987 downwards.
GCTTGATTTCACCGGCACGGCGATCGGTTATCTGACGACTGCGGGCGAAGACGCCGGCATCGTGGAATACAGCATCGACGGTGCGCCGTTCCGCAAGGTCGACAATTTCACCGCGTACAGCAAAATGCTCCATTATCCCTGCACGGTCGTGCTCGCGGAAACGCTGACGCCCGCGAAGCATACATTGACACTCAAAATTTCCGCGGAAAAATCGGAAAAAAGCGTTGGACACGCGATCCGCATTTTCGGTTTCGCCGCCAACTGACCATGCTGATCCTCGCTTCTCAAAGTCCGCGGCGCAAAGAATTGCTGGCACGGCTCGGAATTCCTTTCCAAGTCGAAATTTCCGATGCCGATGAAAAAACGTCCGGCGGCGATCCGCTCGCCGTTCCGGAACAAAACGCCCTGCTCAAAGCACGCGCCGTCGCCGATAAACGCCCCGCCGACGTCGTCATCGGAGCGGACACCGCCATCGTCTTCGGGAACCGCCTCGTCGGGAAGCCGGGGTCGCTCGAAGAGGCCGCCGCGATGCTTGCCGCCTTTTCCGGAAAAACCCACCTCGTCGCGACCGGAGTCGCCGTCGTTTCCCCCGGGAAATGCGTTTCCTACACCGAAACGGCGGAAGTGAAGTTCAAGCGTCTCGACCGCGAAATCATCGCGCGCTACCTTGAAAAAGTCCCCGTGCTCGACAAAGCCGGCGCCTATGCCATCCAGTCGCACGGCGACGAACTCGTTGAAAACTATCGCGGCGAATTCGAGACGATCGTCGGACTCCCGCTGACGCGACTTGCACGATTGCTTGAAAACATACCGGAAACGGAAAAAATTTAACCTTTTTTTGCATTTATTCTCCCCATTAAACGAAAAAACGGCTTGAAAACCGAATTTTTTTCTGCTATACTATCCCCGTTATCGTTTTCGTCAAATGCCAAACAACGGGGAGGATTCCATCATGGGCAACGTTTCCTGCTATCGCAATTTCGTCATCGGCGGTCATTCCGGGAGCGGCAAAACGTCGCTGTGCGAAAGAATGTTGAGCAAAGCGGGCGCGATCCCCCGCTGCGGTTCGATCGAAGAAAAAAACACCGTCAGCGATTTTTCCGTCGAGGAGCAGGAAAAACAATCCAGCATCTACTCTTCCGCGCTCAACTGCCAATGGCGCGACCACCGTTTTTTCTTCGTCGATAACCCCGGCTACGGAGAATTCATCGGTCAATACATCGCTTCCGTGCGGGCGGCAGATGCGGCGCTCGTGGTCATCGACGCGGTCGAAGGACCGCTCTTCGGCACCGCGCGGGCGTGGAAGATCGCCAAAAACCGCGGAATTCCCCGCTTCGGCGTCGTCAACCGCCTCGACCGGGAACGCGCCGATTTCAAAGCGACGCTTGAAACGATGCGCAAAAATCACGGGCGCAACGTCATCATCCCGCTCGTCTGGCCGGTCGGGAAAGAAGAGAACTTCACCAGAGTCGTCAGTATTTTCGACGAAAACCTGCCGGACGACATCGCCGAAGACGTCGCCGAATGCCGTTCGCTCTGGATGGATGCGATCGCCGAAACCGATGACGAACTGATGATGCGTTACCTCGACGGAGAAAAACTCACCGTCGAAGAGATCAAGCAGGGATTGCGCAAAAGCGTCATCGCCGGCAAAACCATTCCCGTCTTTCCGGTCAGCGCGGTCAACGACGTCGGCATCACCGAACTGATGGACGCCATCTGCGAATTTTTCCCGACGCCGCTTGAATACGTCGCGCTTCCGGGAGGACCTTCTTCCGTTCAAAACGACGGCGATGCCTTCGGCGTTGTTTTCAAGGCGATCAACGATCCTTTCAGCGGTCAGCTCACATTCATCCGCACGGTCAGCGGCACGTTCAAGCCCGACAGCGAACTTTTCAATCCCGTGACCAACACCAAAGAACGCATCGGGCAGCTCCTGCTTCTCAACGGGAAAAACCAGTCGGTGACCGATTCCGCCGGCCCTGGAACGATTTTCGCCGTGGCGAAACTCAAGGACTCCCACGTCGGCGACACGCTTTCGACCAGTTCCGCCATCAAACCGCTTCCCGGCATCGAACTGCCCAACCCCGTGATGTCCTATGCGATCAGCGCGGTCAAACAGGGCGAAGACGAGAAGATCCTTGCGGGTCTCGCCAAGATCTGCGAATGTTCCCCGACGCTCCGCCTTTCGCGCGATCCCGAAACCCACGAACAATTGCTTTCCGGCATGGGCGACCAGCAGTTGGCGATCGCGGCGCGGCGGCTCAAAGAGCAATTCAGGGTCGAAGTCGCCTTTTCGACGCCCAAGACCCCCTATCGGGAAACGATCACCGCGCCTGCAGAAGGGCATTACCGCCACAAAAAACAGACCGGCGGCGCCGGACAATTCGCGGAAGTTTTCCTCAAAATTTCCTACCGCGACGAGGGCTATGAGTTCGCCAACGAAGTCGTCGGCGGCACCATCCCCAAAAATTTCATTCCCGCGGTCGAAAAAGGCATCGCCGAGGTGATGGCGAACGGACCGCTCGTCGGCTGTACGGTCGAACGCGTCCGCGTCGCCGTGTACGACGGTAAATACCACCCCGTCGATTCCAACGAAATGGCTTTCAAGATCGCAGGCCGGATGGCGTTGCGCGACGCTTTCAGCAAAGCGAAGCCGGTGCTTCTCGAACCGATCATGAAAGTCGCCATCCACATCCCCGACGCCTATCTCGGCGACATCACCGGCGACCTCAATCACAAACGCGGCCGCGTCGTCGGAATGGCGATGGACGAGGGCACGCAGGTGGTGATGGCGGAAGTCCCGCTCGCCGAAATGCGCAAATATGCGACCGAACTGCGGAGTATGACCCAGGGGAAAGGTTCGTTCGATATGGATTTCGAACGTTACGAGCAAGTCCCCTCCAACGTCGCCGCCGCCATCATCGCCAAGCATCAGGCGGAAGTCGAAAAGGACAACGAATAATTCGTTTCGGCAAGCGGACGGCGCGGCGGAATTTTTCGCCGCGCCGTCGTTTTGAAGGAGAAAAAAATATGCTTCGCGACCGGCTGACCGGATATCTTGACCGGGAACTTTCGCTCGCCGCCTTTGCCGGAGACGTTTCCAACAACGGCGTGCAGATCGAAGGGAAAAAAGAGGTGAAAAAAGTCGCTTTCGGCGTCGACGGTTGTCAGGCGCTTTTCGACCGGGCGGCGGAATGGGGCGCCGACCTCATTTTCGTCCACCACGGGTTGAGCTGGGGCGCATTCCCGAAACGGCTCGAAGGGATCGACGCGGCGCGCTACGGGACTCTTTTTCGCGCGGGGATCACGCTGTACGCGGCGCATCTGCCGCTGGACGCTCATCCGCAACTGGGCAACAACGCCGGACTCGCGGAAATGCTCCGGCTCAAAAATCGCGCGCCGTTTTGCAATTATCACGGTTATGACATCGGCTTTGCGGGCGAATTGCCGCGCGCACTCGACGCCGCCGCGCTCGCCGCAAAAATGCGCCGCCTTTTCCCGCGGACGAATCTTTCCCTGCTCGGCGAAGGGTCCGTCAAAAGCGTCGCCGTCGTTTCCGGAGGCGGCGGACTCGACGCGCTTTCCGAAGCCGCGGCGAAAAAAATCGACTGCCTCGTCACCGGAGAACTCACCCATGTGATGTATCACGCCGCGCGCGAAAGCAATGTCCGCGTTCTCGCACTCGGTCATTACGCGAGCGAAACCGTCGGTCCCCTCGCCGTAATGCGGCATATCTCGGAAAAATTCAACGTCGAAGTCCGCTTTTTCGATCTGCCGACGATGTTGTAGAAATGGGCATTTTCAAACTTCACGCCCCGTTCCCGCCCGCCGGCGACCAGCCGCAGGCGATCGCGAAACTCAAGGAAAATTTCGCGGCGCACGTTCCCTATCAGACGTTGCTGGGCGTGACGGGAAGCGGAAAAACGTACACCCTCGCCTGCGCGATCGCCGAATCCGACCGCCCCGTGCTGGTATTGTCGCACAACAAAACGCTGGCGGCGCAACTTTACAGCGAATTTAAAAGTTTTTTTCCGGAAAACGCCGTCGAATATTTCGTCAGTTATTACGATTATTACCTGCCGGAATCCTATATCCCGCAGACCGATACCTACATCGCCAAAGATGCGTCGATCAACGAAGACATCGAACGTCTCCGGCTCTCGGCGACGACCAGTCTGGTCGAACGGCGCGATGTCATCGTCGTCGCCAGCGTTTCCTGCATCTACAGTCTGGGGGCGCCGGAAGAATTCAGCGAAATGTGCGTCACGCTCCATCGCGGCGACACCCTCGGTCGCGACGAATTGCTCCGCCGGCTCGTCGATATCCAATATGCGCGCAACGACGCCGCTCCGGAACGCGGCGATTTCCGCGTGCGCGGCGATGTCGTCGACGTTTTTGAACCGCAACGCGACGATTTCGTGCGCGTTTCCTTTTTCGGCGACGAGATCGACACGCTCGAACGCCGGGACGCCCTCACCGGCAAGATCCTGCTGAAAACCGACACCGCGACGCTCTTTCCCTGCAAACAATTCGTGATGCCGCAGGACCGGATCGACGCCGCCGCGGCTCTCATCCGTGAAGAAGCCGCCGAACGTGTCGCGTTTTTCGAGGAAAAAAATCTCCTCGTCGAAGCCCAGCGGCTCCATCAGCGCGTGACCTACGACCTTGAAATGATGCACGAACTCGGTTATTGCAGCGGCATCGAAAATTATTCGATGTACCTTTCCCGCCGCCGCCGGGGCTCGCGCCCCTATTGCCTTTTCGACTTTTTCCCCGACGATTTTCTGACGGTCATCGACGAATCGCACGTTACGTTACCGCAACTCCAGGCGATGTACAAAGCCGACCGCCACCGCAAGGAAGTGCTCATCGAACACGGATTCCGGCTCCCTTCCGCGCTGGAAAACCGCCCGCTGACGTTCGACGAATTCTGCGCCGTCAACCGCGAAATCGTTTTCGTTTCCGCGACGCCGGGGGATTACGAACTGGAAAAAAGCGGTCCCCCCGTCGAACTGGTCGTGCGCCCGACGGGTCTGCTCGACCCCGAAATCGAGATCCGTCCGCTCGAAGGACAACTTGACGACGTCATTTCCGAGATCCGCGCCGCTTCCGCACGGGGAGAAAGAACGCTCGTCACGACGCTGACGAAAAAAAGTTCCGAACGGCTTGCCGACTACCTCAACGAAGCGGGTATCAAAGCCGGTTATCTCCACAGCGAACTCGACGCGATCGAACGGGTGCGGGTACTCAATAAACTGCGCGACGGCGAATACGAATGCACGATCGGCATCAATCTGCTGCGCGAAGGGATCGACCTGCCCGAAGTCGCGCTCGTCGCGATCCTCGACGCCGACAAAGTCGGTTTCCTGCGCAGTGAACGCGCCCTTATCCAGACCTGCGGCCGCGCGGCACGCAACGCCGCCGGGCGCGTTATCCTTTACGCCGACAACGTCACGCCGGGGATCCGGGGATTGCTCGACCAGACCCGGACGCGCCGCGCCCGGCAGATCGCCTACAACCGGGAACACGGCGTCACGCCGCAGACGATCCGCAAGGAAAAGAAACTCACCATCCGGGAGATCATTTCGTCGCCGAAAACCCGGGCGAAACGCACCGAAATGCCCCGGCTCGCGGGAACTCAATGGGAAAATTCCTTCCGGATGGATCTCGACGAAGCGCCGCTTGCCGCCGATGAAAGAGAAGCGTTGATCGCCGAACTGACGGGAGAAATGCTGGCGGCGGCGGAAAAACTTGAATTCGAGCGCGCCGCCGAATTGCGCGACGAAATCAGGACTTTGCGCCGCAAAGACGATCCGGCGCCGCGCCGAAAAGCCAGGCCGACGCGAACGCCGTAAACGGCGCGACCAGAATCAATGCGAAACTGCCCGCCAACGTTTTGGCGATCTCGGCGGCGACAAGCGGACTGTTGATGAAATCCCACGGCGGCGTGCCTTGCGCGAAAAACATCAGCAAAAGCGTGACATATCCGCCCGAATAAGCGAGCAACAGCGTCGTCGTCATCGTACCGACGACACTGCGTCCGATCCGTATGCCGGAAAGAAACAGCGCTTTTTTCGGCAGTCCCGGATGATGAAACGCCACTTCTTCGACACCGGAGGCGATATCCATCGCCAGATCCATCACCGCTCCCGATGAAGCGAGGATCATCGCGCCGGCGAAAAGTTCTCCGAGATCGAGAAAATCGTATCCGGAAAAAAGAAGCGTCTGCGCATAGGGCAGCGTCGCGCCGTTGATTTTCAGCAATACGGTGGAAGCGCGCGCAACGGCAAAACCGAAAAACACTCCGAGCATCGCTCCGGAAAAAGCCGCCCATCCCTTGCGGCAGAAACCCGCCACGAGAAAAACGATCGCGAACGTCAACAGCGTCACCGCTCCGAAAATCGTCCACAGCACATTCATTCCCGCAAGCAACAGCGGGATCACGCCGCGCCAGATCACAATGCAGCTGAAAATGAAACTCGCCAGCGCTTTGACGCCGACCATCCCCCCGAAAACGACGAGCAACACGCAAAAAGCGGCGAAAAGCGCAATGATGGGGAAATGACGGTCGTGGTCCTGCGCCGTTACCGTTTCGGCGTCGGGGGAAGCGACCGCGACGACCGCATCGTCGCCCGGGGAAAAATATTTGTCGAGTTCCAACTGGGCGCGCAACTCATTGACGGCGATACGTTCTTCTCCGCGAAGCGGTCCTTCGAGGATCCTGACGCGCACGATCTGACTGCCGAAACGCACCAGTCCGTGCGCTTCCACCGCGCCGTCGTCCGTGGAACGCACTTTTGCGCGGTAACTTTTTCCCTCCGGCGCCGCCGCCCGGAAAGGCGCAGGCGAAAACATCAGCGCCGCCCCGACGATGCTCCACACCAGAAGCATCGTGCAATCGGCCCGGTAACGGCGGAAAAAACGCCTCATTCTACAACAATTCTTTGATTTTGAGCGAAATGTCGCTGTTGTCGATGAAGCCGG
>JAKSOG010000044.1 GCA_024405715.1 Victivallaceae bacterium | reverse complement strand
TGCTTTCCCCTCTTCGGCGTACCCGCCGACGCTCGTCCGCGACCCGCCGCTGATCTGCGATACTCCGCACTTGATGACTTCGGCGCGCACATCCGGCGATTCCCGGGTCGAAATGATCAACCCTGTATACGGCACGGCGATACGCAAAACCGCGACGATTTTCAGAAAAATATCATCCGGCACCGCGTTGCTGAAACTTCCCGCATCGACATCGTCCGCCGGACGGATGCGCGGCACGCTGATCGTATGCGGCCCGACCCCCTTGTACGCTTCAAGATGTTCGGCGTGCATCAGGATGCCCGTGAAATCGTAACGGTAAAGCCCCAATCCGAAAAGCACCCCCAATCCGACATCGTCGATGCCGCCTTCCATCGCGCGGTCCATCGCTTCGGTATGATAGGCGTAATCGCTTTTCGGTCCCGCCGGATGAAGTTTTTCGTATTCTTTTTGATTGTACGTTTCCTGAAAAAGGATATAAGTTCCGATCCCCGCATCCTTGAGTTTGCGGAAATTTTCCACCGTCGTCGCCGCGATGTTGACGTTGACGCGGCGGATCGCGCCGTTTTTGTGCTTGACGGAATAGATCGTTTTGATGCTTTCCAGAACGTATTCGATCGGATTGTTGACGGGGTCTTCGCCGAGTTCGATCGCCAGACGCTTGTGGCCCATATCCTGCAACGCGATGACTTCGCGGCGGATCTCCTCCTGCGTAAGTTTATGACGCCGGATATGCTTGTTTTTGCAATGGTAAGGGCAATAGACGCAACTGTTGACGCAATAATTGGAAAGATAAAGCGGCGCGAACATCACGATCCGCCGTCCGTAGAATTTTTCCTTGATCTCGCGGGCAAGCGCGAAGATCTTCCTGTTGAGGTCGGGCAATTGACAGTCAAGCAAAAGCAGCGCTTCGCGATGCGACAATCCTTTGCAATCGCGCGCTTTTTCGATGAGCGCCTCGATTTTTTCCCGGTCGTTGCGGTTGGCGTCGGCAAACGCGAGCGACGCTTTGATTTCGGCGTCGTCGATGAATTCGGCGGCGCGGGGCGATAGGACATCGTACATAAAAAAATCCTTCCGGTTGATTATTTCAAAACTTTCGACTGCAACGATTTCACGCTCACACCTTCGATCATTCCGAGTTTTCCGGCGAGCGCGCCGACGACGTCGGAGGGCGCGTCGAGCACGACGCTGATGATCGCGAGTTTTTCCCGGCGGTAGGGAATGCCCATTCTGCCGATGATGTGATCGGCGTATGCATGAAGCACGGCGTTGACTTTTTCCGCCGCTTCGTTCGCTTCGACGATGATGCCGATGAGGGCGATCCTGCGATTTTCTTTCATTTTCCACACCCTTTCCGCAAAAAAAAACACGCCGTCCCGGGCGGGGATGGCGCATTTCAAAAAAAGACTTTGTCGACCGTCCAAGCCCTGCCCCGCGGAGAAAAACGATCCTTCTCCTTGGCGTCGGAACTTCAATCCTATGTAACACCCCTGCCGTCGGGCGGACCCTGCGGTCGGGGACTTTCATAATATAGCGCGCGACGCGCGTTTTTGCAACGCTTTTACAACCGGTTCAGCGCGTTTGTCAATGCCAGAATCTGCGGCAAAAGCTGTTTTTTGCGGCTGACGATGCCCGGCAGGTCGAAAATCCCGTCGGCTCCGGCATTGTACGGCAACGCCTCGATGACGGATTCGTCGCCGAGGATCATCAGTTTCGAGTTGGCGCGCACGGTGTCGGTCACCATCAATGCGATGAAATGAAGCGATTCGCGGCGCATCGCGTCGCGCATTTCGGCGCACAATTCTTCGCGGCGGCGCAGCAGATGCGACAGATTGCTTTCTTCGACCTGCGACAAGGCAAAACGGAAACGGCCGTCCTCGTAACTTTTGCGGTCGGCGTCGATCACTTCCCGTGCGGGACTGGCGGCGAGCGGCGATGCGATCCGGCTCAATTCCTTCATCAATTCGGCGCCCTTGACGGGGGAAAGTTTTTCCAGCCATTCGACCATTTTGCGGTCGAGCGGAGCCGTCGTCGGCGAAACGAGATTGAGCGTGTCGGAAACGATCCCGCCGAGCAGGATCCCGGCGAGTTCGCCCGTAATGCTTTCGCCGGAACTTTTGAACATCGCCGCGATCAGCGTGCAACTGCTTCCGACGACGTCTCCGGTGAACTTGATCGGCGCGGACGTGGCGACCATTCCGATACGGTGGTGATCGACGATCTCGACCAGCGGCAACTCTTCCGCGCCGGGCAGACTCTGCGCAAGTTCGTTGTGATCGACGAAAATCAATTTAAAAGGCGGTTCGGCGCCGATATGCCGTTTGAGCAGAACTCCGGCAAGGCGTTTTTTCGCATCAAGTACGGGGATGGCGTCTTCCGGCTGGTTGAGGACTTTGGCGCCGACCGCGCGGATCCGGCTGTTGGCGGGGAGCGTCATACATTCCGCCCCGGCGATGCAACTCTCGACGGGGACGCTGAATTTCAGCCGCCGGATCACCGTCGCGGAATCCAGATCGGTACGAAGCACGGCGACGCCGCCGCGTTCGGCTTCGGCGAGGATCAGCGGTTCGACCGGTTTTCCTCCGGTAACGATCAGGATCCGTATTTTATGCTGAAGCGCCCGCAAATGAATGTCGGGCCGGTCGCCGACGATGACGACGAGATCGCCTTCCGCGGGCAGATGGCTGTCGAAACTTTCGATGCCCATCGCGCCGACGTAGACCATAAAGTTGCGCCGGACATCGGCGTCGGGCGCATCTCCGAGCGGCGACGCGATCAATTCGGCGATCAGCCGGAGCGACGTGTTGACGGCGCGCCCGGCGAGTCCCCCTTCGGCGCCGACGTTAAGCAGTTGGGAAAGCAACGCCAGGGGGCTGAGCATTCCGAGGAAAGCGCCGTCTTCGCCGACGACGGGCAGCCGGGAATATCCCGATCCGCGCAACGACTGCACGGCGGAATAAAGCGACGTCCCGCCCGGTATTTTCGGCACGTCGCGGTCCATCACGTCGCCGACGCGAACGTAAAAGTCCTGACGCATTTCCGGCGCGGGGAAGTGAAATCTTTCAAAGAGATAACGGGCGCGCTCCGGCATCGCGCCGGGGCAGACGGCGACCGCATGCACGCCCTGACGGCGACGCAATTCGGCGAGCGCGGCGGCTCCGGCGATGCTGTCGATATCGGGATTCCGGTGACCGGAAACAAAAACAACGGGTCCGTTTTCTTTCATAAGAACTCCTCTTGAGGAAACTTTTATTAGTATATCATCTTTTTCGCGAAATGTCAATGCCGGGGATGCGGCAATGCAAGCCGTTGCCGTTGCCGATGCCGGAATAGCTTTTTTGGGAAAAATATCCACATCGTTCTTGACAAAACCGTCGCGCGCCGATAATTTATGAAAACCTCCATAAAGAAAGTATTCCGATGATGAAAAAAAGAAGTTTCATCCCGCTTTTCACGACCAATTTTTTCGGTGTCGTGAATGACAATTTTCTCAAAACGCTGGCGATGTTCATCGTCTGCTCCTGGATCGACGACGAAAAACGCAAATCCGTGTTTATGGGTACGGCGGCGGGGGCGCTCGTGTTGCCGTACATCCTCTGCTCTCCCCTCGCCGACCGGCTGATGCAGAAGATCGGCAAACTGACGACGCTCCGGGCGGCGAAATACGCCGAACTGCCGATCATGGCGTTGGCGATCGCGGGATTTTGCCTGCATTCGGCGGCGCTGATCGTTTTTTCCGTATTTCTGATGGGCTTGCAAAGTTCGCTTTATTCTCCGGCGAAATACGCGCTCGTGCGCGATGTCGGCGGGATCGAACGGCTTTCGACGGGACTCGGATGGATGGACGGGCTCTCCTTTCTCGGGATGCTTTCGGGGACCGTTTTCGCCTCGTTTCTCGTCGATCACGCTTCTCCGTCGATCCATTACGGGTGCCTAATCCTTTTCGCCGTGCTCGGTTTGGCGGCAAGTTACACGGTTTCCGCGCAGGAAGAACGGCTCGACCGCAAAAATCCGCTGGATCCTTTTTCCTTTTTGTTCGCCGTCCATGCGCGCACGAAAAAGATCCGCGACCTTGACCTGATTATCCTCTTTTCCGGGATTTTCTGGTGGACGGCGGCGACGATGCAGATGGGCTTGCTGCTTTACGGCGTCGAAATCCTCGGTCTTTCCTCGTTTCAGACGGGGATCATACTCGCCGGAGCGGCGGTCGGCATCACGACGGGCAACGTCGCCGCAGGGATCGTCGCACGGAATCATTATCTCATCGGCGCCGTGCCGGCGACGGGGATGCTTGCCGCGGCGTTGCTGTTTCTGCTCGGGTGCGGAAATTTGCCGCCGGCGGTTTTCGGCGCGGCGCTGACCTTGTTTTCCTTTGCGCTCGGCTTTTTCAAATTGCCGTTCGACGTCGAGATCCAGAAGCTCGTCAAGGGCCCGGAACTCAACACGGTACTGGCATACGTCAATCAGGTCACGTTTCTTTTTATGCTCGTCGCGTCGGGAACGTATGCGCTCGGCGGGATGATCCGCGGGGCATCCGCTTTTTTGCCGATGGCGGGATGTGTGCTGGCGGCGGCTTCCGTTTATTTTCTTTTCGCGCACAGCGGAAGCTTCTGCGCGACGGGACGGTTTCTGCTTCATCGCCGTTATCATGTGACCGTGACGGGAATGGACGCGCTCCGCGAAGGATGCAGTCATTTGGTGATGCCCAATCATATCGCGTTGATCGACCCCGTTCTGATCCGGGGCGAATTTTACCGGACGCAGTTGCGTCCGCTCGTCGACGAAGCGTTTTTTCACGGGGACATTCTCTCCGCGCACGTCCTCGCCATGATGGACGCGGTCCGCGTGCCGGACATGTCGCAACACTTGAAAAAAGCCGATGCCGCCAAAGTCAAGGCATTGGATTCGATCGTGATCGACACGCTCGGGAAAGGCGACAATATTCTGCTTTATCCGTCCGGACACATTTCGACCGACGGCACGGAGTCGATCGGCAACCGGCAACTGGGGTACAACGTCTGCCGCGAACTGCCGGACAACGCGCGGGTGTTGCTCATACGCACGACGGGGCTGTGGGGCAGCATGTGGAGCCGCAAGGGGAAAAAGCGGTCGCCCGATTTCGGGAAAACATTGCTGAAAGCGCTGGCGCTCTGGGTATTCTATACGCTGACGTTCCACCGCCGCCGCGAAGTATTGATCGAGATCGAAGACCACACCGACGACGTCAAAGCGTGGAGCGCGCTTCCGCGGCGGGAATTCAACCGCAAACTCGAAGAGTGGTACAACCGCGCATCCGAAATTCAACCGTAACGATGTCCCCCCCCCGGCGGATGGTAAAAAAAAGAAGGACTCCGGGTAGGACAAGTACCCGGAGCGGTCGCAAAAGATGGAGGTCAAACCACCAATGTGCGGTGGTCAATATACCCCCGTCTTTCCCCGAAGTCAAGCCCAAAACAAGGAAGTTGCTATGAAAAAATCAGCAACTTGGGCAAGGCGGGGGAAGCCGGAGTTTTCGCCGATCGGCGATTTGAGTGGTACACCCGAACGGATTCAAACCATTGACCTTCTACTCCGAAGCACAGACTGCCATTCATAAGCGTAACGGCACTGTGCAGGAAATTAAAATGTCCCTTTCCTTCGGAAAGCGAAGCCCGTGAGTATCGGAAAAATCTGTCATAAACTGTCGAAGAGGCAAAAAAAATAAGAGAAGAAAGGAAAAAACATCATGCCGTCATCGTCCCGCGTATCCGTCCCCGTCCTGCTGCTTTGCACGATCATCGCCAGCGTTGCCATCGCCGTTTCCGCATGGACCATCAGCCGTTTCATGCTCCGCGTGGAAAAAAACACCGAAAAAACGGTTACCGTCAAGGGCGTCGCGGAAAAGGAGATCCAATCCGATATCGGGGCGCTGAGTTGCTCATTTGCGGTCAAGGCGCAGCAAATCGCCGACGGTTATGCGGAACTCAACCGCGTCAATGCGCTTTTTCAGAAAAAACTTGCTGAACTCGGTTTCGAGCCGGGCGAAGAGAGTGATGTTTCCATCAGCTACGAGCGTGTGACCAAGACCGTCAAAACACAGGAAAACGGCAAGGAAGTTGCCCGCGAGGAGTTCAGTCACTACGAATTTCAGCGCAGTTGCCGCATCCTTTCGGGGAAAGTGCAACAACTTGCCGAAGCGTCGGTCAAACTTTATGAATTGACGGCGCAGGGGATCGTCATTTCCGTCGGGACGCCGCAGTTTTTTATTTCCGATCCGGAAAAATATAAACTGGAACTGGTCGATGCCGCATCGGTTTCCGCGTATCAGCGGGGCGAAAGCGTCGCGGCTTCCTGTCATGCCAAAATCGGAAAACTTCTCACCGCACGGCAGGGCGTCATTCAGATCACCCGTCCCGCCGACAATCAGAGCAGTGACTACGGCGTTTACGACACGAGCAGCATTCCTAAAATCATGCGCATGGTCGTGACCGTCACGTTCGCACTGAAATAAAGCCCGGCGAAATCATTTTTTCCATGCGGGAAAGCACATGGGACAATCACGGGGACGGATGGGTGGGAAAAAGTGGTACACCCGAACGGATTCGAACCGTTGACCTTCTACTCCGGAGGCAGACGCTCTATCCAGCTGAGCTACGGGTGCCCGTTGATCGTTGCGTAATATATGCCGGAAACCGCGATTTTGCAAGAAAATTTTCCCGAAACATCGCAAAGTTCCCGGCGGTTTCACGCCGTTGACGAAGATATTTTTTATTCCGTGACCCGGTTTTTCCGGAACGTGAAAAAAAACGAGAGCATCATCAACAACGCGCCGGCAAGATAAAATCCCGCCATGACTCCGAAACCGATCTCAAAGCCGCGCGTCCCGTATTTCTGCGCGAGTTCTCCCATCAGCACGCCGGAAAAACCGCCGACAAAGAATGCCAGAAAATTGAGCAGTCCGACGGCGGTCGAACGATATGGCGCCGCAACAACGTCAAACAGCGACGCATGGGTGTTGACTTCAAAACATCCGCGGAAAATCCCGTACAAAGAACTGGCGATCAAAAAGATCCCCCATGCCGGGGCGGCGCCGAGCAGATAGATCATCGGCGCGCCGCCGAGCAATGCGACGATTTGAAATCCAAGCCGGAAACGCGGATATTTCGCCGTAAAATGATCGGTGACGACTCCGCCCGCAAGGATCGCCGCAAACGCGCAGAGATGATGATAAAGCATCACCCCCTGCCCCGCATCGCCGACCGGGATCAGAAACTTCTGCGCCGCAAATTTCGGCGCCCAAAAGAGATAAGCGTTGTTGACAAAGACGATCGCAATGAACCCCGCCGAAGCAAACAACGCGCTGGGATTGGCGAAAAACGCTTTCAATCCGGCGCCGACCGCGCTTTTGTCCGGCGCACCGGACGGAATTTTTTTCGCCGGATTTTTCAGTGCGAAAACAAAGCACACGCCGAGCAGAAACCCGGCACTGCCAAAGGCGAAAAAGATGTTCCTCCACGAATCAAGGTATTTCAGGCACCATGCGACCAGCACCCCCGAGCCCGTCGAACCGGTATGGGGCGCCGCCGGGGGGATGGAAAAGGCGACCGAACGGCTTTCCTTATGGTAGTCCGCGATCAATGCGTACGCGCTCGGCGCGTAGAAACTTTCCCCGCTTCCCGTGGCAATGGAACGCAGAAGCATCCCGACGGAAAACGCGCCGATGAAAATGCCGGAAAACGCAAAGCCGTTCGCCCACCCCATGCAGATCGTCATCAGCGACCAGAACATCAAGGATATGGTGATGATCCATTTGCGCGAAAAACGGTCGCCGATGAATCCGGCAACGACCATCATCACCGCCATCGTCCACGACAAAACGGTGTTGATCCAGCCGATCTGGACATCGGTCAAACGCAATTCATTCTGGATCGGGATCGTCAGCAACCCGAAAAGCGCCCGGTCCGCCTGATGAAAGAAAAAGGCGAAACTCAGCATTGCGACGAGAAACCACTTGTAGAAATTTTTCATTTTTCCCCTCAAAAATCCGTTTGGATGGAAAATTCCGCCGTCAACACGCGCGATTCGCCCGGTTTGAGGAAATCAAATCCGGAATCGGACTTTTCCTGATGATGAAAACAATCGACGATGCCGGACATCGGTTCGGCGCAGAAAAAATCTTTTTTGCCGTCGGCATTCCAGCACATCCAGTATTTCCACTCTTTCCCCGGCGTATAACGGTAGCGCGTATGTTGCGCCGGACAATCCACTTCAACCCCGCGAAAGCCGTTTTTATCGGGAACGATCGGCAGAAGTTCGTTGAGTTTCTCCGGCATCGTTCCGCCGGGGAAAAAACCGTCGGGAAGCGTCGAGGGGCGCGTCGTCCCGTCCGGCACCAAAAACGGCGGCGGCAGCGAAATGCACCAGCCGGGATGGGCAAAACGCAATGATCGATCCGGCGGCATCGGCAATGCCGTGTGAAAGCCGACGAAAAACGGCATATCGTCACGGCTCTCATTGGTGACGCAAAGCGTCTGCCGGACGATGCTTTCGCCGAAATCGTAATTCAGTTTCATCGAAAAATCATGTTGCCAAAGTGCCCGGCTTGCGTGCCGCAAAGTCAACTCCGCCTGATCCGTTTGGAACTTGCACTGCCACGGCAAATCCATGATGATGCCGTGAAGATTGTTGCTGCGGGCAATCTCGTTGACGGGCATCGCATATTCCCTGCCGCGGAAACGGAATTTCCCGTACGGAGTGCGGTTCGGCGGGAACAGGACGGGGACACCCCAGATTTCCGGCTGTTTCAAATACGTTTCGTCGTCGGGCGGAGTGCGGACAAGTTCCGTGCCGCTCGCCTTGTGGCAAAGCCGGGTCATGTTGCCCGCGCGTTCCGGATGAAACCCGGCAAGCCAGGAGGCGGTTTCCAGGGAAATCCCCGCAGTTTCTTTCATTTGAAATAAATCTCCATCGTCCCCGGTTTTTGAACCAAAACCGTACACATTCCGTGACTTTCCGTAAAATCGACCTCCGCGCCGTCAAGCCGGATCCTTTCCGGCGGACGTTTGAAGCGCAGGGTGATCTCACCGCACCGTGTACCGGCTTTTTCCAATACGATGCGCGCAACCTTCAAACCGGGATCCCAGACGGCGTCTCGGACGGCGCAATTTATCCAGCGCAGCAGGGCAAGCGGTTGCCGGCGCAACAGCAAAAATGCCCGTATCTGCGATTCAAAATAATTTTTCGGCAACCGGCGGCTGAAAACGTGGATCCCGCGCCATTCGTGAAAAAGCATCCCGTTTTTTTCCGCAAAATCCAGATCTTTCAACACGGTTTCTTCGGGGATGTTTTCATCCAGCGCTTCCGCGAGCAACACCGAGGAAAACTGCTGGATCATCGTCCAGCTTTTCCGGGTATTTTCCCGCATGAGCGCGTCGCGGTAACAACCGATCGTCCGCGCGAACTCGTCGGGAAGGACTTTTTGCATATCAAGGAAATACTCCGGATAAAGCCCTTCGGTCGTCCCGTTGTAGAGCGCATCGTCCACGGCGCGGTTCCGCCACATTTTGGGAAGTGACTGGAAATCAAAGGCGGGATTGGATTCGCTCCGGTAATATTTCCAGAAACGGAAAGGTCCCGTGTGCATATAACGATTGAAATAATGCGTCCCCGCCCGCAACTGCGAAGCGCGCAACGCCAGTTGCTTCGCACCGAGATAGAGCGCGAATTTTTCCGCTTCGGCATCGCCGACGGCATGGGCGAGATGGGGAAAAACGGTAAAGACACCGTAATTGGCGCCCTCGACCCATGCCAATGCGTTTTCCGCATAACCGCTTGCCATGCACGCCCAGTCGTGAAAAAGTTCAAAATAGGCATTCATCTTTTTGATGTTTTGCCAGTTTTTCCGGATCTCCCGCGTCGAACCGGTCGCGAGCATAGCCAAATAAAGATAGTAAAATGTCAAACCGACGCCCCAGTCGTTTTCGATCAGCGGGAAAACCACACGGGCGATTTCTTCCGGAGTTCCCGTTTTCAGCACCTTTTCGACGTTGAAAAGGCACAGATTGAGATAACAGATGAAGTAGCTCTGGTGCGTGAAACGCTCGGTGCGTTCGTAATAATTCCACAACTTTTTCCGGGGCAAGGCGGGATCGCGGTAGATTTCCAGCACCTTTTCGTCATCGGGCATCAAACGCATCATCTCGCCCCAGTCGACAGCGGGATAGACGTAACTGCGCTTGACGTCGTTGACAAGTTTCAGCCGGTTGGCGATTTTTTCCGTCAACGCTTTCTTTTCCGCTTCCGGCATAAAGTTCAGCATCGTCGACGCCATCGCAAACGGCTCCAACAGCGCGCCCGCATAAGGATACGCCTGAATGTCGTCGGCGAATTTTTCGGTAAAATCCAGATATTCTTTCAACCCGTCTGCCAAAAGTTTCCCGACGGAATCGTTTTTTTCCTCCCTCAACGGGAAACTTCGCATCGCGTCGGCAAGCGGGATCGTGTACGTCGCCTCGTTTCCGGCGACCGCCGTCAATTCCCCGTATTTGGTCGGAAATCCGACCATTTCCCCTTGATGGCGGGCGATCCCGCAATGCGACAAAACGGGCGGCAACGGCGCGATTTCAAGCGGGACCGTCCCCCACTCGTCGGAGATATGCAGATAATCGAATTTTTCCGTGATGGAAACTTCCCCTTTTTCACGGTCGATCCGGTAAAATTCCCGGACGGAAACCGGCATTGCCAGAAGTGCGCGGCTCCAAAAGCGGCAACGCCGCAACGCCGCCTTGATGAATTTTTCATCGCGTGGCGAGATCGGAGGGAAACTTTCGATGCCGAAAGGCGTCGCCGTAATCGCACAATCAACGCCGTGAAAAACGATCTCCGTCAGACGGTTCGTGCGCGGATCGCGGGCGACTTCCAACGATTTCGGAAGACGCGTCAAAACAACGAGAAGCGGCACGTCGGGAAACTCCGTCGCCCCGAAAAAAAGCAGATAGTTCGCCGCCATTTCCAAATCGCGGAGCGATTCGAGTGTGCGGACTTCCGCTCCGCCGGATTTCGGGATCAGGACATACTGATAATTGGAGGCATATTCCAAGTCGGAAAGCGTGATCCGGTTCCGGCTGTCACGCACGACGATGCCGGGACCGGCGATCGAATAGCGGCAACTGAAAACATTTTTGTCCGTCTGCGCTTCCCAGGAGACCGAGAGGCGGTTTACTTCGATTTTATCGTCGGCAGATTTGACCGTCGCGACCGGCAAATCCCCGTGCAACGGCATCCCGTCGGGCAGAATCCGGTAACTCCAGCGAAACGGTTTCTGATACTCCGGCAATCCGCAAAGATACATTTTGTCAACGACGCCGAGATAAGGCATCGCGACATCGAGCAATCCGTCGCCCTTGACGAAACCGAAACGCCCCGCTTTGCCCTCGCTGACGATCCCCTGCTCCCAGTTGCTCACGTCGTTTTTCGCAAATTCAGGCAAAATCAGATCATCCGCCGGAAAGGGAATTTCGCGCCGGACTTTTTCCGGCGGAGGAACGACGGAAAAATCATCCAGCAATGCAATGTGGAGAAATTCCAGCGGTGCGCTTTCCGGCGACGAAAATTCCAATATCAAACGCACGTCGCTTCCGTCAAAAAAACGGCGCACGCCGAAACGGGAGGCATTGATCCAGGAATAATAAGGCTCCGCCTGCGTATTTAGGTCGATTTTTTCGCCGTTGATAAGAAGTGTATGCGGCACGATCCGGTGATACCCGTGGGTCGGTTCCGCCGGAGTGGCGATCACCTGGTATCCGCTGACCCCCGAGAGGAGCGTTTCGGCGCGAAAGCAAGTTCCGTCCTGAAAGACGATATTCCAGTTGCCGATCTGCGGCTCCTCGTCGAAATCGTAATAATGCCCCGCAACGCTTTTCATATTTCCCTCAGCAATCGACGTCGACCGGCATATGTTGACATGAGCATCCGGCGTCACAGGTGATGATCTCACCCGTCATATTGGAACTCAGATCGCTCGCGAGAAACGCGACGACGTTGGCGATGTCACCGCCTTTCGCCTCGCGGCGGAGCGGACAGTTGAGCCGGCGGCGCGCTTTCTTTTCTTCAGGAAGCACGTCCCATCTTTCGGTATAGATATATCCGGGCGCGCAGGCGTTGACGCGGATGCCGAGCGGACCGAGGTCGAGCGCGAGGGCGCGCACCATCGAATTGATCGCGCCTTTGCTCGCACAGTACGCCGTCCGGTTGCGGATCGCCCGTTGCGCCGTGTTGGAGGAAAGAAAAACGACGACGCCTTTGCTTTCCTGCCGCAAAAAGAAACGGTTGACCGCCTGCTGGGTCACCTGAAATCCGCCGCGCACGTTGACGCCGAGAACTTCCATCATATAATCCGGCGCCATTTCGACAAAAGGCTTGCCGATCCCCTGATGCGCCGCGTTGTTGACGAGAATATCCAGACGCCCCGCCTCTTTTTCAATGACGTCGAAGAGGTGTTTCACCTCGTCGATCCTGGCGACGTCGCAGGGGATCGCGGAAAA
The DNA here is from genome assembly GCA_024405715.1 of Victivallaceae bacterium. Classification (GTDB taxonomy): domain Bacteria; phylum Verrucomicrobiota; class Lentisphaeria; order Victivallales; family Victivallaceae; genus UBA1784. The sequence goes on along the minus strand of JAKSOG010000044.1, from coordinate 975 downwards.
ATTTTTCACGCCCCAGGAAGTCAATATCGCCGCGCCCTTTTGAGTCGATTCCGGAGTGGAACCGCACATAAATACGCGCGCTCCTTCATCGGCAAATTTTTTGACGATATGCAGCCCCGTATTGCGGTTTCCTCCCGTAACGAGAACGATTTTGCCGTCAAACATACCCATCGTGTTCCCCTCCCCTTATTTTTCCTCGTGAACGATCTGATAGTAAAATTCCGCATCCGGCGGGCGGATATTGGTGAGATCGCCCCGGTAATGGCGCAAATTTGTGCGAACATAGGGGTGTTTTGCCAACTCCTTTTCATTCAAGTCGATGCCGATGCCGGGACGTTCCGGAATGACCATTCTGCCGTTGCGCACGACCAGCGTTTCGTCGCAGATCTCCTTACGCCACGGCACGTCGCTCATCATCATTTCAAGCATCACGAAATTCGGCACGCACGCCGCAAGTTGCAAGGTCGCCGCATTGGCGACCGGACCCGACGGATTGTGCGGGCAAAAGCCGATATGACGGCATTCGGCTTCGGCGCCGAGCATACGCATTTCCATCACTCCGCCGGCGTGGGAAATATCCGGCTGGATGTAATCGGCGCAATTCAACGCAAAAAACTGCCGGTATTCATAGCGGTTGTAAAGCCGTTCGCCCGCCGCGATCGAAACGCGTACGCGCTCCTTGACTTCGCGCAAGCCCTCCTTGTCGTCCGGCGGGATCGACTCCTCGAACCAGAAAATCTCGAATTTTTCCAGTTCTTTGCCGATTTTGACCGCCGTCGGAATGTCGAAACGTCCGTGCCCCTCGATAAGAAGCTGGACATCGTTTCCGACCGCTTCCGCGACTTTGCCGATATTTTCCATTGCCTGACGCAATTCCCGTTTCCCGATCTGCTGCCACGCCTTGCCGAACGGGTCCCATTTGCAGCCGAGAAAACGGTGTTTTCGCACAGCAGGCATACGCAGCCGGGGGTATGA
>JAKSOG010000043.1 GCA_024405715.1 Victivallaceae bacterium | reverse complement strand
GCAGAAATCGAGCGCTTCGTTGAATTTCGGAACGAAGGAAAGCACGCGGCGGGTGCGTTCAAGTTGTCCGCGGATGCTTTCGACGCCGAACACCGCGCCCGAGATCTCGCACGACGGGAAACACGCGTACATCCCGGTACGGAATGCGTCGAGCGTGATGCCGCCGCGCAGTCCGTCCGACGGCATCGACGCCACAAGCACGAATTCCTTGCCGGCGAACGAGGTGTACTTGTCGGGCCGGTACCAGTAGATGTCGATGACGAGGGGATTCATCCCTTCGATGCCGACGAGACAGTTTTTGTCGTGGAAATACTTGTAGAATTTGATTTGCGATTTCAGTCCGTTGGGACTTTCGGGGAGCGCGTAATTGACCGTGCCGGAAGCGGCTCCGTCCATATCGCGATAGACGAATCCGACGCCGCCGGCGATGGCTTTGTCAAGGACGTCCTTGGTGTACCAATCATAAAATTCGGGATTGTTGACGTCGATGACGGGATAGGTGCCGAAATACTTGAAGATCTTGCCGTTTTCATCTTTGACGAACCATTCGGGATGATGATTGATGATCCAGCCGCCGTCGCCCTGGGCGTAACTCCCCGCCGTCCAAATGCGGGCGCGGGCTCCGGCATCGACGATCTTTTTGTAGGTCGCCATATTGGAGGGGGTCGCGATCGATTCGATGGGGCTTTCGGGGTTCGGCGGGAAAATGAAACGGTAGCCGGCTTTCCCCGCGAAGCGGATGACTTCATCCTTTTCCGCGTCGGTCAACTGATAACCGTAGGCGGCGACGGGGTAAGCGGGGAATTCCTTCAATCCCGCCTGCACACGGAGCGTATGGCGCATAAACTGATACATCGCCAGATAATCGTGATGTCCCCGTTCGGTGCCGTCGGCATACCATTGCCAGTAGAAAGCGGTCGCGAGCGGCGCTTTGATCCTGCCCAGGCCGGTCGAGTGGTTGGATTCGATGTATTTCGCGCCTTTGTCGCGGATGATCTGCGCGGAACTTGAAGACGGCGTCGCACGGTTGCCGATATAAAGACCGTTTTCGCAGACGATCATCGCGAAGGGCTGTCCGGAAAAACCGCGGGTGTCGGATTTGACTTTTCCCGTCATGTCAAAGGCGGTGTAACCGCGCGGCGGCTGGTAACAGTCGAAACGGTGAGCGTAAAGCGGTTTTTCAAGATCAAGTTCGGAGGTGAATTTCACGCTGCTGACCAGCAGCGGGCTTTTGACCAGTTCGATGCGGTCGGCGATCCCGTCGAAGGTGCGGCCGTCGAGGAAAAGTTTGCCGATCTTGCAGATCAATTGCATTTCGTTGCCGGGCGCGACGTAGGTGATGATCGCTTCGTTGCCGCGGCCTTCGATTTTCGAGAACTTCCACTTGATGTCGGCGGCGGTGGTGTCTTCCTTGACGTCGACCGCTTCCGCCGTCGCGGAATCGAAAACTTTTTGTTTCTTGGAAAAATTCAGCGTCGGGATATTGTATTTCCGGATGTAGGGTTTCGTTTTGCCGGGCCACGTCACGGAAACAAATCCGTCGGGAGCGACTTCAAGCAGCGTGCCGTTGCCGAATTTCGCCTTGTTTCCGGAAATCTGCACGAGGTCGTTGGAATCGACGATCTCAAGCCGCGGCGTGTCGAGCGATACGGCCGTTTCGCCGATCTCGGTGCGCGCGGGGATGTCTTCCAGTTTCGTCATACATTTTTCGGCGTCGAGTTTGCCGCCGAAGCAATCGTTGGCGAGCGCGACGAAAAACGCCTTGGAATAAGCCCAGTTGCTGAAATCCTTGATCTGCTTCGGATTGGTGATCTCCGTATTGAAAAACGTGACCGATCCTTTGCCGATTTTGATCCGTGCGACGTAGGGTGCGACGTCCTTGCCGGAAGCGTCGCGGATCGTCGAGAGCGCGACGGCGCCGTCGCGCAGTTTCGCTTCACGGTAGAAGCGGAAAACGGGAAGCGTTTCGGGGAACATCGCAAATTTTTCCGATTCCGGACGACCGGCGGAAAGAACTTCGTCGAGCGTAACGTATTTTCCCGGTTCGACGGGGAGCAAGTCGCCGAGCGTTTCCGGTATGTCGATGGTCACGAGCAGATGCCCGCCGTTCTCGACATAGGTTTTCAGTTTTGCGATGCGTTCGGGGGTGAAGAGCAACTTCTGGGATTCCGGCAAGAGGTGATTGAAAATCAAAAGTTTATACGCCGCCGCCTTGTCGAGCGCGGGCGTGATGCCGTCGAATGCCTTGGGCTCGACTTTGTCGCCGAGGTGCGTTTTGATCGATGCGCCGGAAAGACCGTCGAGATAGGGGGCGTTGATCTGCATCACCTGCGCTCCGGCGGAGGAAAACGCTCCGGGCAGAATGCCCCCGACCCAGGCGCGACCGCCGTTGAAAATTTGAATTTTCGGACCTTTTTTACCGACCATCGGCGCCTTTTTGACGCCGCCGCCGCCCAGCGGGTGCTGTTCCGGTTCATAGGAGGGCAGTTCCGCTCCGGCGACGCACAGCGCCGCGAGAAGCGCGAAAAAGACGCTCGTTCTTTTCATAAAATCTCCTTGTTTTGAGGTTGCGAAACGGGCTCCGCTGTTGAATATAGCATTCCCGCCGCCAAAAAGCAAGCGCGGCGCGGAAACACTCGTTTCCGCCGCCGCACAATGCGAAGTTGTTTTGCAAAATGTTCGAGTGCAACGACTTGGTATAAAAAAAGTATTGCGCGCGTTGACATTCATTGGAAATGATGTTATATTATAAGAATGAATGGATTACGTTATCGGGAACAAATGTTTCCCCGAAGCGCATTCCGGAGAATCAAGGAGTCGAAAGAAAAAATGCCTGCGAAAAAACATCGCATCGCCATCGCCGCCGACGAATGCAAGGGCTGCCGCCGTTGCATTCCCGCGTGCCCGAAGAAACTGATTTCCGTCGGAAACGAGATCAATATTCAGGGGTACGTCGCGGTCAAGGCGGACAATCCCGAAGAATGCATCGGGTGCGGATCGTGTTTCCACCAGTGCCCCGAACCGGGCGCGATCACCATTTACGAAGAGGAATAAGTCGTTATGAAATACAATCATCGCCTGTTGCTCAAAGGCAACGAAGCGGCGGTCTACGGCGCCTTGCTCGCCGGTTGCGACTGTTATTTCGGCTACCCGATCACGCCGGCGAGCGAAATCGCCCAGGCGGCGGCGTTGCTTTTTCCGAAACTGAACCGCACGTTCGTCCAGGCGGAATCCGAGATCGGCGCGATCAATATGGTCATCGGCGCCTCTTCCGTCGGGCACCGCTGCATGACGGCATCCTCGGGACTGGGCATCAGTCTGAAACAGGAAGGCGTCAGTTATCTCGCCGGATACGAGATCCCGGCGGTCATCCTCGACATCACCCGCGGCGGTCCGGGCCTCGGCAACATCGGTCCCGAACAGGCGGATTATTTCCAGGTGGTCAAAGGCGGCGGACACGGCAGTTACTGCAATTTCGTTTTCACGCCGAATTCGGTCCAGGAAATGTGCGATATGACGGTCGAGGCTTTCCGGATCTCGGAAAAATACCGGATGACCGCCTATGTGATGGCGGACGGCGTCATCGGTCAGATGATGGAATCGGTGGAACTTCCCGAACCCGCGACCGACGTCTACGATCCCGAATGGAAACTGGGGCGTTACGTCGACGGCAAGGCGAACATCATCACGTCGCTCTATATGGAGCACGACGACCTCGAAGCGCACAACGAAAAACTGCAGAGAAAATACCGCGAAGTCGAAGCCAAAGAGCAAAGTTGCGAAACCTATCGCACCGACGATGCGGAACTGGTGATCGTCGCTTACGGCATCTGCTCGCGCATCGGGCGCGGCGCCGTCGATCAGCTCCGCGCCGAAGGGATCAAGGCGGGATTGCTCCGTCCGCGTCTGGTATGGCCTTTCCCCGTCGACGCTTTGCGGAAAATCGTTTCCGACGGCAACGCCAAAGCGCTGATGAGTCTGGAAATGAGCGCCGGACAGATGATCGAAGACATCAAACTGGCCGTCGAATGCAAGCTGCCGGTTTTCCTCTGCAACAGAATGGGCGGCAATGTCCCCGGCGGTGACGAAGTCTGCGCCGCGGCGAAGAAGATTATGAAGGAGTTGTCGAAATGAGCGACAAAGTCAAATTCGGTCGGTCAAAAGTCTTTTTCGACCCCTTTGAACGCCGGCCCGGCCCGATCAAGAAAAATATGCACTACTGCCCCGGGTGCGGTCACGGCATCCTCCACAAACTCATCGCCGAGGCGGTCGGTGAATCCGGCATTCAGGACAAGACGATCATCATCTCTCCGGTGGGATGTTCGGTCTTCGTCTACTATTATTTCAATATGGGCAGTATTTCCGTGCCGCACGGCCGTGCGCCGGCGGTGGCGACCGGAGCCAGCCGCGCCAATCCCGAAAACTTCGTCATTTCCTATCAGGGCGACGGCGATCTCGCGGCGATCGGCTTCAACGAATTCATCCAGGCGGCGAACCGCGGGGAAAAGATCTCGGTCTTTTTCGTCAACAACTCGAACTACGGGATGACCGGCGGTCAGATGGCGCCGACGACGCTGCCCGGGCAGATCACGACGACCAGCCCTTACGGACGCAATCCCGAAACCGACGGTTTCCCGACCAAGGTCTGCGAAATCATCAACCAGTTGGAGGCGCCCGTGTACATCGAGCGCGTCGCACTCACGTCGACCGCCAACATTCTCAAAGCGAAAAAGGCGGTCGCCAAAGCGATCGAAAATCTGCGTGAACGCAAAGGTTTTTCGCTCGTCGAAGTCTTGTCTCCCTGTCCGATCAATCTGAAAATGAGCGCCGATCAGGTCAACAAGTTCATCGACGAAAAAATGACGCAGTTTTTCCCGCTCGGTTGCATCCGCGACCGCAGCGCGGCGACGCCCGCCGGGAATCTGCCGCCCGCGATCATCCGCGATCCCGAAGCCGTCAAGTCGATGCTGTTGCCCGGCGTTTCCGAAAATTCCGGCGCCGCCGATGCGTCGAAATTCGAGATCTTCCAAAAAGAACGCCGCGTCAAGATCTGCGGCTTCGGCGGACAGGGCGTGCTCAGTCTCGGGCTCAACCTCGCCAATATGGGACGGTTGAGCAAACTCAACGTCAGCTGGATGCCCTCCTACGGTCCCGAACAGCGCGGCGGCGCCGCCAGCTGTGCGGTGATCGTCAGTTCCGGCGCGATCTCGTCGCCGATGGTCGACCGCGACTGCGATCTGCTCGTCGCGATGACGCAGACGGGATTGAACAAATTCCGCCATGTGCTCGGCAAAAACGGCATTCTCGTCTATGACCGTTCGGCGATGAAACCTCCCGTCGTCGAAGCGACGCAAAAGGTTTTCGGGCTCGACGCGCTGGCGATCGCCAACAGCGTCGGCAATCCGAAATGCGCCAATTCCGCGATCATCGGCGCGCTGTCGAAGATCCTGCGTGAAAACGGCTTTTCCGAAGCCGAAGAACAGGCCTTCGACGCCGCTTATCAGGATGCGATCACGGAGAACTTCGCGGCGAAACCCGCGGTGTTGAAACAGAACCTGGAAGCTTTCGCCGCCGGGAAGAAGGCGGCACTCGCGTAGAAGATTAACCACAACCAACGTAAAGGAATCAAAAATGGCAGGAAAATCTCTGAAACGCGTCGGCAAAAAAGTTGCCGAAGTTAAGGAAAACAAGGAAGTCAAGCGCTGCATCAATCTCGTCGTGCACGACCAGCCCGGGCGCAGCGTCTGCATCGCGGGCAGTTTCAACAGCTGGCAGCCCGACAAGAAAATGTCCGACAAAAACGGCGACGGCGTCTATCGTTGCCAGTTGCGCCTTGCTCCCGGCGAATACCAGTACAAACTGGTGATCGACGGTCAGTGGCGGCTCGACGGGGACAATCCCAATCTCGCCCCCAACGAATTCGGTTCCTGCAACAACGTACTCGTCGTCGAAAACAAATAATCCGTGCGGCGTCCGGCACCCCCTCCGCGAAGGGGGGGCCGCCGCGCGTCGCGCCGGGGCAAACGGGCGTTCCCCGAAACAACGCGCCCGAGGGTTTTGAAATGGGTTTGCAACTTTACAATGTCTCTCCTCGGATCCCCGATGAGATCAAGTTTCTCGAAACGCTGGCGGACAACATCTGGTGGTGCTGGAACAAAAACGCCATCGACCTTTTCGTCCGCATCGATCCCGCGCTCTGGCGTCAGCTTTCCGGCACGGCCAAGGAATTTCTGCGCAAAGTGCCGCAGGCGCGACTGGAAGAACTCGCCCACGACGCGCTCTATCTGTCGCAGTTGAAAGCGGTCAAGAGCGATTTCGAGCGCGAAACCGATGGCGTCCTTGATTTCGCGAAGCGTTCGACGGCTTACTTCTCGCTGGAATTCGGCATCCACGAAAGCATCCGCATCTTTTCGGGCGGTCTCGGCGTTCTCGCCGGCGACCATCTCAAAGCGGCGAGCGATCTGAAACTGCCGCTCGTTGCGGTCGGTCTGCTCTACCGTCAGGGGTACTTCCGTCAGGTGCTCGACCGCACCGGATGGCAGATCGAGCGCTACCCCATCGCCGAGATCCAGGATCTTCCGATGGTGCGCGCCCGCAACGAAAAAGGCGAGGAAGTCACCATTTCGATCCCGCTCGTGGACCGCGAACTTTTCGCCGCGGTCTGGGTGCTGAAAGTCGGCAACATCCCGCTCGTGCTGCTCGACACCGAAGTCCCGCAGAATCCGCCGGATCTCCGCGAGGTTTCGTGGCGGCTTTACGGCGGCGACAAGCGGATGCGGCTTCATCAGGAACTTCTGCTCGGCATCGGCGGCGTCAAGGCGCTGCTCGCCCTCGGTTGCGATCCCGCCGTCTGCCATATGAACGAAGGACACGCGGGCTTCCTCTCGCTCGCCCGTATCGGGCATCTCGTCAACGATTGCGGTTACGACCCCAACGTCGCGCTTGAGATCGTCTGGCGTTCCAACGTTTTCACGACGCACACGCCCGTCCCCGCCGGGAACGAAGTGTTCGACATCAATCTGGTCCGTCCGTATCTGGCGCGTTTCGCCGCGGCGGCGAAATTCGACATCAACCGCGTCATCGACTGGGGCATCCCGATCAACGACCGCGGCCGTTCCGGCGAGATGTCGATGACGGTCTTCGGTCTGCGCATGGCGGCGAACTACAGCAACGGCGTGAGCAAACTCCACGGCGAAGTCGCCCGCGAGATGTGGAAACACCTCTGGCCCGGACGTTCCGTCGCGGAAATTCCGATCCGCCATATCACCAACGGCGTCCACGTCGCGTCGTGGATCTCCCAGCGGCACTGGGAACTTTTCGACCAGTACCTCTGCCCGCAGTGGGCGAGCAACCCCGACGAAGCGCTGTTGCGCGAAGGCATGGCGCGGATCCCGGATGAAACGCTCTGGACCGTCCACGAACTTTGCCGGCAGGCATTGATCCGCCGGGTCCGCCGGTTCGCGGAGTCGAATTTCACCTACGTCCTCGACGGTACCGAAAACAAACATACGAGTCTGCGTCCCGACGTGCTGACCATCGGTTTCGCCCGCCGCTTCGCGACCTACAAACGCGGCACGCTGCTGCTGCGCGACAGCAAGCGGCTGCTCGCGCTGTTGCGCAACACGGACCGTCCGATCCAGTTCATTTTCGCGGGCAAGGCGCACCCCGCCGACGACGGCGGCAAGCACCTCATCCAGGATCTCATCCAATTCGCCCAGCGCGAAAAAGTGCAGGACAAACTCGTTTTCCTTGAAAACTACGACATCGGCATGGCGCGTTCGCTCGTACAGGGCGTCGACGTCTGGCTCAACACCCCGCGCCGTCCGCAGGAAGCCAGCGGCACCAGCGGGATGAAAGCGGCGGTCAACGGCGTCATCAACTGCAGTATTCTCGACGGCTGGTGGGCGGAGGCCTGCGACGGCAAAAACGGTTGGGCGATCGGCAGCAGCGAAGACTACACCGACGACGAAGACCGCGACGTCTACGAATCCCAGCAGCTTTTCAATCTGCTCGAAAACGAGATCATTCCCCGCTTCTACGACCGTGTCGGCGGCGATATGCCCCGGCGCTGGGTGGAAATGATGCGCGAATCGATTATCACCGGACTGGCGAAGTTTTCCAGCACCCGGATGGTTCAGGATTACAACCGCGAGTTCTACAAGCCCGCGACCAAGGCGTACCGGGAACTGGTCTCCGACAACGCCGCCAAGGCGCATAAACTGGTCGCGGCCAAGATCGCGCTCAAAAAGAATTTCGCCGACGAACACCGCGTGTCGATCGAACAGCCGATCGTCACCGGCTCGCTGGAAAATCTCCATGTCGGCGATTCTTTCGAGTTGCAGGTCAAGGTTTCGCTCGGCGATCTGAAACCGGAGGACGTCGAAGTCGACGCCTACTGCGGACGGGTCGACGCTCACAACGAAATCATCGAAAGTTCGTCAAAAGCGATGAAATTGCTTGACTCTTTCGGAAACGGCAATTATCTTTATGGCGTGCAGATATCCTGTTCTTTCGCCGGACGCTTCGGCGTTACCGCCCGGGTCAAGGCGGCGGGGGACGAATGGGACAACAGCGTGCCGGGATTTATGTGCTGGCCGAAATAGTTTCGCGCTGAAAGGGGAAAAATGGAAAAAACGGTAAAGTCTCATCGGAAAGGTACGACGTCACCCCGCGTGCTGGTGGTTACGCCGGAAATCACATATCTGCCGGACGGTATGGGCAATATGGCCCACTACCTTCACGCCAAAGCCGGCGGAATGGCCGATGTGTCGGCATCGCTGGTGTCGGCGCTTTACCGTGCCGGAGCCGACGTCCATGTGGCGCTTCCGCATTACCGGAAAATGTTCCACATCGACGTCGGTCAGCTCATCAGCGACGAGTTGCGCGTCTTTATGAGCAGTCTTCATAATTCGCGCATCCATCTGGCGGAAGACCGGATTTTCTATTACCGCGATTCCGTCTACAGCGGCTACAACGACGACAGTTTTCTGCAGGCGATGGCGTTTCAGCGGGAAGTGATCAACAACATCATTCCCGTCGTCAAACCCGATCTGATCCACTGCAACGACTGGATGACGGGGTTGATCCCCGCCGCCGCCCGCCGTATGGGCATTCCCTGTCTGTTCACGGTCCACAACATTCATACGCAGCGGGCGACGCTCGCGCAGATCGAGGACCGCGGCATCGACGCGGCGAGTTTCTGGAACAATCTTTACTTTTCGCGTCCGCCCTACAATTACGAGGAAAGCCGCAACAACAATCCGGTCGATATGATGGCGAGCGGCATTTTCGCCGCCCACTTCATCAACACCGTCAGTCCCACGTTTCTGCGTGAAATGGTCAACGGCTACCACGATTTCGTGCCGCAGGGGATCCGCAGCGAGATCATCGGCAAATACAACGCCGGATGCGCCAGCGGCATTCTCAACAGCCCCGATCCGGCATGCGACCCCGAAATCGATCCTTATCTGGAAGTCAAATACGACGCCGACAGTCATCTGCACGCCAAACAGATCAACAAGATCGCGTTTCAGGCGCGCACCGGACTTGCGGTCGACCAGAATGCGCCGCTCTTTTTCTGGCCGCATCGCCTCGACCCGATCCAGAAAGGTTGTTCGCTGTTGTCGGATATCCTTTATCAGGTCGTCAGCAAGTATTACGACAAAAAATTGCAGATCGCCATCGTCGCCGACGGCAGTTATCAGCCGATTTTCCGCGACATCGTGGCGTTCCACAATTTCTACGACCGCGTGACCGTCTGCGGTTTCGACGAGAAACTTTCGCGACTTGCGTTTGCGGCGTCGGATTTTATGCTGATGCCGTCGCGTTTCGAGCCGTGCGGTCTGCCGCAGATGACGTGTCAGTATTACGGCAGTCTGCCCGTGGCGCGCGATACCGGAGGTCTGCACGACAGCGTCGAGGAGCTTTCCTCCGACGGTTCTTCGGGCAACGGATTCCTTTTCGCCGACTACGACGACGGCGGTCTGATGTGGGGGATCGATTCCGCGATGCGATTCTTTGACAAGCCGGAATCGTTCCGTCAGGCGGTCGTTGCGCGCGTCATGCGTTCCGCGAAAAAACGTTTCAACTACGACGTCACCGCGCGGCAATACATCGAGATCTACGAATCAATGCTGGCGCGTCCGCTCGTGCGAAACGATTTTTAAGATGGCTTCCGACAACACCAGCGCGTCGGCGGTACGGTTGCCGAATCTTCCGGAACGCTTTGGGAACGATCCTTATCTTGCACCGTACCGGGAACATCTTGCCCGGCGTCGTCAGGTGGTCGATGCCGTCCGGGAGAGATTGACCGGGAACGAAACGACGCTCGAAAATTTCGCGTCGGGGCACGAGTATTTCGGTCTGCATTTTTGCGACGGACAATGGATTTTCCGCGAATGGGCGCCGCTGGCTTCGGGGATCGTGCTTTACGGCGACTTTTCCGATTGGGAAAAACGCGATGAAAACAAACTCGTCCCGCTGGAAAACGGCGTCTGGGAACTCCGTCTTGATGCGGGAAAATTGCGTCACGGGACCCATTATCTTATGTACGTTTCGTGGTCCGGCGGCGGCGGCGACCGCATTCCCGCTTACGCGCGTTACGTCGTGCAGGACCCGGTGACCGGGCTTTTTTCCGCCGTCGTCTGGCATCCGGACAAAAATTACGTTTGGAAACATGCCTCTCCGCCGCGTCCCGAAGCCGCGCTCATTTACGAGTCCCACGTCGGGATGGCGCAGGAAGAAGCGCGCGTCGGCAGTTTCCGTGAATTTCGCATCAACATATTGCCCCGCATCAAAAAAGCGGGATACAATACCGTCCAGCTGATGGCGATCATGGGACATCCTTATTACGGCAGTTTCGGTTACCACGTCGCCAACTTTTTCGCCGTCGCCAGCCGCTTCGGGACTCCCGACGAATTCAAGGAACTCGTCGACGCCGCCCACGGACTCGGACTGCGCGTCATCATCGACCTCGTCCATTCCCACGCCGTGAAAAACGAAGTCGAAGGCATCGCCCGCATCGACGGCACCAGTTTCGCCTATTTCCACGCCGGCCCCCGGGGCGAGCACCGCAACTGGGATTCGCTCTGTTTCGATTACGGGAAACCTCAAGTTTTGCATTTTCTGCTTTCCAATTGCCGTTTCTATCTTGATGAATACCACCTCGACGGGTTCCGCTTCGACGGAGTAACCAGTATGATGTATCTTCATCACGGGCTGGGCAAGGCGTTCTGCAGTTACGACGATTACTTCGGCGCGGATGTGGACGGCGATGCGTTGACGTATCTCGCGCTCGCCAACGAAGTCATCCACAAAGTCCGTCCCGACGCCGTCACCATCGCCGAAGACGTCAGCGGGATGCCCGGTCTCGCCGCCCCCGTCGATCAGGGCGGGATGGGGTTCGATTACCGTATGGCGATGGGCGTGACCGATATGTGGTTCAAACTTTTCGACCAGCGCGACGAATCGTGGAATATGTTCTATCTCTGCGGCGAACTCATCAACCGCCGCCGCGATGAAAAATCCGTCAGTTACGTCGAATGCCACGATCAGGCGATCGTCGGCGGGAAAACCGCCATTTTCACGCTCGCCGACGCCGCGATGTACGACGCGATGGACAAGCAAAGCGTCAATGCTTGCGTCGACCGCGCCGTCGCGCTTCATAAAATGATCCGACTCGCCACCGCCGCCGCGGCGGGGAACGGGTATCTTAACTTTATGGGCAACGAATTCGGCCATCCCGAATGGATCGATTTCCCGCGTCAGGGCAACAACTGGTCTTATGACAAGGCCCGCCGGATGTGGCACCTTGCAGAAGATCCGAATCTGCACTATATGGCGCTCGGCGCTTTCGACCGCGCGATGCTCCAAATCGTCCGGGACCCCGGATTTTATCAGGCGCGCGTCCAGCTTGTGAAAGTCGACGACGGTCTCAAGGTCGTCGTTTTTGAACGCGCCGGATTCTGGTTCTGTTTTAATTTCCACTGTTCCGCGTCTTATCCCGACTACGAGTTCGAGGTCATGCCCGGGGATTACCGTCTCGTGCTTGACTCCGATGATTCCGAATTCGACGGTTTCGGGAGACATCCGAAAGACTTCCGCTGGTTCCCCGAACCTCGTCAGCAGGGCGAATTTCTCAAGATTTATCTCCCCGCCCGCAGTGCCGTCGTACTCAAACGGGAATATTGAACTATCCGCAGGGGGCTGAAACAGCTCCTTTTTTCGTCCTTTTTGGACTTTTTTCGGTTCCGCGTCGAGAAATCATACCACGCTTTGCCGCAAGCGGCAATCAGCGTCGATATGATAAACGAGACCAGCATCGCCTTGGCGGCGGTCGCCGCCCGTCCGGAAGTCTCCGCGCCGGTGTATTCTTGATTTTTTTCTCGTTCGCGCTTGACAAATCCGGATTGCCCTCTACATTATTGATGTCGCCGCCGATTGTTTCGGACGTGCGCCCGGGGACGCTTTGCGGAACATCGGGCGTCGGCGGGACATTTTTAATAAGCCTTCTTATAGCAAGCAGTTTCCTTCTGATTCTTATTTCTTCCACGACGTAATAGGTGTCGCCGATTGTCTTGCGATATTCTATTGTCGGCGGTTGACAAATCATCGATTTGTGCTATTGTAACGGTGTGATCGGCATCTTCTCCCGTCGAAAACTGTCTCCGGGAGTCCGACCTTCGATCGGAGTAATAATTGATGACCGATCTTTTTTTGTCTTTTCTTTTGAAGAAGTCAATTATTACTTTCAGGGTTGCTCCGTCATCTGCTGTCAACTCGTATTTCCGTTTATGGTAAGATACGCGCTTGAACTTCCGTCCCTTTGGAATCCAACCGCAGTCATCGTCGTAACAAAACCGACTGGATCAATCGGACGTTTCATTCCCGGAAGTTTTGTTCCGAGAAAGATAGAATCAAACGCATCCAAAAACTTCGTCTTGACATTTTGTGGCAATGGTGCTATACTATGAATTAAAGATCTACGAACGGCAGTCATGGACGTTTTGTCAAGACGGAGGCCCCGGGACAAATCCCGGAATGGTAATAGTTCGTTGATCTTATTTTTTTTGCCATCAAAGACAACTTTCTCCGCCCCTGCCGGTACGGCCGATCTTCCTTGACGGCCTTCCACATATCGCGGAAAAGTTTCCGGAAATCGACGTCGGTAAATCCGGCGATGCGGTCGGAAAAAAGTTTGAGGAGCGCGGAAATATCCCCTTGCGCCTTTTGGACGGGCAAAAGCAACGCTTCGATCATATTGTCCTCGAGCGTCGGATCCAACTGCGCCGCCGGATCGACGCTCGGCATCCCGGAATTTTTTTGATTTTTTTTGCCGACGAGGTTTGACAAACCGTTTTTTTGTGATATGTTGTTTATGTTACCCGGCGAGGAGGAAGGAGCGTACCCTTGTGATCCCACGCCCTGGGCTCGGTTAGGCTGTTTGCTGGTCTTTCCGTAGCTTTCCCACACGATGGCAAAATTATCTCTGTTGCTGCTGTGATCTTCAGCAAATTGCGTAATCAAACCATGTTGATACGAATTTCCTCCGATCACGACCCCATCTTTTGACACAACAAAGAAATCCGCATCGCTCCCGTGATAGACGACCAGCGGTTTCCCGTTTGCAT
>JAKSOG010000042.1 GCA_024405715.1 Victivallaceae bacterium | reverse complement strand
GGACAACGCAGTTGCCGGACAACTCACCGCGTCTGTCGCGGTACTCGCGGACGAGCCCCTCAAACGGGGTGAGTGTCATTTTTTGGGGGACAGGGGGCTGTAAACTTCAAAAAACTACCTTTCGCGAAGCCGGGAGTACCGGAGCGAAGCGAGGAACGGACACGCGAGAGCGCGGGGGTCCCCCCGGGAAATGACCGTCAGCCGCGAAGCGGACGAGTCCCTCAAACGGGGCGAGTGTCATTTTTTGGGGGATATTTGTGGTTTTGATTTGCGAATCCGGCATTTTGCGTTTATATTTAATTATCAGTAAGGGACGGAAAGAATCTCGAGGAGGGTCAAAACGATGAAATTGAAATTTTTTGCCGTGGCGATGGTGGCGTTGTTGACATTGGGGGTTTCGGCGTTTTCGTGGACGACGCTGGGGCCGCATCGCAAGCCGGTCACGTTGGTGATTACGGCGAATTACAAAAGCCCCCGGCTGTTGGCGGAACTCATTCAGGCGGAATCGCGTCAACCGTATTTGTTGTTGCCGGCGGGCAATGCGACGGACGACCGCATTATTTTCTGTCCCGCCAAAAAGAGCGGTGCGTTGCAGGTTCGGGCGGATCGGTTGAATGAATTTTGCCGTTGGCTGGCGCCCAAGCGGATCATTGTGTTGGGCGATACGAATTTCGTATCGCAGCGGTACATTGATTTGTTGGACAAAACGATCCCGGTGGTGCGCATTGAAGGCGCCAGTTGGGGGCGGGTCGCGGATGAATTGAATTATATGCTCAATTTGAGCGATCTCGGTTCGGATTTCCGGCGTTTGCAGCAGGAAATGCTGGACGAGGGGGGCGTGTGCCGTCCGATCAGGCGTCCGGCGGCGCCGATCAAGCCGAGGAGGCAGGAAGCTCCGGCGGTGGAAGAGGCGCCTGTCGCGGAAACCCCGGTTGCGGAAGCTCCGGCAACGGAAGCTCCGGCGGTAGAAGAAACCCCGGTCGCGGAAACCCCGGCAACGGAAACCCCGGCAACGGAAACCCCGGCAACGGAAACCCCGGCGGCGGAAACCCCGGCGGCGGAAGCTCCGGCGGCGGAAGCTCCGGCGGAAAAATAACTGCACTTCGTTTTTCGATCGGCTCCCGATGCGCAACGGATTCAGGATCGGCGTCAACGCCTTTCGGGAATCGCTCCGGGAGCCGGTATACGTTCTGATTTTTTTCACGGTTTTGGCGATCGTCGGGATCTATCCGGCGACCGCTGATTTTGTTTTTTACGAAGAGCAGAAATTCGTCGCCGACGGAGCGATGGCGACGATTTGGTTGGGGGCGTTGTTGCTTTCCGCGCTTTGCGCGGGAAATTCGATTTCGCGCGAATTGCGCAACGGGTCGGTGTTGATGGCGCTCTCGAAGCCGGTCTCGCGATTTTCCTATTTGGCGGGAAAAATTTCGGGGGTGACGGCGGCGACGCTGTTTTTCGGGATATCGGCGGCGGCGGCGGCGTTGACGGCGCTTTCGGTCGCGACAGACGCATTCCGCTTTGACGGGCGGCTGGTCGCCGCGGCGTATGCGGTTCTGGTCTTTGCGGCGGTATTCGCGATGGCGGCGAATTTTCTCAAGGGCGCATCATTTTCCGAATATGCTTCTCTGGCGGGAGGAATTTTGAGCATCGCCTGGTGCATACTCCGGCTTGCGGGGGCGGAAACGTTGCCTTTCGACTTGGCGGAAGCGGTCAAAGTATCGGTCGCATTGCTCGGCGCGATCACGTTGCTGTCGGTGTTGGCGGCGGCGACGGCATTTTTCTTCGATTTGGTCCCGACGCTCGGGATCATGCTCGGATTTTTTATGGCAGGTTCGATTTCCCGTTATCTTTTCTGCCGGGATACGGGCATCGCGGCGTTGAATGCGATCCTGCGCGGCGTTTATGCGTGGATCCCGGACTGGCAGTTTTTCTGGCTCACCGATGCGCTGGCAATGAAACGGCCGATCCCGTGGAGTTACCTTGCCGGGGTCTGGGGATATGCCCTGTCACTGATCGCGCTGATCATGATCGGAACGCATTTTTGCTTCGTCCGACGGGAAGCGGAACCCGGCAAAAACCGTTGATGATGCTTTACGAAGAGAACATTCTGCTGTTGGCGCCGCTTTCCGGTTTCACCGATCTGCCCTATCGCCGCGCGGCGCGGCGCGGCGGATGCCGTTATGCTTTTACGGAAATGGTCGATGCCGCGAGCATCGTCTACAATCCGGAACGGGCGAAATCGTATCTCCTGCGGGGCGATGAAGAAGATTTTCTCGGCGTGCAACTGGTCGGCGCCGATCCCGCGTGGCTGAAACGCGCGGCGCGATTTCTCGACGGCTTTGATTTTTCGGTGATCGACTTCAATCTCGGCTGTCCGGTGCCGAAAGTGGTCAAAAAAGGCGCCGGCGCGGCATTGGGGAAAAACGGCGAACTCGCCGTGCGCTGTCTCGAAGGGATCGTCGCGGAAAGCCGCGCGCCGGTCACGGTGAAAATGCGTATCCTTGATGCCGTCGATCCGGCGCCGAGCGTCGCGCTCGCCGTCCGTCTGGCGGAAACCGGAGCGCGGGCGATCACCGTCCACGGGCGGACGCGGGACGCCTTTTACACGGGGCCCATCGCATACGGCGTCATCCGCGCGATCGCGGAAAGCGTTTCCGTACCCGTCATCGCCAACGGAGGGATCCATTCCGTCGAAGATGCGAAATCCATGCGTCGCGAAAGCAACTGTTCGCGGCTGATGCTCGCACAGGGAGCGATGGGCAATCCGTGGCTTTTCCGCCGGATCGGGGGCGGCGCAGCGCCTGATTTCGACGAATGGAAAAGCGTCGTGCTCGAACATCTCGCCGGAATGGTCGCGCTTTACGGCGAAAGCGAAGCGATGAAACGCGCGCGCAAAATCGTACACGACTATCTGCGCGGACGGGGATTCCCCGCCTCGGCGCGCGCCGAGGCGTCGCGTCTTGCCGCGTTGCGCGATGCGGAAACGCTGCTCGCGAAACTGACTGCCGCCGCGACTACTTTTGCGCCGGGGCGGGAATTGGCGCGCTGATAACGAGAAGATCGTCCCGTTCGGGACGGCGCAGAATTTCCGGCAGATCGGCGCGGGAGAGACCGCGCAAGGCGAGCCGCCGGTCGACTTCCTCTTCCGCTTCGCGCCGCAACGATTCCGGATATCCGGCAGATTCGGCGAGGCGCGCCATCCAGAAAGCGTTGACGATGCTGAAAGGGAAACGTTTTTCTTCGCGGACGAAATAACGGATCGCCGACGCGGTGTCGCCTTGCATCAGCGCGGCGCGTCCGGCGAAGTGGTTGCTGTGGATGAAACCGCCGAGCCGCATCGTTTCGTGAAGTTCTCCGAAAAAACGTCCGGCATCGGCGAAACGGTGATTTCGTATCGCATCGCATCCCGCCAGATAAAGAGCGGGAGCGCCGGTCTTCCACGCGAGGGATTCCGATAACTCCCGGCGGCAAAGCGTTCCGTCGCGGAAAAACGCTTCATGCGCCCGGCGGTAGTGAAGTGTCGCCACCGTTTCCCGCACGGCGAGCGCGATGCCGAGTGCGGCGATGCCGCAGGCAAAAAACGCGCGGGCCGCTCCGGAAACGACGCGGAGCGGCGCTTCGTCCGCATCCATGAGCGCGCCCGCGAAAAAGTAAAACAGGACCGCCGTCGGCGTTTCGCCGAGCACGGCATCGACGACGCCGTGGAAAAAGAGCAGAAAAAATCCCCAAAGCAACAGTTTTTCCCCGCGCGTGCGCGTCTTTTCCGCGTCGACGACGGCGAAAGTCAGCAATAGAAAAAACGCTCCTCCGGCGAGACCGGAAACGGCGAGAAAAAAGAGCATTTCATCGTGCGGATGCAAATGGCGGTTCGCCGGAAAGGGCGCCGTCCAGATTTCCGGCGGCAACGCTTCAGCGATGCGATCCTCGAAATTTCCCGCACCGACGCCGAAAACAGGAGCGGATGCGATCAAATCCCGCGTTCCGCGCCACAACTGAACGCGGTAATCCGCCGTTTTTTCCGCCGCCGGAAGCAACCCGAAAAACGCGGCACAAAAAAGCGCGGTCCCGACGGCGAAAACGATCCGGCGGTTCCGGCGCGAAAGATTTTCCGTCAGCATTACGGCGACGGCGGCGGCGACCGCCGCACAGACACTGCCGAAAGGAAAATACGGCCGTCTTCCCAACAGCGTCAGGATGAAAAACGCCGCGACGAGCGTCCCTGCGGCGACGACCGCTTTTTTTCCCGATCCCGGAAAAAGCGACGAAGCGAAAAAGGGCAGAGCAAGCACGACGAGCGTCGCATTCCAGTTCCAGTTGAGCATCAACCCTTCGCCGCGGGGCGAGAAAAAAGAGCAGAGCAATGCCGCCGCACCGTAGAAAACGACGATTTTCGGTGCGATCTTTTTCGTTTCGGAACCGAAGGCGATCCCGGCGAGCGGGAGCGCCGCGTAAAAAAGCGCGGTCAAAAAATTTCCGGGGGCGCCGCCGCCGAACAAACGGATCCATTCCACGGCGAAAACGATCAGCGCGGCGGCGACGGCGGGGACGGCGGCCACGCCGTCTGTCCGGACAACCCCGCGATCCTTCCCGGAAACGCGACGACCGCCGCCAGCGCGAAAACGCCGAAAACTTCCGGAGTTATGCATCGTATGTCGGAAAAATAACGCGGCGCGGCGACGCCGGAAAAAACCGCCGGATACGCCGCCAGCGGCAAAAGCAGAAGCATGAACGCCGTCGCACGGCGGATTTTTTCTTCAATCGTCATTGCGGATCCCTTTCTCCGATAAAATGTAACGCCGACCGCCGGAAAAAACAAGTTTTCCCTCTTTGCGAAAAGAAAGCAAAAACGGTTGACGAAGCGACATTGAAAGGTTATATTAGTATAAAGTGTGCAATGCAATTTTGGCAATTTTTCGGAAAGAAGGTAAAAATATGCCGCAACGCGAGGACATCAAAAAGATTCTGATCATCGGTTCCGGTCCGATCATCATCGGGCAGGCGTGCGAATTCGACTATTCGGGCACCCAGGCGTGCAAAGCGCTCCGCGAAGGCGGGTACGAAGTGGTGCTGGCGAACTCCAATCCCGCGACGATCATGACCGACCCGGATATGGCCGACCGCACCTACATCGAACCGCTCTGCGTTTCGTCGGTGGAAAAGATCATCCAGCGCGAACGCCCCGACGCGCTGCTGCCCAACCTCGGCGGGCAGACGGCACTCAATCTGGCGATCGAACTTCAGGAAGCGGGCGTACTGGCGAAATACGGTGTCGCCGTCATCGGCGTCGATCTCGACGCGATCAAGCGCGGCGAAGACCGCATCGAATTCAAGAAAACGATGGCGTCGCTCGGCATCCCGATGGCGAAGTCCGAACCCAGTTATTCGGTCGAGGAAGCGGAAAAGATCGCATCCGAACTCGGTTATCCCGTGGTGCTCCGCCCCGCCTACACGATGGGCGGCACCGGCGGCGGCATCGTCGACACCGTCGAAGAACTGCGCGACGTCGTCCGCCGCGGACTGGCGGCGAGCATCATCCATCAGGTGCTGGTCGAGGAATGCGTCATCGGCTGGGAAGAACTTGAACTGGAAGTCGTCCGCGACGCCAAAGGCAACAAGATCACCGTCTGTTTCATCGAAAACGTCGATCCGATGGGCATCCATACCGGCGACAGTTTCTGCGTCGCGCCGATGCTGACCGTTTCCAAAGAGATCCAGGCGAAACTGCAGGATTACAGTTACCGGATCGTCGACGCGATCGGCGTCACCGGCGGCACCAACGTGCAGTTCGCGCACAACCGCAAGGACGACCGGATCATCGTCATCGAGATCAACCCGCGCACGAGCCGTTCAAGCGCGCTGGCGTCCAAAGCGACGGGATTTCCGATCGCGCGGATCTCGACGAAACTGGCGACCGGAGTTACGCTCGACGAGATCCCCTACTGGCGGGACGGTTCGCTCGACAAATACACCCCCGGCGGCGATTACGTCGTCGTCAAATTCGCCCGTTGGGCTTTCGAGAAATTCCCGCAGGCGAAAGATCACCTCGGCACCCAGATGAAGGCGGTCGGCGAAGTGATGAGCATCGGCAAGGATTTCAAGGAGGCGTTCCAAAAGGCGATCCGTTCGCTGGAAATCGGCCGCAGCGGTCCGGGGCTGGACAAGGAGATCGAAAAACTTTCGCTTGAGGAACTGCGTCCGCTGACGGCGAATCCTTCGAGCAAACGCTTTTTCTACCTTTACGAGGCCTTCAAAAAGGGTCTTTCCGTCGACGATGCGCAGAAACTCACGTTCATCAGCCGCTTTTTCCTGCAGGAGATCTGCGAGCTCGCCCGTTTCGAACTGGAACTGGCGAAGTTCAATTTCATGACGTTGCCGGATGAAAAACTCGTCGAAGCGAAAAAACTCGGATTTTCCGACAAATATCTCGGCAAGCTTTTCAACGTAACGGAAAAAGAAGTGCGGAACCGCCGCGCCGAACTCGGATGCGCCGCGACGTTCTGCGCGGTGCCGGTTTCCGGCGTGGAAAACGCCGCCTATTACTATTCGACTTATTCGGGCGCGCCCGACGAAGTCCCGGTTTCTTCCGGACGCAAGATCATGGTGCTCGGCGGCGGTCCCAACCGCATCGGACAGGGGATCGAATTCGACTACACCTGCGTGCACGCGGCGTTTTCGCTGCGCCGCGCCGGATACGAAACGGTGCTGGTCAACTGCAATCCGGAAACGGTTTCGACCGACTACGACACCAGCGACAAACTTTATTTCGAGCCGCTGACCGCGGAAGACGTGCTTTCGATCTACGCCAAGGAAAAGCCCGAAGGCGCGATCGTGCAGTTCGGCGGTCAGACCCCGCTCAACATCGCGCAGGAACTCAAAGACGCGGGCGTGCGCATCCTCGGTACCCAGCCGGAAGGCATCCGGCTCGCCGAAGACCGCGAATATTTCCGCGAACGCATGATCGCGCTTCACGTCCTTCAGCCCGAAAGCGGCACCGCGCGCAGTCTCGACGAAGCGGTCGCTCTCGGCCGCAAGATCGGCTACCCCGTGATGGTGCGTCCCTCTTTCGTGCTGGGCGGCCGCGGGATGGCGGTGCTCTACGATGAAGAAATGCTCAAACGTTATGCCGTCGAAGCGATCAAAGTCAGCCCCGAATATCCGATGCTGATCGACCGCTTCCTCGACCACGCGATCGAATGCGAAGTCGATGCCGTCAGCGACGGCAAGGAAGTTTTCATCGCCTCGGTGATGGAGCATATCGAGCTTGCCGGCATCCATTCCGGCGATTCGGCGTGTTCGATCCCGCCGGTGACGCTTTCCAAACGGCATATCGAAACGATCAAAGAGCATACGACCGCGATCGCCCGCGACTTCAAAGTCCGCGGCATCCTCAACGTCCAGTACGCCGTCTGCGAAGACGACGTCTGGATCATCGAAGCCAACCCGCGCGCTTCGCGTACCGTGCCCGTCGTCGCCAAAGTAACGGGCGTGCCGCTGGCACGCATCGCCACCGAACTGATGATCGGCAGGTCGATGGACGAAGTGCGGCCGCTTTTCCGCGAACCGCCCAAGACCTATTTCGGCGTCAAGGAAGCGGTTTTCCCCTTCAATATGTTCCCCGAAGTCGATCCGGTGCTCGGTCCGGAAATGCGCGCTACCGGCGAAGTGATGGGGATGGCGGAAACGTTCGGAATGGCTTACTTCAAGGCGCAACAGGCGGCGGGTTCCCGTCTGCCGCTGTCCGGCAAAGTGCTGCTTTCCGTCAACCAGCGCGACCGCAAATATCTCCTGCCCATCGTCAAACTCCTCGCCGAACTGAAATTCGAGCTTCTGGCGACCGAGGGGACCGGTAAATTCATCCGCGAAAACGGCATCGAATGCAAGGTCGTCAACAAACTCCACGAAGGACGTCCGGACATTTCCGATCTGATCCGCAACCGCGAGATCGCGCTGATCATCAACACGCCGGTCGACCGCGCGAGCAAGATCGACGACAGTTACATCCGGATGCTGGCGATCCAGTACAAGATCCCCTATATGACGACGATCGCGGCGGCGAACGCCACCGCGGCGGGTATCCGCGAGGCCTGTCACGGCACGGCGGTGCTCAAGTCGTTGCAGGAATATCTGCAAAAATAGTCCATCCGGGAAAGGGATCGCACCGATGCCGCCGTTTTTTTGGACCGGACTTGTCGGAACCGCCGTTTCCGGACGGAGCGGATGGTCCGGCGGCGCGATCCTGACGGTGTGGCTCTTTTTCGCGGGCATCGCGTTGCTGGTTCTTCTGTTGCGCGCCCGCAGGAAAAAGAAACAACTGATGATCCGGCTCGCCGACCTGACCGACGAACACAAGGATCTGTCCGAATTTCTGAGCCGTTTCGCCAGCGGCATCCGCGGCGACGACGGTATCGCCGGCGCGTTGCACGTAACCGCCGTCGGCATCGCCGAAAAACTCCACGCGGAATCGGTGGCGATCTACGCCTGCCAGGGCAAGGAACTGGTCTGCGTCGGCGTGGCGGGACCTTATCTGCTCATTCACGCGAAGGATGAAACGATTTTCGGCGACGCGCGCCGTCTGCAGGAAGCGCTCCGTCGCGAACGCATCGTCATCGGGGAAGGATTTCTCGGCGTTCTCGCCGACCGCGGCGAAGCGGAACTTCTTCCCGATGCGTCCATTGATCCGCGTCTGGCGGATTATCCGCAGGCGATGAAACTGGAAAGTTTGATGGCGGTCCCGCTCCTGCGCGACGGGAAACTCCTCGGATACGCGGTCGCGCTCAACAATCTCGTCCAGAAATGGCAGAGTTTCAGCCGGGAACAATTCAAGCGGTTGCAGAATCTGACCGCCGAGATCATCATGGTTTCGCAATTGATGCAGGTTTTCGGCGAGATCAGCAACCGGGAAAGGATCGACCAGGAACTGGGCTTCGCCCGCAGCCTGCAACAGGCGCTGTTGCCGCCGCCTTTCCCGCCGTGGGAGGAATTCACGATCACGGCGCGCACCCGTTCCGCCAAGGAAGTGAACGGAGATTTCTACGACTTCATCCGCATCGACGACGACCGGATGCTGGTGTTGCTCGGCGACGCCTGCGGCAAAGGGATTCCGGCGTGTCTGCTCGCGTTGATGACGCGCAGTTTCGCCCGCAGTCTGTCCGACAATTTCACGACGCTGACCGCCTTCCTGCAGGATCTCAACGCAAAACTTTTCCGCGACACCGAAGCCGACCGTTTCATCACTCTCGGGTGCTGTCTGCTCGACCGGCGCCATTGGCTGATGGAATTCGGCCGCGCCGGACATACCGATCTTATAACCTACGTCCACCATCACCTGCGCGAACTTTCTCCCGACGGGACCGCGCTCGGCATCCTGCCGCGCGACATCGCCACGTTTGAAACGATCTGCATCGCGATGGACCCGGATACGCACGCGATCCTCTTTTCCGACGGCTTGACCGAAGCGACCGATGCGCACGGCGAAGAATTCGGCGTCCGGCATTTGTCACAGGCGTTTTTCGACGGGTGCGAACAATCCGACGACCCGGAAGAGATCCTGCAGACGGTCGTGCATCGCGTTTCCTCTTTCGAGCATCGGCAGAGCGACGACCAGACGATCGTCCTCATCAGCCGCCGCGGAGCGGCGCGCGCGTGAAAGACCGGGCTCTTTTCTGGCTGCTGGCGGCGGCTTTCGTTTTGCGGGCGGGGATCTCTTTTCCCGCGTTGTTTTCGGGGGATCTTTCCCGCTGGTTGCGCCCCGATTCCGCACTCTATCTCGAAGGGATGCGGCAACTTGCCGGAAACGGCGTCTATCGCGTCGCGGAAAGAGCTCCGGGATTTGCCGCTTTTTCGGCGGGCATCTGGAAAGCGTCGGGATCGCTCGTGCCGGTGGCGCTGGCGCTGATTTTCGTCGGCACGGCGACGCTCGTTTTCGTCTATCTCGCCGCAAGGGAATACGGTTCGCGCGAGGAAGCGCTCGCGGCGACGGGATTGGGAGCGTTTCACATCACACTGATCGCCAACACGCCGTTGATGCTTTCGGACACGCTTTTCGGCTTTTTCGCGGCGGCGGAATTTTTTTTCACGCTCGCTTTCTGGTCACGGAAGCGTTTCCGCGATGCGGCGTTTGCCGGAGTTGCGGGAGGTATCGGCGCACTGATCCGGCCGATCAACGCGCCCCATTTCGTCGTTCTCGCGCTGTTGTTTGCAGCGACCCCCGGCGCAACGCGGAAAAAACGGGGAATCGCCGTCCTGCTCGCACTCGGCTTTTTCGCGTCCGCTTCGGCTCCGTGGATGTACCGCAATTTCCGGTGCGGCACGGGATTCGCCGTCGATGCCAACACCGGAGCGATGCTCCACCAAAACGGCGCAATGCTTCAGGCGGAAATACGGCATACCTCCTTTGAAGAAGAAAAACGCCGTCTGCTCGCGATGGAATCCGCGGCTTTCGCCGACCGTGAAAAATTCCCCGACGCCGCATCCCGTGAAAAATTCCGGATGGCGTGTTACGGAAAAATGATCGCACGGCATCCTTTCGTCGCGTTGAAACAGCAGTTTTTCAACGCGCCCGTTTTGTTGCCCGATGCTCCGACGGCGCTGGAATTGCTCGGTGTCACCCGCCCCGGACGCGGCACGATGGACGTCCTCGCGCGCGACGGTCTTTTCGCGGCAGTGCGCCATTATTTTCACGGCCGAACGGTGATGGCGCTGTTGCCGCTCGCGCCTTTCGTCCTGACGGCTTTCGCCGTGCTTTTTTACGCCGCGAAACACCTCGTACGGCTGTTTTTGCGCCGCACCGGTTCACGGCGGGACATCCTGCTTTTCGGCGGTTTCGCGCTTTATTATCTTTGGCTTCCCGGAGCCATCACGGCGCCCCGCTATCAGATCCCGGCATTGCCGATCCTGCTCTGCTTCGCGGCGGCGGGACTTCTCCGTGCCGGCGAAAAAAAGAGGCGCGGCACGCCAAAAAACGCTTGCAAATCGCCGGCGGAACCGCTATGTTAGGGGCAAACGGATTTATCCCGGGAGGAAGTTTATGGAAAGTCTCATCATCCGCGGCAAAAGCATTTCCGGCGGCACGGTGCACGCCAGCGGCAACAAAAACGCCGTGTTGCCGATGATCGCGGCGGCATTGCTCACCCGCGAAAAAGTGACTCTCCGCAACGTGCCCGACATACGCGACGTACATACCATGCTCGACATTGCCCGCACGCTGGGTGCGGAATGCACCTATGCCGACCACGTCCTGACGATGCAGACGCCGTCCATTGCGACCAGTACCGTCGGACGCTCCGAATGCGCGAAAAACCGGACGAGTATTCTTTTCGCTTCCGCGCTGATCGCCCGCACGGGGTCCGCAGAACTCTATCCGCCCGGCGGCGACGTCATCGGCCGCCGACGACTCGACGGGCATTTCTACGGGCTGACCAAACTCGGCGCCGAAATGATCGACGATCCCGAACTTTACCGTTTCAAAGCGCACCGCGGTCTGCGCGGACGCGAACTTTTCCTCGACGAATGCAGCGTTACCGCGACCGAGCAGATCATGATCGCCGCTTCCGCCGCACAGGGCACGACGACGCTCTACAACGCCGCCGGAGAACCGCACGTCTGCGATCTCGCCCGTATGCTCAACGCCATGGGCGCGGATATTTCCGGCATCGGCAGCAACACGCTGGTCATCAACGGCACCGACTCGTTCGGCGGCGTCGATTACACCGTCGCGAGCGACCACATCGAAGCGGGCAGTTTCCTCGCGCTCGGCGCCGCATCCGGCGTCGGGATAACCGTTACCGGCACGGTTCCGCGCCACTACTGGATGCTGCGCCGCGTTTTCGAGCGCATGGGCATCGAGATCAAACTCAAAGCGCATTCGGTGGAACTCCCCGCCGGACAGAAACCCGAGATCGTCTGCGACTACGGCGGTCACATTCCGCAGATATCCGACGGTCCGTGGCCCCAGTTCCCGTCGGATATGATGAGTTGCGCGATCGTCGCCGCCACCCAATGCAAAGGGACGGTGATGTTCTTTGAAAAGATGTTCGAGAGCCGCATCTACTTCGCCGACCGTTTGATCAGTATGGGTGCGAATGCGATCGTCTGCGACCCCCACCGGGTCGTCGTCCGCGGGCCCGTCGCATTGCACGGCGTCGAGATGAGCAGTCCCGACATCCGTGCGGGCATGGCAATGGTCATCGCCGCGATCTGCGCAAGCGGAACGAGCAAAGTCAACCACGCCGAGATCATTTACCGCGGCTATGAAAACCTCGTCGAAAAACTGACGGCGCTGGGCGTCGACATCCGCGCCGAACACGATTAAAGAATGCCGCGCGCTTGATTTCCCGCGGAGTCGGGATTATTTTAATAGATTATCAACCATTCCGGAAAGATCCGGCAAGTCAAGGAGTAAAAAATGTGCAAAAATAAAATTTTTCTCGCGGCATGCTGCCTCGGAAGTATGTTGCTGACGGCGGCGGAAACCATTCCTGCGGCGGCCCCGGAAGCAACGCCGGCTCCGGAAGGATCCGGCGTCGTCGCCGACCCGCTGACGAAACTTCCCGATGTACTGGCTTCCGGACGGGACGTCAGCGTGACCAAGGAAATGTTCCGCGACACCGTCCTCAAACAGGCGCCCGGCGGCAAACTGCCGGAACTCCCCGAAGCACAATGGACGATGCTGGCTTATTATCAGAGCCGGATGCTGGCGGTCATCCAGTTGATCGACAACAAGGTCAAAGCGGAAAATTACGCGCCCTCCGACGAAAAGATCACGGCGTTCGTCAAAGACCAGTTGCAGAAACAACCGATGCTTCTGCAGGCGCTCGCCGCCCAGCAAAAAGACCTCGATTCTTTCGTCGCGGAGATTCTCCGGCTCCCCGAGAGCAAGCGTTCCGCCGTGCAGCAGATGTTTCTCGCGGATAAGATCGGCAACGTCGAAATTTCCGAAGAGGCGGCGAAAAAATTCTATGAGGAAAATCTCGACCGGATCTCCATTCCCGCCGACGATGAAAAAACGATGCGCGCCTCGCATATTCTCGCGACGAGCAACGACACCGATACCGACGCCGCCCACAAGGCCGCCAAGGAAAAGATCGACGGCATCCTCGCCCGGGTCAAGGCGGATCCCTCCGCATTCGCGCAGATCGCATCCGAAACGAGCGATTGCCCCAGCGCAAAGCAGGGAGGCGACCTCGGCGCATTCGGCCCCGGACAAA
This sequence comes from Victivallaceae bacterium, assembly GCA_024405715.1. Taxonomy (GTDB): domain Bacteria; phylum Verrucomicrobiota; class Lentisphaeria; order Victivallales; family Victivallaceae; genus UBA1784. Next base: position 568 of record JAKSOG010000042.1, on the reverse strand, counting down.
TGGTTCCGGAATTTGAAGACGCCGTCAAGGCGCTGAAACCCGGAGAAATTTCCGGCGTCGTCAAAAGCGCCTTCGGCTATCATATCATCCGCAGGAATCCTCCGCAGGAAAAGCAAGTCCCCTCCTTTGAAGAGGTCAAAGAACGGATCGTTCTCGTCCTGACTTCCCAGGAGGAAGGGAAGCGTTTTGAAAAATTCACCGAAGATCTCCTGAAAGAAGCCGACGTCCACTTCGCAGTGCCCGAACCCGCGAAATAACGCTTCCGGCACAGACGACACAATCCCAAAGGGCTGTCGCAAAACCATTGCGGTTTGGCAACAGCCCCTTTTTTTGTGTCATCACGCTCCGATACAGAGCGAATCGGCGAGGGGATTGCCCCGCCCAAAGGCGGGATTTTGTGCCCGCAGCGTCTGTCGCAGTACGATCACCACCCCTGACGGACTCAGACGGACAAAACGGACAACCTCGCCCGCATTTGTGGTTTGGGCAATGAGATATGACCGACGTTTGTATGACGACCGGCATCATCAAACCCCAAATAGTGGACAGCGCGGATGCTCTCCCGGCG
>JAKSOG010000041.1 GCA_024405715.1 Victivallaceae bacterium | reverse complement strand
TGCCGGTCTGAACGGAGATCTTCTTGCCGTCCAGATCCGCCTTGGAGGCGATGGTGCTGCCGTCGACAACTACGATCGCCTGCGCGGCGAGGCAGTAGGGCGTGGTGAACAGCGCGTTCTTCTTGCGCTGCTCGGTGATGGTGATGCCGGATACGCCGACATCGTACTTGCCGGCGATGACGTCGTCGCCCGCGCTTTGTTCGATGGGCAAAGATTCTCCGGTGATCGACGCCTGGTTGACGGTGCTTTCGCCCGCGATGATTTTTCCGTCCACGGGAAAATTTTCCCCCGGGCGCACCGAAATTTTGTCACCGACGGAAAGTTCCGTCGCCCGTACGACGGTTTCCTTGCCGTCGTTTTCGATGCGGCGCGCGGTTTCCGGTGCGAGTTTGACCAGTTCTTCGATCGAACGGCGCGCGCCGCTGGCGGTGCGCGTTTCGATGATGATGGTCAGCAAAAGGAAAAAGGCGATCAATCCGGCGATCTGAAAATCGCCTCCGGCAAGCGCCGCCAGAATGGCGAGCGCGACGAGTTCGTTCATATAGACTTTGCCGTGCGTCAGATCCTTGACGGCGGTCAGGATGATCGGCAACGCAAGAATGAACGCCCCGAAAAGGGCGCTCATCTGGGCGGCGAAATTCTGCGCCGGGAAAAACGTTTCCAGCGCGAAGGAGTTGAGCGTCAAAACGCCGCCGACAGCGATGAAAAACAATTTTCCCATCGAACGGTCGTGCGCGACGCCTTCGGCGCGGTGGTCGTGCCCGCAGATGCAGTGGCCGTCATCGTGATGATGATGGTTTTGCCCGCAAGTGCAATGTCCGTCATCGTGATGATGATGGTCGTGCCCGCAGGCGCAACGCCCGTCGGCTTTTGTCGTCATTTTTTCTCCTCCTTGACCGGATCGGGGCGTTTCGCTTCGGGGTTGAGCAAAAGACGCAATTGTTTACGCGTTTCCCCCTTTGACCCGAGGATGAATTTGTTGCCGTCGAGTTCGTCGAGCGCATCGTTGAGCGCCGCCGAATAAAGCGCCATCAACACGGTTTCCGGCGATCGCCGGCATTCCTTTGAAATCTTTTCAAAATAGGCGCTTTCGGCGCGGACGACCGAAACGACCTGTTTGCGGTAGGTTTCCGCGTCGGCGAGGATCGCCGCCTTTTTGGCGAGCGTGTCGTTGCTCACCTCGATTTTATAGGCGAGGGCTTCGTTGCGGAGCGTGTCCCGGGTGTTGCCGGATGCGGTCACTTCCGCGAAGGCGTCTTGTGTCGCTTTCGGCGGAAAGATCCGGTCGAGCGTCAACCCGGTGATCGTGATCCCGCAATCCATCGCTTCAAGTTTTCTGCCGAATGTCAGCAACACGGCGTCGCGGTAAGCCGTCTGCTCCGAAGAGAGGATCCCGTCGACGCGGCTTTGTGCAGTCGCTTCGATCAGTGACGCATTGAAAAGATTGCGGAGCAACGTCTGCGGTCCGCGCGTCCCGGCAAAGCCGTCGGCATCGATTTCCGTCGGATCGGGAGCGGGGCGGTTGTTGTCGAGCGGTTTTGCCGGAGCGGCGAGTTTCGTGTAATACCGTAGCGGGTCGGCGATGCGGTAGGCGATGCGCCAGGAAGTGTGTACGACGTTGGCGTCCCCGGTCAAAAGATAGCGGTCGCGCCCCGGCGTGAAAGCGGAAAGTTTCTCCTGCGAGGCGGCGTCGAGATCGACCGTCAGGAATTGCGGACTGGTCTGGATGCGGACGAAGCGGTGCACGGGGTAGGGAACATACCAGTGACCGCCGGACGTCAGACATTCGACCGGTTTCCCGAAACGGAGTACGATCACCGCCTGTTGCGGTTCGACCGAAAAATATCCGCCCCAGGAAATGAAATAGAGCAAAAGCAGCACGACGATGCCGAGCAGTACCGCAAAGCCCCGGCGCAAACTCCGCGCGAGCGCGGAAAGTCCCTCGCCGTAGCGTCCTTCCCCGGACAAAAACTGATTTTCCCGCGAAATGTCCGCCATAAACGACCTACTTTTTCGGAGCGATCCGCTGCTCGGTTTCGGATTTCAACAGCGTGAAGGGCACGGTATCGGTGTCGAGGATCAATGTCGTACGTCCTTTGAGAATGCGCCGGAGCGATTCCAACTGGCGCAAAAACAATGCCAGTTCCGGATCTTCCTTGAATTTCGCGTAATGGACAGCGGCTTCGGCATCGCCGCGGGCGCGGATCTCCTTGGCGGCGGCTTCGGCATCGGCGAGGGCGATCGTGCGGTCGCCGTCCGCCTTGATCCGGATGCGGCGCGCCTCGCTTTCGCCTTCGGCGATGTTTTTGTCGGCGATGCGTTTGCGTTCGGCGATCATCCGGGCGAAGACTTTTTCACTGATGGCGCGCGGTACCTGAAGCGCACTGATGCCGACCGTTTCGATCCGGATGCCGTAAGGATCGCCCTGCCGGGCGAGATCGTCGCGGATCTTGTCCTGGATTTCCGTAAGTTTCAACTCTTTTTCGTCGGGATTGACGATCTGATTGAAACGGTATTGCCCGAAAACGGCGTTTTTCGTGCCGCGCATCCAGGAATTGAGTTGCTCTTCCGCATTGCGGACGGTGTTGAAAGTCGTGAAAAACCGTTGCGCGTCGTCGATGCGGTAGGCGACGAAGATCCCGACGAGGATATTGTGGCGGTCGGACGTCGAAGTTTCTTCCAGTTTGCCGGCGCCGCCCTCGAAACAGCGGATCCTGCGGTCGAAACGGTGGATCTTCTGAAACGGATAGGGCCAGCGGAAATGGAGTCCCGGCTCGGAAACGAGCGAAGGTCTGCCGAAGGTCGTCACGACGGCGTTTTCGCTCTGGTCGAGCGAATAACTGAATACCGCGACGAGCATGATCGCCGCGACGACGGCGCCGAGAAGCATCGTCGGCCAGTGTTGGAAAAGTTTGGATTTGGACATATTCGGATGCTCCCGTGAGTTATTTCCCGAGTTCGCCGATCTGCGCGTCGAGCAGATCGAGCCGGTCGTTTTCCTTGAGATCCAGCTCGTAGACTTCGTCTTTGAGCCGGGAAGAGATGATGAATTTGCGAATGCCGGAACTTTCGCTTTCGAGCAGATCAAGATACGCTTTGAGACGGAACATTTCCGGCATTACGCGATAGGTTTTCAGTTGCGATGCGAAACGTCCGCTTTCGGCGGCGGCGACGGTTTTGACCTGATGCTCGTATGCTTCGGCTTCCGCGATTTTTTTTCTCGCTTCGGCGACCGTTCCCGGCGCGGTTTTCGCGGCGTAGGCGTCGGCTTCGAGGATCCGCGTTTCCTTTTGCTCCATCGCGCCGATGACTTCCTGATAGGCGGCGGCGACATCGAGTTTGCCCCCCGTCGGAGGATGCGCGTCGAGGATCGAAAGGGAAACGATCTCGACACCGAGTCCGGCGCGGTCGGCGGCGCGTTGGAGTTCCCGCTGCATCGCCGTTTCGGCGTCGCGCCGCGATGCGGCGAGGATGAAGTCCATCGAGCAGCAGGCAAGATACGCCGTCACGGTCTGTTGCCCCAGCAGGCGCAATTCCCGCGCGGCGTCGCGGTGGCGGACGAGGTGATCCCGGATATCGACGACGCGGTAACGGATCGGGATCGTCATCCGGATGAAAGCGATGGAATCGTTGCCCGCATCGGTTTCTTCATCCTTGGGAACGGCGACGATGAAGTGATCGTTTTCATCGCCGTGCAGTTCGGTCCAAAGTACGATCTCGCGGACGGCGTTTTTCCCGTCGCGCCCGCGACTTTCGCCGACGGTCGTTTCGACCAGTCTTTCGGTCGGCAGTTTCTGCAGCGAACCGAAAGGCCACGGCAGACAGAGCCAGATCCCCGGCGTCAGGTCTTCCCGGTCGATGATCCGTCCGAAAGCGGTACGGAAACCGCGTTCGCCGGGACCGACTTCGTGGACGGCGGTGCTTCCCCAGAAAACGAATGCGGCGAAAAGCAGAAGCGGGAGGAACGATTTTTCCGCAAAAGTATAGATGCGCGTACCGGAAACCCGGAAACCGAATTGATAATCGAGCGTCGCCGCGAAATTGCGCATCGCCCCGCCCGGTTCGGTGAAAACGCCGAGCAGTCTGCTTTCAAAAAGCGGACGCGATTCTCCCGTGGTGCGGGGACGGTAAAACTCGAAAGCGAAATAGACGACGAATTCCGCCGCCGCCAGAGCGAGCAGCGCCAGGACGATCCTGCCGATTTTCAGATCCGTTCCGGAGTACCCGTTGTATTCCGCGAGCGCGGCGACCGCCGCCAGCGCGAGCAACGCCGCGCCGCCGACGAATTCCGCGCCGACCGGACGAAGCCAGCGGCACCCCGGCGCGCGCGATTGTCCGATGAAAAAGACTCCGGTAAAAACGGCAAAAAGCATCATCAGCGCGGAAACGAGCGCCAGATGAAGCGGGTCGCCGCGGAGAAGGAGTGTTTCCGGCAGTTCGTTCAGCGCGGAATAGATTTTCCAGAGCAGTCCGCCGGAAAGCATCGCGGCGACCGCTGCGATGACATACGGCGCGAACAGCCGGTAACGCTCGAAGGTGCGGTCGGCGGTGAAACGAGCGTCTTCGCCGGAATCGAGCAATCGGCTTTCGGGGCGTTCGGCGAGGAGGCGTTTTTCCTCGTTTTCCCGGGCGGCGTTGCCCGCAAGGATGCCGTAGACGCACGCGCCGAGGGCGAAAAGAATGCCGAGCGCGAAAGGCATCTGCGCCGAAAGCAACAGTACGCCACCCGTCGAAGCGAAGGTCGCGCCGCCGACCGCCACCAGCACGATAGCGGCGGCGCCGCCGAAAAGCGCCGTGCGTCCGCAAAGTTTCGCGTCGTCGACTGCCGTGCGATTGTCGTCAAAGTTTTTCACGGATGACCGCCTTGCTGAAAGAACCGGATTTTTTTACGGAATATATAATACACCTTGACCGCGGAAATAGCAAGGGAGAAACATTAATTTTTTCGCGCGCGCACGAGGAAAGAACGATCCCGCCGTCTTTTACAGCGTGAAGCAGGGGATGTCGCCGTCCTGCGAGAGGATCTCCCAATGCAACGCGCGGGATGCCAGTACCCGTCCGGCTTCGCGCGCGACCAGTTCCGGCTGATTACATTCGGCGCTGACGTGCGCGAAAAGGACGAGTTTTGTGCGCTCGGTGACGAGGCGTGTCAACGCCCGGGCGGCGGCGGCGTTTTCAAGATGTCCGGCGGGGCCGGCGATGCGGCGCTTCAATTTGAGTTCACGGTCGGAGTTCGCCAGCATATCGGGATCGTAGTTGCTTTCCAGAATAAGCGCGTCGCAACCGCAAAGATGTCCGGCGACGTCGTCGCCGATCTCGCCGAGGTCGGTCGCCACACCGATCCGGATCGTGCCGTATCCGACTACGAAACCGACCGGTTCGACGGCGTCGTGGGGGACGGGAAAACTTTCGACGACGAAATTGCCGACGGAAAAGCGCGCTCCCGGCAGAAATTGTCTGATTTGTTGCGGCAGGGCGCCGCGCTGGCGGAGTTTCCGGATCGTGCCCGGCGTCATACAGGCGGGGATGCCCAGCTGGTCGCAAAAGACGCGGCATCCGTTGGTATGGTCGGCGTGCTCGTGGGTGATCAGCACCGCGCGCAGATTTTCCGCCGCAAGATGGCGGGAACGGATGCGGTTGAGCATTTCCCGACGGGAAAATCCGGCGTCGATCGCCAGCGATTCCGTTCCGGAAGATATGATCAGCGCGTTTCCCTTGCTGCCGCTTCCAAGCGGCGCAATCGTCAGCATTTTTGCTCCGGCAATCAGAGGACTTGGGAATAGACCAGCATGAGGATCGCCGTCGTCGCCAGCACAGCCACCGCGGAAAATCCCATCAGGACCGGATAAAGGCCCTGCCGTTCGTCTTCCTCGAAAACGATGTCTTCTTCCTTCTTTTTCCCGGGAAACACCGCCGGAGCGTCGGGTTTTATCGCGGTCGCCGGAGCCGGAGGCGGAACCGCCCGTGCCGCCGGAGCGGCGGGCCGGTTCAGTTTCAGCGTCGGTTTTACCGGATTCCCGGCGAGTGGAGCCGGACGTTTGACTCTGACCGTATGCGCTTCGCCGTCGGACGAAGCGCTGATATCGATCGTCGCCGGTTTGACGGTCGGTTTGGCCTGACTCAACTGGATCGCCCGGCGCGTTTTCGTGTCGTTCGCCTCGGAGGTTACGGAAGCGGATATCGCCAACGGATCGACGGTGGCGGTACGCGAAGCGACTTTGGGCATCATCGGCTTGAGTTTGACCGTTTTCTGCGTCGGCGTGTCGGAAGCGGGCGCAACACCTTTCGGCATCGACAGCGCCAACGGGTCGACGGTCGTATGGGCGCCGGCGACTTTGGGCATCATCGGTTTGAGTTTGACCGTTTTCTGCGTGGCGGTGTTCCCTGCGGCCGTTTTCGCCGCCGGAGCGGCGTGGGTAACGGGAGCGACGGGAACGACGGGAGCGACGGGACGTTTCAGCGCCGGAACGGGACGCAACCGGATCGTTTTTTGGGTTTGGGTGTCGCTCATCGCCGCCGGAGCCGCATTTTTTTCTTCTTCGCTCATCATTATTCTCCGTATGGGTTATTTGTTTTCCGCATCGTTTCCGGCGACGGATTCCGGCGCGAGTTTACTCAATCGCGCGGCGACGTCGCGGTAATTCGCCATACTGTTCGAAATCTGCCGATAACAATCGACGGCGCGTTCGGTGTTGCCGCACGCTTCGCAGGCGTTGCCCAAATAATAGAGCGCTTCGCGTTTGCTTTTGTCGACGCGGTACATTTCGGCGACGGCTTCTTCGAGATATTTGACCGCTTCTTCCGGAGCGCCGCGCAGGATGGCGCATTGTCCGAGGTAGACCAGCGATTTGCGCCGCGTCTGCGGGATTTCCGCTGTGGCGCGGATGATCGCTTCCGCCTGATCGTATTCTTTGCGTTCGAAATAAAGTGCGCCGAGATCGAGTTGCAATTGGGCATCGTTTGGGAAGTCTTTGGCGCGTTTTTGCGCGTGGCGGAGCCGATAGGCGTCGATTTCCGTCCGGAATTGCGCGATCTGCTCCTGCGGATTGTCGTAAGACTGGGGATCGGCTTCGAGCGTTTCGATGGATTGTTTCAATTGTGCGATGTACGCCTGTTCGATCTGTTTGTCGAGCACGGGGTCGATGACGCCGAGTTTGTCGCCGACGATTTTGTACTGGTCGTAGGCGGCGGCGAAATCCTTGATGACCATATAGGCGTCGGCGAGTTTGCGGCGCATATCGATCGAATCGTTGGTTTCGAGGTCTTTGGTGAATTTGTCGATGAGCAGTTTCGCCTGGTCGGCGTCGTGGATCGTGCCTTCGAGCAGTTGCTGCAACACCGCGCTTTCCGCGTCGGCGAGATTGCGTTTGCCGGATGCCTGGTCGCTTTCGCTCTCGTCGTAATTGCCGCGCTGGATACTGGCGAGCGCCATCGCGGAACGCAGTTCGTTCTGCGTGGCGAGGTCGGCGGGAGCGCCGTGTGCGAGTTTCCGGTGAATGGACAACGCTTCGTGGGCCTGATTGTTGAGTTGCATCGCGCCGGCGAGACGGCGCAGATTGGCTTCGTCTTTGGGGTGGAATTCGCGGATCGTTTCCAATGCGCTCACGGTGATCCACGGCGCCTCGGCGCGTTCGGAAACGGAGGCGAGGATTTTCAGGATGAAAAGCTGATCGACGCATCCCGCCAATTGCCGTTCGCAACAGCCGATCGCACCGATGGGATCGGTCGCCGCTTTGATGGCGATGGGGCCGAGCATTATGAACTGCCAGACCTGATAAAGCGCCTTGACGGCGGGATTCATCGCCTTGCATTTTGCGATCTCGTATTCGCGCAACCGCTCGAAAAGGATCGGCACTTCGGGGGCGTCGCATACGGCGGTGACGAGCAGTTTGATCGCTTCATCGTAGTTTCCCGCTTTGCCGTGCTGCCCCGCTTTGTTGTAGGAGTCGCGGATGTAGATTTTGACTTTGCTGAATGTTTTCCGTTCCATAAAAAGGAGTCCGAATTGCTGACGATGTTCCCGAATACTTATAGAGTAAGATAATATCTTCCGCATTTCTTTTCAAGTCGTTTTTTGAAAACTTGTCCGATTTTCGGGAGGAAACGGCCGTTTTTTTCGGATGACGGCTTGCTTTCCCTTTGGGAAGGGTGTATCTTTTTGCGCAAAAAAAGGAGGAATTTTTCCGATGAAAGAAACTTTTTACGTTTCCGCGTTTTCGGATGGTCCGCAGGGGGGGATTTATAACTGCTCGTTCGGGACGGACGGTCGGGTGCATACGACGGGGGTCGCGCCGCTGAAAGGAGCGGGGTATCTCGCGTTGAGCCGTACGGGAAAATGGTTGCTGGCGACTTGTTTTTTCGATGAAGAAGAAGACGGCGTCGCGTTGTTTGCGGTCGGGGACGACGGGCTCCCGGTCTTGCGCGGCATCGCATCGTCGGGCGGGCGCGGTTGTTGCCACGTCGGTTTTTCGCCCGATGAAAAATTCGCCTATGCCGCCAATTACCGGAGCGGCAGTTTCGCGGAATTTTCCGTGAATGCGACGAAAATCGAACGTACCCGTCTGGTCGTTCACGAAGGACGCGGCGCACATTTGCAACGGCAGGATGCTCCGCACGTCCATTTTACACAGAGTACGCCCGATGACCGGTACGTTGCGGTCGTCGATCTCGGATTGGACCGGATCGACTGCCATCGTTTCGAGCCGGAGAAGGGGATCGCTCCCGGTTCGAAAGCCAGTACGGTGATTTCCCCGGCGGGTTCCGGACCGCGCCATTTGGTCTTTGCCGGCGCCTCACGCGCCTACCTCGTCAATGAATTGGGCAATTCGGTGATGGTTCTTGATTACAAAGAGGGGCGTTTTTCCGTTGTCGCGACGGTGCCGACGCTGCCGTTCGACACGGATTGCTCCGTCAGCAAGGCGGGGGCGATCCGGTTGTCCGGCGACGGCGGGACTTTGGCGGTATCCAACCGGGGGATCGACACGCTGGCCTTTTTTTCGCTGAAAGGCGATGGCATCCCCGAAAGACGCCAGTTCTGTTATTGCGGCGGCAAAAGTCCGCGCGACATCGCCTTTTTGAGCGGCGGTCGTTTCGCATCGGCGAACGAATATTCGGACAAGGTCTGCTTTTTCCGGTTGACGCCGCAGGGATACGAGCCGGACGGAAACGAATTGATGTTGCCCCGTCCGCTGTGCATTTTGCCGCGGTGAAATATGGAGCGGGCAGAAGGCGGTTTTGAGGTGGACCGCGAAGCGTTGGCGGCGCGTCTGGGACGTTCCCGTTTCCGTTCCCGCTTCCGGCTCGACGAAAAAGAGTGCGCAAAAGTCGCCGCGCTCGGCGAAAACGCCCTGCGGGCTCAGGCGTGTGCGATCCTGCGGAAAAATATCGGAGGGACGTTGCCGCCGCGCGACGGCAGACAGACGCCGATGCGCGGTTTTTGTGTTTTTATCGCCCAGCACGCGACGGCTTGTTGTTGCCGTTCCTGTCTGCGGAAATTTTACGGAATACCGGAAAATCGGGAACTTTCCGACGCCGAAATCGGGACGCTCGCCGACATCGTCGTCGAATGGATATTGGCGCATTGCGGTGATTTGTCCCGCTTCCCGCGGACACCGGATCTTTTTTGAGAAAAAGAGAAAAATTTTTTTCCGGGGTTGACAAACTTCCTTTCGTACAGGGTGGAAACATTCTTTGCGAAAGGAGTTTTTTTATGGACATTTTCGGAGCCGAAGCAAATCTTGCGGCATTCGTGGCGCGCACCGTGTCGTTGGAAGAAAACCGGGTCGTTTTTGCCGGCGATCTGCCGTCGTCCGTCCCCGAAGGGATCGGGGTTTCGCTCGCGGCATCTCTCCCCGCGACCGCCGATCATCAGAATGAAGCCGCCGCACGGGTGGATTTTTGTTTTGCTGACCGCGGCGAATTGGAAACGGCGTTGCATGCGTTGCTGAATGTTCTTCCGCTGTACGACTCCGAGGGGTTTGCAACGATTGAAACCGGCGAGCCAATCGCGTTGTCCAAAATCGTCCGTCGCGGGATCGGCGTCTACCGGGCGATCCTGCCGTTGAAAATTGCTTTCGTGTAATAAAAAGGGGGATTTTATGATCGACGAATCGGTTTGCGGGGGATTGCTGACGCATTCGACGTCGGCGACGTTTATCTGGCGGCGCGGCACAAGCGGTTCCGAGACGGCTTCCGTGCGCTTGCGCGGCACGGTCCTTTCTGCGGCGGACGTATTGCAGGCCGCGGCGTTTCTCGTCGGCGACCTGGCGGGACTTGGTGTCGGTTCCTCGCTCTATGTGCAGTCGCTCCCGCCGGACAAGCGCAACGGTTTTGCGTTGTCGCTGATCGGCGCCGCCGGACGTTCGGACATTGATTTCGGCGTATGGGACGCCCGCTTTTACGGGCGCGCGGATTCCCGGGAAGAGCTTCTGCACCGTCAGGGATTGCTGTGCGGAAAACTGCCGTTGCCGCTCCCGGTTTCGGTCGGCGGCGACGCGCTTTCGGGGACGGTTCTGATCGGGCAGATCACGCCGGGCAAAACGAAAATCGAATCCGTAGGCGGGGAAGGCGCGGCGTCTTTTGCGTTGCAGACGCAACTGCGTATCGAAGCCACCGCCGGCTGAAAAAGCCGTCTATTTTGTCTGCATCGAAATCTGCAACACCGTCTTGCCCCGCGGAGGCGAGGGGACCCGGTCAAGTTGATCGAGCATCGCCTGCACCGAAGCATCCATCGCGGCGTTGCCGCTCGGAGTCACGATGCGTTTTCCCGTCACGCGCCCGTCGGGTGCGATTTCCAGTTCGATCAGCGTGACGGGTAATGTATCGCCCAGTTTGATACGGGGCGGCTGCGTCCAGCGGTGTTCCAGATAAGTACCGAGTTTTTTGCCGAAAACTTCGTCTTCTTCGGTGGCGCCGCCGCCGGGCGTGCGGTTGTCCTGTTTGCCCAACGCCTGCGCCCGGTTCCGGCTTCCGATCGGGACGTTCGGGTTGAAATTGTTGCCCGACGCGGGGCGGTAGACTTGGCTTTCCGCCTCCTTGACGTTTTTCGGGCGGGTCTGTGCCTGCGGCTTCGGCGGTGTTTTCGGCTTCGCGGGCGCCTTCGGTTTCGCTGTTTCTGCTTCGGCGGCGTCTTGGGCGCCGCCGTCGGCGCCGCCGGTGGCGCCGGTGGCGCGGGACGGGTACGTTCGGGCGGTCCGACTTCGGGACCGTGCGACAATTCGCGCGCTCCGATTTTCACGCGGAACATATTGACGGGCGGCGGCGCGAAAAAGTCCAGCACGGCGAAAACAAGCAGCGGCCCGAAAACCAATGCGACGTGGAGCGCGAGAAAGATCGCAAAAAAGAGTCTTCCCCGGCCCGGCGGTGTAAGTTCCGAGCGGTAACGGCTGCGAAAATCGTCGTTCACGGGATCATTTCCCTTCCGCCTGCGTGACCAGCGTGACGTCGTCGAAACCGGAACGGCGGATGTCCGCCATCAATTCGATCACGTCCTGATAACTGCGGCTGCCGTCGGCGCGGAGCAGAAGTTCCAATTTCGGGTTGTCGCTTTTCATCCGGCGGATGCGGTCGAGCATCTCTTCGCGGGAAAGCGTTTCGTTGCCGAGCATGATCGTTCCCGATTTGGTCAGCGTGACGCTGCCGAAATTTTCCGTAGGCAGATCGCCGCTGTTCATTTCCGGCGCGCTGATCTGGGTGCCGTATTCCATCAGCGGCATCGTGATCATAAAGGCGATGAGCAAAAGAAACGTGAGGTCGAGAAGCGGCGTCACGTTGATCTGGTCGATCGCCGCCATTTGCGAACGGGCTCTTTTGTGGTGGCGCATAGAGGACTACTCCGTTTTGCTTTTTTGCAGTTCGAGCTGTTCGAGTTTGACGCGCACCATGAATTCTTCGGTGAAGTTGTCCATCGCGACGGTGATTTCGCGGATCGCCGTGGTGAGCATATTGTATCCGACGAGCGAGGGGATCGCCACGACAAGTCCGGCGACGGTGGTCAAAAGCGCGCCGGCGACGCCCGGGGCGAGGGCGGTGAAATCGGATTTTCCTGCGGCGGCGATCCCGCAAAATGCCATCATGACGCCCCAGACCGTTCCGAAAAGGCCGCAGAAAGGCGAAAGACTTACCAGCGTGGCGAGGATCCCGATCCGGGTTTCCAACTCGCCGATCTGCCCGGAAACTTCGCGTTCGAGCACCGCTTCGACGGCGTTGAACTGCGCTTCGGAAAGTTTCGTCGGGACGAGTGCGCCGGGCGCGAGAGCGACGGAGTTTTTCGCGGCGCCGTCCTCGTAGAATTGCAGAAGTTTTTCCACGCCGGCTTCATAGATGACCGCCGTCGGACCCGCCATCTGGGAGGCTTCGCGGCGCAGATTCGGCGTGGCGATGTTGCGGGTGTTGGCGCGGAACGCCGCGGCGAAGCGGGCGGTCATTTTCTTCGCGCGCACGATCGTCATCGCCTTGTCGAGCATGACCGACCAGGTGAAAACCGATCCGATCAGCAGGATCACGACGATCGCCTTGCCGACGCCGTCGCTGTTTTCAAATGCGTAATAGACTCCGGGCGACGACGCTCCGATCAATAGAAACTGGGAAAACATTGTGAATCCTCGCTTGTAAAAATGTTGGCAGGTTTTTCTCCACTTGTAAAATATAATCCCGGTGATATATTCTGCAAGTACACTTTTCAGGAAAAACGGAGATTTTTAAATGATCGAACAACGCAGTTTGGTGATCGGCTTCGACGTCGGCGGCACGAAAATCGGTATCGGTATCGGCGATACGCGCGGAAAACTTCTCGGCACGGCGCGGATCCCCAACGTGAACACCTATCCCGACGACATCCTGAAACAGATGGTTTCCGAGGCGAAGCGGTTGATTTCCGAAGCGCGTTTGACGCTCGGGGACTTCGCCGCATTCGGCATTTCGGCGCCGTTTCCCGCGGATGCGGCGCGCGGGATCATGAAGCGCCCGCCGAACAATCCCCATTGGGTGGACGTGCCGATCCTCGACTTCATGAAAAAGAATTTGCGTCTCCCCGGCTGCTTCGAGAACGACGCCAACTGCGGTGCGCTCGCCGAATGGTTTTTCGGAGCGGGCAGGGGATGCACCGATCTCGTCTATCTGACGATGAGCACCGGCATCGGCGGAGGCATCATCGCCTCGAACCGTTTGGTGCGCGGCGGCGCCGCGTTGAGCGCGGGCGAGATCGGTCATATGTGCGTCGAGATCGACGGGCGGCAATGCAACTGCGGACAGAAAGGTTGTTACGAAAGTTATTGCGGAGGGCGCGCGCTCGCGCAACGCATGGTGGAGGAACTTCCCGACCATCCCGACTCCTTTATCGCGCGGGAATCGGGCGGCGATCCGGCGCGGATCGATATGCTGCTGCTGGAAAAAGCCGTGCGCGCGGGCGATGCTTACGCGCTGAAACTCTGGGAGGAATCCGCCGTGCGCAACGCGCAGGCATTCGGGATTTAGATCAATATGCTCAATCCGCAGAAATTGATCCTCGGCACGCTGGCGTGGGCGATCGGCGATCTTTACACCGACCCCATCAAAAAGCATCTGCCGCGTTTCTGCTGGCCGGAACCTCTGGCGGCGTGTGAGATCGTTTCGAGCGCGCTCAAGCGCGAGATCGGCAGTTACGCCGGGATCGCGGCGGCGACGAATTTCCTGCGTGAAAACGCGAAATCCATCTCGAAATAGCATCGGCACGGGAAGGCCGCGAGCATTTTTCCGCGAAAAAGATTTGCAAAGCTTTTTGAGCGGTGCTATATTATAAGACCGTTTCGCGC
>JAKSOG010000040.1 GCA_024405715.1 Victivallaceae bacterium | reverse complement strand
GGCGGGGTGTCTGACCAACGTGCTGTGCCAGAGCGCCAAACGGGTGCTGACCATCGAGATCGACGAGAAGCTCATCCCCGTGCTGGAAACGGTGCTTGTGCCCTATAAGAACGTAAAGCTCATAGAGGGCGACGTGCTGAAGCTCATCAACGACGCGCTCAAGCGGTTGATCGACGGCGAATACGGCAAGTGTCAGGATTGCGGAGAAGCCATTCCCGAAGGACGTTTGCAGATACGGCCTTACGCGGTTTATTGCGTCAAGTGCAAAAGCCGTCACGAATCGGAAATGTCCCGTTAAATGGCGTTTTTCGATCGTCTCGCGTCCGGTTCGCGCCGGGAAAAGCGCACGTTCGCGCTCGCGATTTTCGTCGGCGGCGCGGCGCTTCTGCTCGACGGGGCGACCAAAATCTTTTTTGAACGTCATCTTCACCTTGGCGAGCGCATTCCCGTTCTGCCCGGATGGTTCGATTTGACGCTGGTGCGCAATACCGGAGCGGCGTGGAGTCTTTTCGCCGGTCACGGTTCCTGGTTGCTGATCGTCGCGCTGGTCATGGCGGCGGCGATTTTCCGTTATTTCCGCGCACTTACCGAAAATTGTCCGGAGCGTTACTATGCGGTGTGGCTGATCCTTGCCGGGATCGCCGGAAATTCCATCGACCGGCTCTGGCGCGGCGCGGTCGTCGATTTTTTGAGTTTCCACTATTTCGACGCCTACTATTATCCCGTTTTCAACGTCGCGGACATTGCGATCTGTGTCGGCACGGGGATCTATTTGTTTTCGACGTTTTGCCGCAAATCCCCGCCGGGAGAGGAAAAATGAAGGCGCTCGGCGTCCGGGAGATCCGCGCGGCGGAAAAAGCGGCGGACGTTTCCGGCTATACGCTGATGAAGCGCGCGGGCGCGTCCATCGCGCGCGAAGTGCGCGAAATGAGCGGCGGATTTTCCCGCATCGTTTTTCTCGCGGGCAAGGGCAACAACGGCGGCGACGCTTTCGTCGGTGCCGCGCTTTGCGGTTTTTCTTCCGTCAAAGTCATCGCCGCGCAAGTTCCGGAATCTTATCGGGGCGAAGCCGCTCTCGCACTGGCGGAATACGGCGACCGGATCTCGCTTGAAATACGCGAAACGCTGCTTCCGGGCGATCTGCTGCCCGGCGATCTCGTCGTCGACGGGATACTCGGCATCGGATTCCACGGGGAAACGGTGCGACCGCCTTTCGACCAATGGATAAAGTTTGTCAACGATTCGCGCCTGACGGTTCTTTCGCTCGACGTGCCGAGCGGTCTGAATGCGGATGACGGCATCCCCGCTTCTTCCGGCGCGATTTTCGCGGAACGCACATTGACGTTCGGATTTCCGAAAAAGGGATTCCTTACGGGATCCGGCGCGGCGCATTGCGGGATTTTGCACGTCGCCGACATCGGATTCGCCGATTTTCCGGAAACGTCCGGCACGGAATGTTACACGATGAAAGAGGCGGCGCGCGATCTGCCGCGCCGCGCGTATGACGCGCACAAGTTTTCCTGCGGAAGCGTGCTTGCGCTCTGCGGCTCGTCCCGTTATCCGGGCGCGGGCGTCTTATGCGCGACGGCGGCGTTGCGCGCGGGGGCGGGCGTGGTCACGCTCGCCGGTTGTGAACGGCCGGGAAATCTTGCCGCGGCATTGTTGTTTGAAAAACTTCCCGTTCTTTCCGGCGGTGCGATTGATCCTTCCGGTCCGGAAACGTTGCGCGCCTGGACGCGGAGCGATGCGCTGATCGCGGGATGCGGATGGGGGGAGCAAAACGCCGGACTGTTGCAAAAAGTTCTCGGACATCCGGGCGCTTTGGTGCTGGACGCCGACGGATTGAATCTTCTCTCTTCTTTTCCATCCGTATGGGAAAAACGCGACAACGTCGTGTTGACGCCGCATCCCGGCGAGGCGAGGCGGTTGGCGGCGGCGTTCGGCATCGCGCAAGATCTTTCGCGGGAAGAACTCGCATCCGCTCTCGCTGAAACACTGCACGCCGTTGTCGTCCTGAAAGGCGCGGGAACGCTCGTCGCCTCTCCGGAGGGGGATCTTTCGCGCAATACTTCGGGGTGTGCGCGCCTCGCCACGGCGGGCAGCGGCGACGTTCTCGCCGGTGTCATCGGCGCATTGCTCGCGCGCGGGATGACGCCGTTCGCGGCGGCGAAACTCGGAGTCTTTTTGCACGGACTTGCCGGAGAACTCGCGCCGGATGGCGTGATCGCCGACGATCTGCCCGCGCTGGTCGGACGCGCTTATACGCTTGTTGCGCGTTACGGTTGCGTATCGACGAGATGCTGACCGCCGTCCACCGGCAGGATCGCTCCCGTCACGGAATCGCATCCGGCGAGAAAAAGTACCGCCTGCGCGAAATCGGCGGTCGTCACCGCCCGGAGGAGCGCGACGCGGCGCACGACGTTTTCCATTTTGGATTGCGGCAACTCTTCCGGCGGAAGCATCGGCCCCGGAGCGACCGCGTTGAAACGCAGATTTTCCACCCCGTATTTCGCGGCGAAATCAAGCGTCGCTTCGCCCAGCTTCCGGCGGCTGGCGGTGTAGGGATCGTTCCGGTCGGAAAAAATCGCCTGATCGAGGATGTTGACGACGGCGCCCTCGCGCAATTCCTGACGGACGAAAAAATTCATCAATTCCAACGGCGCGGCGAAATTGACGCGCTCGAAACGCGCGCGCTCTTTTTCGTCGTTTTCCGGAAAAAAACGGTAAAAGGATGCATTGTTGACGAGGATGTCGATGCGTCCCGCCGCGGCGAAAAGCGCGGCGGTTTCTCTTTCCGCGGCAAGATCGGCGCGGAGCGCGCGATGACCTTCCCCCGGCAACCGCGAAACCAGTTTTTCCGCCTCGTCGAAGTGTGCGTTCGCGTGGACGATCAGACGCGCTCCGCGTGCGGCGAAAGCACGGACGATCTCCGCTCCCGCGCGCCGCGCCGCGCCCGTTACCAGCACCTGCTTTCCCGAAAAATCCATCGGCTTTTCCCGTTTTTCATTTGCATTGTCCCGCAAAATATACTATATTTCCGCCAGACGTTTTAATCAAGAGGAAAAATCTATGAAAAAGTGTTTCCGCAGACGTTTCACGCTCGTCGAATTGCTCGGTGTCATCGCCATCCTCGCCATTCTCGCGGCGGTCGGTTTCGGCGCCTACGGCGTCGCCCAGAACAAAGCGCGCATTTCCGCGACCGAAGCGGTCATCCAGAGCATCCAGCAGGCGATGGAAACCGCCCGCCTCGAACTCGGTTATATGCCCGCGTCGAACGGTTGGAGCATCCTGAACGGGCAGGAAAGGAACAACGCCGTCGTTCTTGATTTCGGAGATTCCAAATTCAACCGGAAGGTGGAGCGGCATCTGAACAGTACGCTCCTGTCCATTGATTCTTCCGATCAAATCGTCGATTCCTGGGGCAATCCGATCTACTGGCGCAACCCCGGCAGCTTCACCAGCGGCGGAATTGAAATTATTTCCGCCGGACCCGACGGGGGATTCGGCAAAAACAATGCCGGTACACCCTCGAACACGTTGGGGGATTACAAAACATCCGGCAAGTGGGAGTGCGACGACATCGCGAATTTTTAAGTAAAAACGACCTCAATATAGAAAAGGAGAAAAAATATGATTCTCGGTACGGCATTGACGGAAAAAGCGACCAAAGTTCTTTTCTGCGGCGCGGGTGAACTCGGCAAGGAAGTGATCATCGCGATGATGCGGCTCGGCGTGGAAGTCGTCGCCGTCGACCGCTATCCCAACGCGCCCGGAATGCAGGTCGCCCACCGCAGTTATTGCATCAATATGCTCGACGGCGCCAAACTGCGCGAGATCATCGAAAAAGAAAAACCCGATTTTGTCGTCCCCGAAGTCGAAGCGATCGCGACGCCAACCCTCGTCGAACTCGAAAAAGAGGGCTTCAACATCATCCCGACCGCCAACGCCGCCTTTCTCACGATGAACCGCGAAGGCATCCGCCGGCTCGCCGCCGAAACCCTGAAACTGCCGACCAGCCGTTACCGTTTCGCGGCGACCCGCGAGGAATTCGACGCCGCGATCAAAGAGATCGGCATCCCCTGCGTCGTCAAACCGATCATGAGTTCGAGCGGTCACGGACAAAGCACCGTCAAGACCGCTTCCGACGTCGATGAAGCGTGGCGCATCGCCCAGGAAGGCGGTCGCGCCGGAGCGGGCAAAGTCATCGTCGAGGCGTTCGTCGATTTCGATTACGAGATCACCCAGTTGACCGTCCGCCACGCCGGCGGCACCAGTTTCTGCGAGCCGATCGGTCACCATCAGGTCAACGGCGACTATCAGGAATCATGGCAGCCGCAGGCGATGACCCCCGCCGCCAAGGCGCGGGCGCGCGAGATCGCGGCGGCGATCACGGGCGCCCTCGGCGGCCGCGGCATTTTCGGCGTCGAACTTTTCATCAAAGGCGACGAAGTGATCTTCAGCGAAGTCAGCCCCCGCCCGCATGATACCGGAATGGTGACGATGATCTCGCAGGACCTTTCCGAATTCGATCTGCACGCCCGTGCGATCCTCGGATTGCCGATCCCCGAAATCATTTTCCGCGGTCCGTCGGCGAGCAAAGCGATCGTCGTCGAAGGCAATTCCAATGCGGTCTCCTTCGATATTTCCGCCGCGTTGACCACGCCCGCCACCGACATCCGCCTCTTCGGCAAGGCCGAAGTCAAAGGTCATCGCCGCCTCGGCGTCTGCCTCGCGCGCGCCGCCAGCGTCGAAGAAGCCAAAGAGACCGTTTTCCGGATGCGGGATCAGGTCAAAGTCACCCTCTGAAAAGAAATCGTTTCCGCACGGCGGGATCCCTTCCGGGGTCCCGCCGCGTCTATCACGCGAACGTGATTTTTGCAAGTCGGTTTTTGAAGAAAAACACAAAATATTCTTCACTTTTTTCCGGTTTTCCGGATTGACAGATTGACAATCCTGCTGTACTTTGAATAGTGTTGTGCCCCAGGCAGGAAGCGGGTGGTTGTTAACAAGTTGTCGATAAGTTGTCGAGAAGTTGCGTTAAAGTGTGTTAAGTCCCTGATTTCCGGGACTTTCCGGCAAAACGGCGCGCTTCGGCGGAATTTTCGTTGCCCCCGAAGAGAGCGGCATCGGTTTTTCTCCTCAAAAATGGAAAAATCCGGTTGCGTCGGCGACCGGAGCACCAGCGGAAATCCTTGCTTCTGATACGGGAAAAACAAACTTATCTCGGAAAATTCAGAGCATTGTTAACAACTTGCACGGAAAAGACTCGGTGCGGCACGGGAAACCGGGTGCGGCACGGGAAACCGGGTGCGGCACGGGGAACCGGGTGCGGCACAAAAAAAGGCGGCGCGAAAAAAAAGCGGCGCAAAAAAAAAGGCGGCGCGAAAAAGGCGCGGCGCGAAAAAGACAGGTGCGGAGCGCGGTGCACATCGCATTGTCGTAAGAACGAAGAAACGGTTGCAGGACATCGGAAAAGAAAATGCAGGGAAACGAATCACAAGCCGAAAATCTTTGGCGAATCGTCGCCGGACGGCTTTTGCGCTACAACGCCAATCTCTATGAGATGTGGTTTCAAAAAATGACGCCGTTGCGGACGGAAAAATCCACGTTGATCCTCGGCGTCACGGACGACTTTTTTGCCGATTTCGTCGGCGATAATTACGCGGACATCCTCGAAAAGGCTTTGCACGATCTCAATGGCGCGGATTATTCCTGGCGTTTCGAAAGCGGCCACCCCGCACCGCAGATCCCCCTCGTCGAAGCGGAAAAAGTCCCCGCCCCCGCCACGCCCAAACCCCTCCCGCCGACCGCGCCTTCCGGCAGCTGCCGCCCCCATTTGCGCAGCAGCGGATTCACCTTTGACAACTTTATCGTCGGCGATGAAAACCGTCACGCTTTCACCGCCGCGAAAACCGCGTCCGAAGCACCGGGCCTCTACAACCCGCTTTTCATTTACGGCGCCAACGGCATCGGCAAAACCCATTTGCTCCAGGCGGTCGCCCACGCCGTGCGCGAACACAACCCCGGCGCCGTCATCCGCAGTACTACCTGCGACGAATTGCTCAACGAATTCTACGACCTTCTGTGGCAGAAAAAAAGTCTCGCGGAGTTCCGCGCCAGCGTCCGCGACGTCGATGTACTGCTCATCGACGACGTGCATCGCCTCGCCAAAAAAGTCCAGATGCAGGAAGAGTTTTTCAACCTTTTCAACACGCTTTACGATCAGGGACGGCAAATCATTCTGACCAGCGACCGCCAACCCTGCGAAATGAGCGATATCGACAAACGGTTGACCACCCGCTTCGAGTCGGGCATGATCACCGAGGTCGTGCCGCCCGAATATGAAACGCGGCTGGCGATCCTGCGCCTCTGGCGCACCGAAGTCGTTACCGATTATCCGCTCGGCGATGAGTTCCTCGATTTTCTCGCGACCAATATCCGTTCGAGCGTGCGTCGGCTCAAAGGGTGTTTCCTCCGGCTGGCGACCTGGGCGTCGATCAACGGCGGCGACCGCTTGACGCTCGAATGTGCGGAGAATTTGCTCCGCGGTCAGATCGATCAGGAATACGCCGCCCGCGACGTTTCGATCGAAACCATCCAGAAACAGGTCGCCGAGCATTACAACGTGACGATCCCCGATCTGCTCGGGCGGGGAAAATGCAAACGGCTCGCCGAACCGCGTATGGCGGCGATGTATCTCGCCTGCGAATTGACGAAATGCTCTTCGACGGAAATCGGACGCGCTTTCGGCAGGACGCACGCGACCATTCTTCACGCCCGCAACAAACTGCCCGAACTATGCCGGGGCAACGAATTGCTCCGCCACAGCGTGGAACAGATCCGGCATCAGTTGCAGAAAAATTGATTTTTTGCCGCGTGCCGCGTGCTTTCCTCGTTCCCCGTGCCGGAAGAAGAGACCCCGTTTTTGCGGGTTTTCCGTCTTTTTTCCTTTTTTGCGGTGGACAAATCACGATTCGGAGTGTACTATATGAGAAGTGTGATTCGTCCCTAACGGGACGACGGATTTTTTGAAAGAACAGAAAGTAAAACAACAGGAAACATACGATGCAGGAAAATCTCGATACCAGCGGATTGAGTTGTCTGCAGGCGCTTTTCGGACAATTCCGCCCCAATGTTAATTTCGCCGCGCTCGTCACCGACGATATCCGGACCCGCTATGCCGCGGAAGATGTCGGCGTGATTTGCTCGCTCGCCGAGGGGCAGGATCTGCGCCCCGAAGCGGCGGATTCGCTGTCGATCCTCGATTCCTTTGCCGGTCCGGCGATGCTCCGGCTGTCGAACGGACATTGGATCATTCTTCTCAATTCACTGCAATTCCGCAAAAGCGACCAGGCGGCGATTTTCGACGACCGGATCCAGTCGCCGAACAAAAGCGCGCTCGTGCCCAAACGCGAGATCGTCGATCGTTTCGGCGACAAGGTGATCATTTTCCGCAACCTCGCCCAGGTGGACGCTTCGCGACATACGCGCATCTACTGTCTGGCGACGGTGGCGCACCACCACGAAACGGCGATGGATCTTCGCCGGGTGATGCACGATTACGCGATCGGCGACGAAGAAGTGCGCGAAAATCTCTTTTTCCAAATCGCGGCGGATTACCGCTTCAAGGCGAAAAAAATCAAACTCGACTGGGATAAACTTTGCCGGAGCAACAACGTTTTTCCCGCGATCGCGATCCGCAAGGATGGAAAATACGCCATTTTCTGCGGTCTGCGCCGACGCAGCGAAACCGAGATCGACGCGGTGATCGTCGATCCCGAAAAAGAGAGCGCCGGCGGCGAACATTTCCTTTTCCTCTCCAGGGAGCAGTTCACCGAGGAGTACGGCGAAGGCGTCATTCTGCTCAAAAAACGGTATCGGCTTTCCGATGAAAACCAGCCGTTTTCGCTGCTGTGGTTCGTTCCCGAATTCATCAAACTCAAAGGGGTTTTCGGCGAAATCGCGCTGATGGTGGGAATGCTGACGATCCTGTCGCTGGTGGTCCCGCTCTTTTTCCAGATCGTCGTCGACAAAGTGCTGGTCAACGAATCCTACAACACGCTCAACGTCATCGGCGGCGTGGTGCTGATCGCCATCGTCTTCAACGGCATTCTGGAATTCGTCCGCAGTTATTTGCTGCTCTTTGCGACCAACAAGATCGACGTGTCGACGGCGACGAAAACGTTTCTCCATCTGATGCGGCTCCCGATCGACTTTTTCGAGCGGGTGCCGTCGGGCGTGCTGCTCAAACATATGCAGCAGACGGAACGCATCCGCGGCTTTTTGTCGGGCAATTTGTTTTTCACCATCCTCGATCTGGTATCGCTGGTGATCTTCATCCCGTTCCTCTTGCTCTACAGCATCCCGCTGACGCTGATCGTGCTGGGATTTTCGGCGCTGATGGCGTGCGTGATCGCATCGCTCATCCGGCCCTTCCAGCGGCGGCTCGACGAATTGTATCAGGCGGAAGGCAAACGCCAGAGTATGCTGGTCGAAGCGATCCACGGCGTGCGCACGGTCAAGTCGCTCGCTCTCGAACCCGTCGAACGCCGCATCTGGGACAATTCCACGGCGTATGCGATCAAGTCTTATTTCCGCGTCGGCAAGATCTCGATGACCGCCAAAAGCATCAGTCAGGTGTTGGAAATGTCGATGTCGATCTGCGTGATCTGGGTCGGCGCGCATCTGGTCTTCGACCATACGCTTTCCATCGGCGCGCTGATCGCTTTTCAGATGCTTGCCAACCGCGTGACCGGACCGCTGGTCAAAATGGTCGGACTGATCCACGAATACCAGCAGATCGCGTTGTCGGTGCGCATGCTCGGCGTCGTGATGAACACGCCCGTCGAACCGATGGGCGGCGGCGTCCGCAACCAGTTGCGCGGCAAAGTCGAATTCGATCACGTCAGTTTCCAGTACCGTTCCGATCTGCCGCTGGTCATCAAGGATTTCAACCTGTCGATCACCGAAGGCCAGACGATCGGTTTCGTCGGACGTTCCGGATCCGGCAAGACGACGCTGACCAAACTTCTGCAGGGGCTTTATCCGGTTTCGCAGGGTGTCGTGCGCATCGACGGCATCGACATCCGGGAAATCGACAAATCGCATTTGCGCAGCAGCATCGGCGTCGTGTTGCAGGAAAACTACTTTTTCAGCGGCACGGTGCGGGAAAACATCAGTCTGACCAAACAGAGCGCGTCGCTGGAAGAGATCCTCTACGCTTCCAAACTTGCCGGTGCGGATGAATTCGTCCAGAAACTTCCCCGCGGCTACGATACCGTGCTGGAGGAAAACGCCTCCAATTTGTCCGGCGGTCAGAAGCAGCGTCTGGCGATCGCCCGCGCGTTGCTGACCAATCCGCCGATCCTGATTTTCGACGAAGCGACCAGCGCGCTCGACCCGGAAAGCGAATGTGTCATCCAGCAGAACCTCAAAGCGATCGCCCGCGGCCGCACGGTGTTGATCGTTTCGCACCGGTTGAGCATCGTCAGCCACGCCGACCGGATCGTCGTGATCGACAAAGGCGAAATGAGCGATTCCGGCACCCATCGCGAATTGTTGAGCCGCGAGGGCATTTACAAAGAATTCTGGTCTCAGCAAATGAGAGGAGATCAATAAAATGGACGAAAAAACGACTCCGAGCCGGAATGCCGTGTGCGCTTTCCTCCTCGATGCGTGGACGAAAATCCGCGGTTTCGCGTGGAAATGTTGGTGCAAATTCACCGGTGACGTGCCGGAAAGCGATCCCCGGGAAACGATCGAATTCCAGCCCGACGCGCTGGAAATCAAAAACGAACGTCTGCCGCTGTCGATCCGGCTTTTCATCTGGTGTCCCGTCGCGGTGATCTTGTTCACGATCATCTGGGCGTCGTTCGCCAAAGTCGACGTGATCGTGCTTGCCAACGGCAAACTCGTCACCGACCAGCAGACGATCGTGATGAAGCCGTTGGAAAGAACGGTCATCAAAAAAGTCAATGTCCGGCTCGGCGAAATCGTGCAGAAAGATCAGATCCTGCTGACTTTCGACCCGACGGAAAGCACTTCCGAAGCGGCGCGTCTGCAGAACGAAGTTTCCGCGTATCACGCGCAATTCGAGCGGCTTTCGGCGGAATTCGATTACGCCGATTACAAGCCGGTCGATCCCGACCAGTTCGAGCAGTGGCAGCTGGCGATTTTCCGTCAGCGTCAGGCGTATTACAGCGCGCGCATCAAGTATTTCGACGAATCGCTCCAACAGATCGCCGCCAGTTACAAAAGCACGCAGGACTCGCTCGCCAAGCAGGAAGAGCGGTTGAACCAGGTGCTGAAACTCGAAGATATGTACTCCAATTTGCATACCAAAAACGTCACTTCTCTCAAAGAATTGATCGAAATGCAGATCACCCGTATGGAAATGGAAGCGACCGTCGATCAGTTGCGCAATCAGCTTCTGGAACTCAACCACCGTCGCGGCAGTACGCTGGCGGAAGAAAATTCCTTCGTCCAGGAGTGGCGCAACAGCCTTTCCGAAGATTTGGTCACCGCCGAGCGGAATCTGACCGCGGCGACCAAGGAATTCGACAAGGCGCAGATGCTGACCGAATACATCTATTTGCGTGCGCCCTGCGACGCGGTCGTACACGAGATCGCATCGTTTTCTCCGGGGTCGGCGGTTCGCGAAGCGGAAGCGTTGATCACGCTCGTGCCGCTGGTCGGCGAGATCGAACTGGAAGGCCGCATCCGTCCGCAGGACATCGGGCGTGTCAAAGTCGGTGACAAAGTGCGGATCAAACTGGATGCGTATCCTTTCCAGAAATACGGGACGCTCGACGGCGAGGTGCGCAACATTTCCGAGGACACGATCCAGGCGCCGCCGTCCGAATCCGACACGCAGGTCGAGAATCCGTCGGCGGCGCAGGCGACCTATTACCGGGCGCGCATCACCATTCACGGCAAACTGGAAAAAGTCCGGAATTTCCGTTTCATCCCCGGTATGCAGGCGCAGGGCGAGATCAAAACCGGTCAGCGCCGGGTGATCGAATATGTGCTTTATCCGCTTATCAAAGCCTTTGACGAAGCAGCAAGGGAGCCGTAAATGAAACTCAATCCGCTTATTGTTTTTCGCGACGATTTCGGAGAAAACGCGGTCCTTTTCAATCCCGAGGACGGAAAGGTCTTGGGGTTGAACCGCACCGGCGCTTTCGTCTGGAAATGTCTGGAAAAGCAAATGGACCGCGCCGCGATCCTCGCCTCGTTGCGTGAAGCGTGCGGCGATACGGTTCCGGAAACGATGGAAAGCGATGTCGATGCCTTTCTCGGAGAATTGCGAAAACGCGCTTTCCTCGTCGATTGAACCGGGAAAGTATCTTTATCGGGGGAACAGCATGTTCCGGGTCTTTGCCGATGGAGACATCGTCATAACGCGCCCGATTGCGTTCGATGAAGTGCGTCGCGGCGACATAGTGGTCTTTGCCCGGAACGACGGCAAGGTCATCCACCGGGTGTGGCGCAAAACGGCGTCGTTTCTGGAAATGATCGGCGACAACAATCCGCGCCCCGATGCCGAAAAACTCGGACGCAACGCGGCGCTGGAACTCGCCGTCGTCCGCATCGACCGGAAAAAACGCCGTTCCCCGGTCGGACGGGGCGGACGGGGCGTTTGCCGTTTCGTCTGCAACCGGATGCGGCGCGCCGTGCGCGGCGCATTGTCGAAAATGTTGCACGCGCTTTTGCGTGTCGTCGACTGGCGCAGAAAGTTGCCCGAACCGGAACGATTCGGCGACGACCTTTGTTATTTTTCCGGCGAACGGCTGATCGCCCGCGGCCGTGCGGATCGTCCGGGCGTGTGTTTCGTCCGATTGTCGGATCGTTTGAAATATCGGAGTCGTTGAAAATGGACCATCCTTTCCCTCAGGCCGCTCCGGAACAGGTGAAAATTTATTTCACCTGGACCTGCAATTTGAGTTGTCCTTTTTGCTACGAAAAGGAGGAACGCCGACGGCTGAAGGCGAGGCCGATCGACGATTTCATCGCGTTGATCGACGAACTCGAAGAACTGAAAGTCTTTTTGATCACGTTGAGCGGAGGAGAACCTTTCGCCCACCCGCGTTGTTTCGAGTTGATCGACCGGATCGTCCGGGCGCGGATGCGTTTTTCGCTTTTGAGCAACGGCACGCTGATCGACCGGAGCATCGCGCATCGCCTCGCCGAAACGGGGAGGTGCCGTCAGGTCCAGGTCTCGTTGGACGGGATGCGCGAATTTCACGATTCTCTGCGCGGCAAAGGCGCCTTTGACGCCACGGTGGAAGGCATCCGCAATTTGCAGCGGGAAAACATTCCGGTTGTGGTCAACACCGTGTTTTCTTCCGCCAATTACCGCAATATGCCGGAAATCGCGCATTTTCTGGAAGATCTCGGCGTCGCCAGTTATCGGCTGGTCCCCGTACACGATCACAGCGCGAAACTGCCTTGTGAAAGCGCGTTGCTTTCGACGGAGGAATTGGCGCGCGTCGTCGCCGATATCGGACCGCATCTGGCGGAATATCCCCATATGAACGAGCGTTCGACGCCGTTGCGCATGTGGAAAACCATTTTTCACCCGATCGAACGTCCCGCCCGTGTCTGTCAGCGGTGTTCCACGCCGTGGCGGGCGTTGGCGATCCGTCCGGACGGTGCGATTTTCTGTTGCGAAAATCTTGAGTGCGGTGTTTTCGGCTGGATGGGGAAAGACCGTATTGCCGACGTCTGGCACGGCGAAAAACTGGCGCAGATGCGCCGCCACATCGTCGAAGGCAATGTGTTGAGCAAGCGTCCGGAATGCGAAACGTGCCGTTATGCGTACTATTGCGGACAGTATTGTCCGTTGTGGAGCTACGACCATTATTGCCGGCTGGATGTGATCGAGCATCTCAAAAAATTCGGAGTCGCCGATGTCTGAGGAAAACAACGATCTCGTTTTTTCCGGAGACGGCGTTTCGGGATTCCGGTTGCGCGCGGACGATGCCCGTGCGCGGAGATCGCTCGAAGCGTTTTCCCGGCTGGTCAACGTCGGGTTGAGCGCATCCGAAGGGCGCGCGCATGCCCATTTGCGGTCGACGGCGCCGCCTCCGGAAGTGGCGGGAAAGTTTCATCTGCATCAGGATCGGCGTACGCTTTCTTTTTTCCGCGGCGAAAACGATGATTTTTATCTGCACGCCAACGATGACGAAAGCCGTCGTTTCCTGTACGGAAAATTGCAGAAACTTCTGCTCTACGGTTATGCGACCGGGCAGATGCAAAGCGGCGGCGCATTTGATCTGCTTCACGGCGCGTTGCTGGAAATGCCCGACGGCACGGGCACGGTGCTTTTCGGCGACAGCGGCATCGGCAAAAGCACGAGCGTGCGCCGCTGGCGCGCCGCCGGACGGACGGCGATCGCGGACGATATGCTCTATTTTTATCGTCGGGGGGAGCAGTGGTATGCGCGGCCGCTTCCCACATGGAGCGCCTGCATCGAAGGCCGAGGACTTGATTGCTACGATTTTCAGCGTGAGGTCGCGGTCACGCGTGCCATGTTACTGTTGCGCGACCCGGCAAGGGAACACATCGGGGATCTTTCTCCGGTCCATTTCCGGCTGGGAGTCGTCAAAGCGGTTTCGGAAACGAGTTCCTGGCTATTTCCCTATGTGCCGATCGGATGGCGCGACCGCCTGGCGGGGGCGCTGATGAAATTTTCCGGCGAGATGTTGAAATCATTCCCGCCGCGGGCGCTTTTCGCCCATCTCGACGGCGATCTCGTCGCGACGCTTGATAAGAGATAAAGCGTCAGAAATTCCACCAGCTGGCAGCGTCGGGATTG
The DNA here is from genome assembly GCA_024405715.1 of Victivallaceae bacterium. Lineage (GTDB taxonomy): Bacteria > Verrucomicrobiota > Lentisphaeria > Victivallales > Victivallaceae > UBA1784. Next base: position 748 of record JAKSOG010000040.1, on the reverse strand, counting down.
TAGTAGTAGTAATTTTTCTTGGCGTATTTGGCGATCCCCTTTGCCGTATAGGGATCAATGCCGATGCGCAGCGTCACCCAGTTGGACGCCTGATCGTCGTCGTCGGGCCATTCCGGAATGAATTTTGCGAGATAGCGGCCGTCGACCGCCAGCACGACGGGGGTGTCGCGGAAGCGTCCGGCGAGCATTTCCCATTGCAATTTCCCCGTGCGGTCGAGACGCAACTGCAAATCGCAGACGTCGGGATCGCCCGGACGGGCAATGACGCGCACGTCGCGCAGATATTTGCTGCTGAACGCCTGATGCGTGTTGATCCAGATCTTTCTGCCGTCGAGAGATTCGATTTCGCGCTCGGTGGAACTGGCGCGGGGATATTCGACGATCGAGAAGACGCCGAGGATGAAACGCGGCTCATAATTTTCCGCATTGGGGTTGTCGTTGCCGACTTCGGCGCTGTCTTTCAACGCTTCCTGAAAGGCTTCGCAACCGCAAAAACATATGACGGTCAACGCCGCCGCGCAAAAAGTGGAAAAAAATCTCTTCATAGTTTCTCTCCCGAAAGTGACGCTTCAATAACATAACGTCCGCCGCGGTTTCTGTCAAGCGTTCCGGCGGAAAAAGAACAAAAAAAAGCCCCGCGATCCCGCAGGGCCTTTCTGGAGCTCGATCAAAAGGGAGACTTAAAAATTGCGCGGAGCACGTTCCTCGCGGGGACGGGCTTCGTTGACAACGGCCTTGCGGCCGCCGA
>JAKSOG010000004.1 GCA_024405715.1 Victivallaceae bacterium | reverse complement strand
CAACGCATTGGCGCCGATGGCGCGGGCGGCGTCTTCGGCGAGCGTGGCGACGGTGATGCTGTGAAACATCGTGCCCGGCGCCTCGCGTTTCATCCGTTCCAGCAACGGATGACTGAAATTGCCGAGGACTGTCAACGCCATATTGGTGTCGAGGTTGAAAATCAATTCCAACGCGAAAATCAGCACCAGCGCCGCCACCGCGCAGAAAAATCCGGACAGGAGAAGCACTTCCGCCATCGCGACGACGTTTTCCGGACGCACGTTCCCGCCGCCTCGCAACAGCAGATCGAAACTGGAAATGCCGCCGAGCAGAACCATCGCGAGACAAATCCGGACGAACCACGCCCGGCAACTGACCACCTTGCGGACGACGAACATCCCGATCCCGCCGACGAGGATCCAACGGACGACCAGTTCGAGCGGCCGCTGCTGATCGGGATCGATCATCAACGCCGTGACCGACGCCGTCAGCACGCCGACGATGAATCCTGCCCGCACGCCGAGCGTCACCGACATCAGCAACATCGGCAACGCGACGGGCAACGCGCAGACGATCAACTGCGGCAATTCAATGATCCCGGCGCGCAGACACCGGTCGAAAACCCCGATTCCCAGAAAGTTGATCCAAAGCGACAGACAAATCGTGATCGTCGCGACCGCGGTATGGCGCGGATTGCGGATCACTTCGGGACGGAGAACGGCGAGATAAAAGATCGCGATCCCCAACAGGATCAACCCGCCGACGAGATTGTACACGAGGCCGCTTTTGCCGAAATTCGCCGGCAACGCGCGCATCTGGGCGTCGAGCATATCGCGGGTGGTCTGCGTGACGACGGCGCCTTTTTCGATGATCAAGTCCTGCGCGTGTTTTTCCCGGACGACCACCCCGACTTTCCGCATCGCCTCGATACGCGCGCTGGCGCTGGCGTTTTCATCTTTGCGGATGTTGGATCTGTCGCCGATAAGTTCCCGGGCGGCGGCGATGAATTCTTCGCGCTGCGGGAGCGCGTCGTCGGAAGAAAGCGCGTCCCCCGCATTCTGCCGGGGCAACGGTTCCCCCGCGATCTTTTTCGCCGCGATTTCCGCATCGGGATAATCGGCGACGGTGCGTTCGTCGGAATTGCCGTTGCCGTTGAGATCGATGACTTTGACCGGAAACGATCCCGCTTCCACGCGTTCGGAAGCGGGCATAATGCCGCGGTTGATCGTCCGGTGCGCCCGTTCGAGCATATCGCCGCGGCGGCGGTCGATGAATTTGACCAACTCCACCGAAGCGCGGTTGACCAGACGCGCGACGGGCGCGGTACTGTCAAGCGTTTTCCCGGCGGCGCGAAACGCGATCCCGTTGAAATAATCCCGGAAACTTTTTTCGAGTTCCGCGGTGGCGACGGGATCGATGAAATAACGACGGAGCGCCTTGTTCGCGGCGTCGATGCGCGCCTTTTCGGTCGCTTCGATGTCCTCGTAAGAAAAATCGCACCGGGCGTAAACCGATTCCGGCGCCGCCTGACCGATCCGCCAGCCGAATTCCTTGCGGCGTTGGATCGAAAGCGTCAGAAACAAAGCGCAGACCACCCAGATCAGCGTAAACATCGCCACGCCGGGCACGGCACTTTTCCGGAATGTTTCCTCAATGCGGTCGAAACGGGAACGGCTCCCCGCTTCATCCGTATCCTGTATGGAAGAATTATTTTCTCCGTCTTCCCGACCGGAACCGCTATGAAAGATCCGGAACATATTTTTTATCCTTTCCCGTGTAGGCATTGATGATCTTTTCCAACAAAAAGTGACGGACCACGTCGGACGTGCGGAAAAACACGAAACCGATCTCGGGCAATGCGCGAAGCGTTTCGACGGCGTGAAGCAAACCCGACTTTTCGCCGGGCGCGAGGTCCGATTGCGACGGATCGCCGGTAACGACGCAACGGGAGTTGAATCCCATCCCCGTCAGAAACACCAGCATCTGCTCGACGGTCGTGTTTTGCGCTTCGTCGAGAATGATGAAAGCATCGTTGAGCGAACGGCCGCGCATAAAAGCCAACGGGGCGACTTCGATGAGATTTTTGCCGACGAGTTCGGCGGTCTCGTCGGGCGAAAGCATATCGTTGAGCGCATCGTAAAGCGGACGCAAATAAGGAGAAACTTTTTCTTCCAGACTTCCCGGCAGGAAGCCGAGTTTTTCCCCCGATTCCCGCGCGGGACGGGTCAGAACGATCCGGCGCACCTTGCCGGCAAGGAACGCTTCGACCGCCGCCGCCATCGCAAGATATGTTTTGCCGGTTCCCGCCGGTCCGATCCCGAACACGACATCGTGTTCGCGGATCGCCGCCAGATAACGCATCTGACTGCGCGACCGCGGCAGGACTTCCCGCCGCCGGGAACCGACTTTGACGCGCTGTTTCCAAAGTTCCCGGAGATCGACGCTTTCTTCGCCGCCCGTCGCGCGCATCAGCAACTCGAAATCGGGCGTTTCCGGACGCCCGCCGCGAAGCCGGAAAAATTCGGCGAGCGTCTGAAAGAATGCTTGTGCACGCGCGCGATTCTTTTCCTCTCCGGAAAATTCCACCCAGTTGTCGCGACTCACCGCCCGGACATCAAAAAACTCCGCCGCGTGACGGAGTTTTTTCAGTTCATCCCCCGCGCAGAGATCGGCAAGCCCCGCTCCGGGCGGAAAATAAAAACGCGTGGTATCGCCGGACATCCTGAAATCAGAGTTTGGGGATCTGCAATTTTGTGCCGATCCGCACCTTTCCGGGATCGGTAATGCCGTTCGCCTTGATGATCACGTCATATTTCCGGGCGTCGCCGTATTGCTCTTTGGCGATCTTCGACAGCGTGTCGCCCGCTTTGACGGTGTAGACGGTAAATTCCAGATTGTCCGCCGGAACGGCGGCATTGTCCGCGGCGGGAGCGGCGGAAGGATCGGCTTCGGGCGCGGGAACCGCTTCGGCGGCTTCGGCATTCGCCGCATCGCCGGCGGTTTCGGAAACGCTGTCGTCCACCGCGTCGGGGATCTCGACCTCTCCGGCGGTTTCCAGCGCTTTGTTTTCTTCCGATTCGATCAAACGGGGTGAGACGTTGTCTTCGATCGCCGGAGGCGCGGTGCGCGGCGGACGATAGCCGCGGTAACTATGCTGGATCCCGCGCGTCCACTCCGCTTCTTCGGTGCCGTAGTTGACCTGCGCGAGTTCCGGACCGCAACCGCAGAGCGCCAACATCAAGGCACCGCCGAATCCGTACAACACGACCGTTTGTCTTGTCATCTTTTCACTCCTTCTGCCTTATTTGTCAAAGCGTTTATTTTTCAAAGCGTTTGAAAATCAAAATCCCGTTCTGTCCGCCGAAACCGAGGTTGCAATTGAGCGCCGTATCGATCCGGCGCGACCGCGCCTCGTTGGGCGTTACGTCGAGATCGCACTCGGGATCGGGCGTTTCATAGTTGATCGTCGGCGGCACGGTCGAGGAAACGATCGCCTGTACGCAGGCGATCGATTCAAGCGCACCGGCGGCACCGAGCGCATGCCCCGTCGTACCTTTGGTACTGCTGACCGCGCAACCGGGTTTCGCCCCGAAAACGCTTTTGATCGCCAGCGTTTCGTATTTGTCGTTGAGCGCGGTACTCGTGCCGTGAGCGTTGATGTAATCAACTTGCTCCGGACGCATCCCCGCGCAGTCCAGCGCCGCGCGCATCGCGCGCGCCGCGCCGCCGCCGTCGGGGGCGGGACTGGTGATGTGAAACGCATCGGCGCTGGCTCCGAAACCGACGACTTCCGCCAAAATTTTCGCGCCGCGCCGTTCGGCGTGTCCCAGTTCTTCGAGGATCATCACGCCGGCGCCTTCGCTCATCACGAAGCCGTCGCGATCGCGGTCGAAAGGCCGGCTCGCATGCAACGGATCGTCGTTGCGGCGGCTCAATGCGTGCATCGAGGAAAATCCCGCGATGCCGATCGGCAGGATCGCGGCTTCACTGCCGCCGCAAAGCATCATATCGGCGTCGCCGCGCCCGATGCACCAAAACGCTTCGCCGATCGAATGCGTCGCGGTCGAACAGGCGGTGACGATCCCGTAATTGGGACCTCCCGCGCCGGTACGGATGGAAATGTTCCCCGACGCGATGTTTCCGATCATCATCGGGATCAGCAACGGGGAAATGCGGTCGGGCCCTTTTTCCAGCAGCGTTTCGTACTGTCCGCAGAGCGTCCCCAGTCCGCCGATGCCGCTGGAAACCAGGACTCCGACCCGGGTGAGATCAAGATTTTCCGCCTGTCGCAGATCGCGCGGGAAACCGGCGTTTTCCAGTGCGTCGTCCGCCGCCGCGGCGGCATATTGGCAGAAAAGGTCGAGCCGCCGCGCCTCCTTCACGGGGAAATGGGCGTCGGGATCGAAATTTTTCACTTCTCCGGCGATGGCGGTCTTGAACCCGGATGCGTCGAAACGGGTGATTTTTCCGATCCCGCAACGTCCGTTCACGAGCGAATCCCAAAAATCTTTCACCGTATTGCCGACGCACGAAATCACGCCCGCGCCGGTAACGACGACTCTCCGTTTCTGCATTTTTTCTTTCTCCGAATCAAACAAACGGACCGCTTGGAGATTTCCGGCGCAAACCGAAACCCGTCCCTGCGGTCCGACTACTCCGGCGTCGCGAAACGCCGTTCCCGATCCGAAACCCGGCGGGTTATTTTTCGGCGCTTTTGTCTTCGATATATTTGATGGCATCGCCGACGGTGGTCAGCGTTTCGGCGACATCATCGGGGATTTCCGCCCCGAATTCTTCTTCGAGCGCCATCACCAGTTCAACGCGGTCGAGGGAATCGGCGCCGAGATCTTCGACGAATTTCGCTTCGTTGGTGACCTGCTCTTCCGAAACCTGCAGCTGGTCGACGATGATTTTGATGACTTTTTCAGAGATAGTGGACATTTCAAACCTCTTTTTTTGGTTGACGATTTCTTTTGTCTCACGCGCGGGTGATCCGCACACTGCATAATATTACGCGTCGGAAGTGCTTTGTCAAGCGCATTTTTCCGCTTTTCGGGGAAAAATTCACATCAGCATCCCGCCGTCGATGTTGATCACCTGACCCGTGACGTAATCGGCGTCGGGCGAAGCCAGAAACGCGACGACGTTGGCGACATCTTCGGGGTTCCCCGCGCGTCCCGCGGGGATCACCTTGAGAAACATTTCCCGCACCGAGTCCGGCAACGCGGCGGTCATATCGGTCATAATGAAACCGGGCGCCACCGCGTTGCACTGGATGTTGCGCGACGCGAATTCCTTGGCGGTCGTTTTGGTCAGCGCGATCACCCCCGCTTTGCTGGCGGAATAATTCGCCTGACCGGGATTGCCCATTTTGCCGACGACCGACGCCAGACTGACGATCTTGCCGGAACGCTGTTTCATCATCGGACGAACCGCCGCCTGAATGAAATTGAACGTTCCTTTGAGATTGACCGCGAGCACGGCATCCCATTCGGCTTCGCTCATGCGCAGGATGAGATTGTCCTTGGTGATGCCCGCGTTGTTGACAAGGATGTCGAGCCGGCCGAAATCGGCGACGATTTTGGCGACGGTTTCCCTGGCGTCTTCGCATTTGGCGACGTTCGCCGCATACGCGCGGGCGTTGACGCCGTCCGCGCGGAATTCCGCCGCGGTCGCTTCCGCCGTTTCGATCACCAGATCGACGATCGCGAGCGCCGCGCCTTCGTCGGCGAGACGACGGCAGATCGCGCGGCCGATGCCGCGGGCGCCGCCGGTGACGACGGCGACTTTGTTTTCCAGACGTTTCATATCGGATCTTTCTCCTACTCTATGGACACCTGCGCCAAAGACGCGGCGTCGTTGACGTTGATGCGTACAAGTTCGGGGAGCGTGCGGCGCGCCAGATTGGTCAGCACCGATCCCGGTCCGAATTCGATCACGGCGTCGGCGCCGCATTCGGAAACCGCCCGGCGCAGACACGCTTCCCAACGCACGGAACCGGAAACCTGCGCCGCCAGCGCCGCGCGGATCGCGTCGGGCGCGCCGGCGAAGTCCGCCGTGTAATTGTGAAGCACCGGCGTTTCCGGCGTACGGATCTCCGCCGCGGCGAGCGCGTCCCGGAGTTTGTCGCCCGCTTCGCGCATCAGCCGGGAGTGAAATCCCCCCGCGACCGCGAGCGGCACGATCTTTTTGACGCCTTTTTCGCGCAACTGCGCCGCGGCAACATCGATCTTTTCACGCGGTCCCGAAATCACGATCTGCCCGGGGCAGTTGTAATTGGCGACGTCGAGATCAATTTCGCGGCAGACTTCCTCGACGACAGCGGTTTCCGCGCCGATCACCGATGCCATCGCGCCGGGATGCAACCGGCACGCTTCATCCATCAGCGCGCCGCGGCGGTCGAGCAATTTCAACCCCGTACCGAAATCGAACGCCCCCGCGGCGTAAAGCGCGCCGTATTCGCCGAGACTCAATCCGGCGCAGGCGACGGGACGGCAGGAATGTTTTTCACGGAAAGCGGCGAGCGCCGCGCAACTGACGGTGTATATCGCCGTCTGACAGTTGGTGCTTCGCGTCAGATCTTCGATCGGACCGCTCCAGATGACGTCGCTGAGCCGACGGCCGAGGATCGCGTCCGCTTCCTCGAAAATCCGGCGCGCGGCGGCGGAATTTTCGGCGAGATCGCGCCCCATTCCGACGGTCTGGGCGCCCTGCCCGGAAAAAACAAAAAATGGTTTCATTTTGAAAAACTCCGCTTTTTCAGGTTATACTATAGCGCGCACGAAAAGAAAATGCAACCCGCTTTTTCCCGACTTATTCCCGCACCGCGAAAATCCGGCGCAATCCCTCTCCGGTGAAATGAAACGCCAGCGTCGTCCAGAAAAGCGCCGCACCGGGAAAGATCATCAGATGGCGGTATTCGAGCGGATTGTCGAACGCCTGCCGGAGCAGATTCCCCCAGCTCGCCGTCGGCGGACGCACGCCGAATCCGAGAAAACTGAGCGAACTTTCCGCCAGGATCGCACCCGCGACCGCGAAAGGGAACGCGATGAGCAGCACCGAACCGACGTTGGGCAGCAGTTCATTGAAAAGAATGCGCCGTACCGGTACTCCGGAAACCCGGCAACTTTCAATGTAAGGCGCGTTTTTCCGGTGAAGCGTTTCGCCGCGCGCTAGCACGGCGAAGCCGATCCATCCGGTCGCGCCGATCACCGCGATCAATAGCGGCAGAGATTCCTCCATCCGGGCGTCGGCGCCGAGCGACAGCAGGATCAGCAACAGCAAAAACGAGGGGAAGCAAAGCAGTATTTCGGTCAGCCGCATCACGAAAAGGTCGATTTTTCCGCCGCAGTAACCGCATACCAGTCCGACCGGAGCGCCGATAAAAAGCGCCAGCAGCGTCGACAATACGCCGACCGCAAGACTTACGCGCGCCCCGTAGATGAGCCGCGCCCCCGCGTCACGCCCGATCTCGTCGGTCCCGAAAAGGTGTTCGCGCGACGGCGCGAGATAAGGTTCCGCCGCCGTTTCAAAAGGTCCGAAAGGGATCGGCGCGAAAACCGCCGTCGCGTGGTGCGCCGCAGTCCACTCCCGCCAGTCGCGTTTGTCGATGCGTTTGGGCACGAGAAAAAAAGGGATCGCCAGCAGGATCGCCAACGTGAGTGCAACAGCCGTTTTCCCCTTTTTCAACCACAGAAAAACGGGCGACGCGATGAAAAACAGCAGGAGATAATTGAAGAGCTGATCGACCCGTCTTTCCGGCGCATCGCCGGAAAAAAAACTTTCCGCGAACGGGAAAGAGATCCCGCTCTCGTCCCGGAAAAACAACGGACGGCCGTCGCAGAGAAAAGGCGCAGCCAACACGACGCAAAAAAGCACCGCCAGCGCCGCCATCCCGACCCGGGCGATGCCGCCCGCCCTGCGGATGCGCCCCGCCGCGTTCACGGAAAAATCTCCCCGAAACGCGCCCAGACGCGGTCGTTTTCCGGCGTCGGGATCCCGTGCGCCGCACCGCGCCGGCGGATCTCCCCCGCGAAAAGCGCGACTTCGGTCGGACGGGATTTTTCCGCATCCTGAAGCATCGAGGTCTTCGCCCGCGGCGGCATCGAACGGATCACGTCAAGCGCCGCATCGACGGCTTCCCGTCCGACGGCGATCTTTTCCGCTTCGGCGACGGCGAGCGCTTCAAGCATCAGCGCTTCGGCAAAAGCGATTTTTTCCGGGTCTTCGCGAAGTTCGCCGTAATCGGCGCCGAAAAAGGCGCTCGATTGGTTGACGCCGACATTGAGAATGAATTTTTTCCAGATCGCCGCCGTCATATCCGGAGGCGTTTTGCAGGGGATCCCGGCGCGAAAAAACAACTCTTCCGTCGCGCGGAGCGCGTCGCTTGCGGTCGTCGCGCCGCATTCCCCGAGGTAAGTCGCGCCGACGCCGTCGTGGCGGACGCTCGTGCCTTCACGCATGCTCGCGTGACCGAGGAAAAAACCGTCGAGCACCCGCGCCGAAGGAAAACGCTTCCGCGCGATCGTGGACGCGGATATGCCGTTGAGCAGCGGCAAAAAGATCGTCCCCGCCGTCAGATACGGCGCGAGCATTTCCAACGCTTCCGCGAACTGCCCGAACTTGGTCGCCACGAGAATGATTTCCGGACGGAAAAATTCCCCTTCTCCGGCGAAACGGAATTCCTTTCGTTCGCCGTTGAAAAAAAGCCCTTCCCGGCGATACCGCTCGCGCCGCGCACCGTCGGCGGCAAGCCGGAAGTCGACGCCGGGGCAACGCGCGAGTTTCACGGCGTGGAGCATCCCGACCGCACCCGCTCCCGCCAACAAAACATGTCCGATCTTTTGCATGGCGAAAATATACATCCGCGCCGCAGTTTTGCAAATCGGCGGCGGCGCTTTCCCCGCGAAACGCCGCAGGAAGAAGAGATTTTATTGACATCCCGCGCGCGAGGAAGTATATTATCTTTCCCGAATAAAGAACAGCAATCCGGCACGCGCCGGAAGGAGACGATAAAATGGCGGATTACGACGAACCGGATTTCGGCAATTTCACGCCGCGCGCCCGGCAGGCGGTCACGCTCGCCGGACGCGAAGCCCGCAAGTTCGGCCACGACGAGATCGGCGCCGAACATCTGTTGCTGGGCATTCTCGCGCTCGGCGAAGGCGTCGCCGTCGGCATTCTCAACGCGATGGGCGTCAATCTGCCCGCCCTGCGGCTGGAAATCGAAAAATGCTGCGGCTCCGGCGGCGGCGCGCAACTCAAAGGGGAACCGCCCTTTTCGCGCCGCGTCTGCAAGGTGTTCGCACTCGCCGAACGCGAAGCGCAGAGCATGAACAACAATTTCGTCGGCACCGAACATCTGCTTCTGGCGATCCTCCGCGAGGGCGAAAGCGTCGTCGCACGCATTTTACAGAATCTCAAAGTCGATCCCGAAGCCGTGCGCCGCGCCGTCGTCAAAGCGCTCGACCCCGACTATCTGCCGGAGGAAAATCCCGGGGACGGCGAAAACGTCCCGCAGGGCGAAACCGCTTCCGGCGACGGGACCGCCGCGCTCAACGCCTTCGGACGCAACCTGACCGCGCTCGCCGAACGCGGCGAACTCGACCCCGTGATCGGACGCAAAGAGGAAATCGAACGCGTCATCCAGATCCTGTCGCGCCGCACCAAAAACAATCCGGTACTCATCGGTGAAGCCGGCGTCGGCAAGACCGCGATCCTCGAAGGTCTCGCCCAGGCGATCGCCCGCCGGGAAGTTCCCGACTCCCTCGTCGGCAAACAGATCTACGCGCTCGACCTGCCCCTGATGGTCGCCGGCACGAAATACCGCGGCCAATTCGAGGAACGCATCAAAGCGGTCATCGACGAAGTGCGCAATTCCAAAAAAGTGATCCTTTTCATCGACGAACTCCACACCATCGTCGGCGCCGGCGGCGCCGAAGGCGCGATGGACGCCGCCAACATCATCAAACCGGCGCTGTCGCGCGGCGAGCTGCAATGCGTCGGCGCGACCACGCTCGACGAATACCGCAAGGGCATCGAAAAAGACGCCGCGCTGGAACGCCGCTTCCAGCCGGTCGTCGTCAATCCTCCTTCGGTCGAAGATTCGATCCGCATCCTGCATGGACTGCGCGGCGCCTACGAAAAACACCACCGCGTGCATTACACCGACGAAGCGTTGGAAAAGGCGGTCCGCCTCGCCGACCGTTACATTTCCGGACGGTTGCTCCCCGACAAGGCGATCGACGTGATGGATGAAGCCGGAGCCGGAGCCCGCATCCGCGCGCAACTGCCGCCGCCGGACGTCCGGGCCGTCGAAACCGAGATCGCGGCGGTGCGGCTCGACAAGGACGCCGCCGTCGCCGAACAGGATTTCGAGAAAGCCGCCCGTTGCCGCGACCGCGAACGCGCGCTGAAACTCAAGATCGACGAAACGATGAAAAAATGGCGCGAAGCCAACGCCGGAAACGTCGCCGAAGTCGGCGGCGAAGAGATCGCCGAAGTCGTCTCCCGGCTCACCGGCATCCCGCTCCGGCGGATTTCCGGCGGAGAAAGCGCGCGGTTGCTCGAAATGGAAAAGACTCTGCGGCGCACCGTCGTCGGCCAGGACGAAGCGATCTCGGCGATCTCCCGCGCGCTCCGCCGCAGTCGCGCCGATCTCAAAAACCCCGGCCGTCCCATCGGCAGTTTCATCTTTCTCGGACCGACCGGCGTCGGCAAAACACTGCTCGCCAAAACGCTGGCGGAATTCATTTTCGGCGACGCCGACGCGCTCATCCAGATCGACATGTCCGAATATATGGAAAAATTCAACGTTTCGCGTCTCGTCGGTTCCCCTCCGGGCTACGTCGGATACGGCGAAGGCGGCGACCTGACCGAAAAAGTCCGCCGCCGCCCCTACAGCGTCGTCCTTTTCGACGAAATCGAAAAAGCCCACCCCGACGTGATGCATATGCTTTTGCAGATCCTCGAAGAAGGACGCATCACCGACACGCTCGGCAGAAAAATCGACTTCCGCAACACGATCGTCATTATGACCAGCAACGTCGGTGCCCGCGAAGTCGCATCCGGCGCGGCGCTCGGCTTTTCGGCGAACGCGGAACTCGATCGCCGCCGCGACGGCGAACGGCTTCTGGCGATCGCCAAAAAGAATTTCAAACCCGAATTCCTCAACCGCGTCGACGAGATCGTCGTTTTCAACCGGCTCGACCGCACCGTACTCCGCGAAGTCGTGCGCATCGAACTGGCGAAGCTCGGCGATCGTCTGGCGGCGCGCGGGCTGAAACTCGAAGTCACCGACCGCGCCTGCGATCATCTCGTCGACACGAATTTCGAAGCGGAATTCGGTGCGCGTCCGCTCCGCCGCGCGATCGAACGGTTCGTCGAAGACCCCCTCGCCGAAGCGATCCTCGCGGGCCGCTTCAACGGGAAACGGCGCGTCCTCGTCGATTGCAACAACGGCAAACTTTCCTTCGGGGAAGCGCCGGAAAATTCCGAAACGCCGATCCCCGCGATCCCATGACGATGAAAGAAAACGAACGCCTTGTATGCCCCCGTTGCGGCAACGAAACCATCGCGCGCAAATACCGCGCGAACGATGATTTTCTCGCGCCCGTTTACCGGCTGAAATGCGCCCTCTGCGACGCCGACCTCGGCGAGATCTCCGCGCCGGAATCCCCCGACGCCGGTCACGACCGGGCGGCGGCGCGCCTTTCCGCTCTGCTGGGCGGGGAAACGACGCAAAAAGTCACGCTCGAACGCGGCGACGGCTACCGCCGCGGTTGCCGCAATTGCCGCAACTTCGTCAGCCATCCTTTCAAAGCGATCTGCTCGCTCACCGGAAACGAGACCGATCCGATGCACGATTGCGGAAAATTCGTTTCCCGCGAGGAGAAAAAATGACGGCGCTCTTTTCCCCCCACGATGCGACGGCGCCCGCGCGCACCGCGCTGTTTTTAAGCGGTACGGGCAGCAACGCCGAAGCGATCTTGCGTTACGAAAGCGAAGGGAAACGCGCTTTCCGGACGACGTTGCTCGTCACCGACGCCCCCGACGCAAGCCGGGCGGAAGTTCTGGCGGAAAAATATGATCTGCCGCTTTTCGGACTGGACATCAAAAAATTCTATCTCGAACACGGCGAAAGTTCGATCCGGCTCGACAGCGAACACCGCCGCGCGGTGCGCGATCTCTGGAGCGACGAGATTTTCCGCGTCCTGCTCCACCAGAAAATCGAACTGGTTCTGCTGGCGGGATTCGTGCCGCTGACCAACATCGCCGAAAAACTCCCGGCGCTGAACGTCCATCCCGCCGATCTTACGCAATACGGGCCCGACGGACGCCGGCTCCTCGCCGGACTGCATTACCGTCCGGTCGAAACGGCGTTGCTTTCCGGACACAAGACGCTCCGCAGCAGCGTCATTCAAGTCCAACCCTACCGGAGCGACGCCGACATCGACGCCGGTCCCGTACTCGGCGTTTCCGCACCATTGCCCGTCGATCTCGGCGGCGCGACCGTGGAGGAACTGCAGAAAATTTTCTCCGCGCGGACGCCCGGAAAAAGCGGCGACAAACTCCGCGAACTGGCCGCCGCACACGTCGAACGGCTGAAAACGAACGGCGACCACATCGTTTTCCCGCAGGCAACGGAAGATTTCGCGCGCGGCGCTTTCGCCACGCACAACGGTCAACTTTATTATTACGGGAAAAATGTCGCCGTCGTCGAATACACCGCTTCCGGCGCCGTCCCGCGCGAAAAGTAAATTCGCGCCGACGGGGATCTTCGCGCTGGCGCTGACGACGGGATGCGCCGCCGGGATCGCGCTCGCCCGTCCGGAACACGGAGCCGCTGCGGTTTTCGGGATCGTCGCCGGAACCGTTTTCGCGGCGCTCTTTCCCCGCCGTTACGCCGTGCTTTTCGGCGTCGCGCTCGCACTCGGTTTCACGTCGGCGCGTTTCCGCGCCGCGACCGCGCCCGTACTGGAAGCGCGCTTCGGCGAAATCGAAGCGAGGATCGTCGATTCCAACTGTTGCCGGGTCCCCGGCATCGATCCTCCCGCAAGTTACCGCGCCGAATTGTTTCAGGACGGAAAAGTTTTTCCCGTTTCGCTGTCGCTCGTCGGCGACCGCCGGATGCTGCCTTTCGGCGCGGTTTTGCGCGGTCACGGAAACGTCGTTCCGCTGGATGATCCGTATGCGGCGGATGGTTTCGGCGCTTACGCCGCGGCGCGGAATTTCGCGGGCAGCGTCTTTATGAACGACGCCGTGATGGTCGGGAAAAGACCGGACAAAACAATGGAAAAACTTCTCGCATTCCGGGATCTCCTGATCGAACGCACGACGCGCTTCATCGACTCCGACGACGAACGCAACACCGTCGCCGCGCTGCTTTTCGGCGTGCGCGGAGGAATGCGGGGCGAACGCCGGCAGAAATTCGTCGATTCCGGCACGGTCCATCTCTTTTCGGTGTCGGGGATGCACGTTTCCGTGCTGGCGGCGATCTTGCTTTTTCTCTTGCGCGCCATCCCTTTCCGGGCGCGGTATATGTTGCTGACGCTGTTCCTCGGCGCCTATACGCTCTGCACCGGAGCGAATCCGCCCGCGACGCGCGCGTTTTTTATGATCGCCTTGTGGGCGGCGGGCAAAATTTTCCTGCGCGAAACGCCGACGGTCGAACTCCTCGGAATGATCGCTTTCGCAATGCTGTTGTACAATCCCGCGCTCCTCGGCGACGTCGGCGCTCAATATTCTTTTTTCATCACCGCGATTTTGCTCTGCGCCGGCGACGGCGCCCGGCGCACCGTTCCGGACGGCGCGGTCGCGCTGATGACTCAGGAAGAAGCGCACATTTTCCGGAAAAAACGATCTTTCGCGCGATTTCTGCCCGACGCATTCTTTTTCTGCGCCGCGGCATTCGGCGCCGGAGTCGGGATCTCGTTGCTCGCCGGATACAGCGTGCGGCCCGGTTCGATCATCACCAATTTGTTGTTTGTCGTCGGCGCAGTACCGCTTTTTTCGCTCGGCGCACTCGGATGCGCCGTGCCGTGCATCGGCATCGGCGGCGAAAGCGCTTTCCGCATCGCGGCGCGATGGTGCGAGACCGGAGCGGAATTTTTCGCTCCGCTTGACGCCGTCACGCCTCCGGTCTACGAAGTGCTGCTCTTTTCTTCGGCTTTGCTCGTCGGCTTCGCGGCACGGCGTTTCGCCTTGAAAGTCGCGGCGGGGGCGTTGCTCCTCATCCTCGGAACATCGTGGATCGTACGCGGCGAATTCCGCCCGGACGCCGTCGGTATTTTTTCTTCCGACTGCGCGTCGCCGCCCGCGATCGTCATCACGGAAAACCGTTTTCATCGCGCCGTCTGCATCAATCTTCCGGAAAACCGTGAAACGCTGGAAAAATATCTGCGGGCGCGCGGCATTTCCGCGATCGACACGCTGTTTCTCACCGAAAACAACCGTCGCTCCTGCGGTTGCCTGATCCGGCTCGACCCCGGATTCCGTCCGCGGCGGATGATTTTTCCGGGCGGCAACGCTCCGCCCTCCCGGTTGTACGGATATCTGGAAGAATACGTCCGGCGCACCGACCTCGCTCCCGCTTTGCCCGCGGAAAATCCGCGCCTTGAAACGGCGAAAGAAAAATTAACGCTTGAATATTTTTTCCCGCGTGATAATGTATGTCTGCGCCTCACGGTCTCCGATTCGGACCGTGGGCGGCGTTTCACCGGAACCATCGACGGGGAAACGCTTTTCGATGAAGAAACGATGTGGGCGAAAAAACCCGTTTTGCACAGTTACGATGTCCGACGTCCGCGATGAAAAATTGAAAATCTGCCACGTCATCACCCGTATGATCGTCGGCGGCGCCCAGGAAAACACCTTCCTTTCCGTGCGCGGGCAGATCGAACTGGGACACGATGTGCGGCTGGTTTCCGGACCGACCTGCGGCCCCGAAGGAAATCTGCTCCGCGAATGGAGCGACACCCCCGTCCCGGTGACGGAAATCCCGACGCTCTGCCGGGAAGCGGCGCCGTGGCGCGATCTGCGGACGCTGTGGGCGCTTTTCCGCTTTTTCCGGCGCGAACGTTTCGACGTCGTACATACCCACAGCGCCAAAGCCGGCGTCCTCGGCAGGATCGCCGCGAAACTCGCCGGTATTCCGGTCGTCGTCCATACCGTACACGGACAACCGTGGTCGGTGCAGGATGCTCCTCTGAAAAAGAAATTTTACGTCCTCAGCGAACGCATCGCCGCACGGTGCGCCGTCCGCCTTTACACCGTCGCCCGGGCGATGATCGATCAATGCGTCGAATTGAAGATCGCGCCGCGGGGGAAATACCATGTCGTCTACAGCGGGATGGATCTCGCGCGCTTCGCGGCGGCGTCCGGAAATTCCGCCTTGCCGCGGGAACCGGGCATTCCGCCGGAACATCGCGTCATCGTCACGCTGGCGCGGCTTTCTCCGCTCAAAGGATACGAATTCATCCCGCGCGCTTTTGCGCGGATCGCGGCGGAATACGCCGACGTTTCGCTCCTGATCCTCGGCGACGGCAAAACGCGCGGCCGGACCGACCGGGAACTGGAACGCCGCGGCATCCGGGACCGCGTCGTTCTCGGCGGGCTGGTCACGCCGAATGAAGTACCGCGATTCCTCGCGCAGGGAACATTGCTCTGGCACCTTTCGTTGCGAGAAGGTTTGCCCCGCGCGGTCGTTCAGGCGCTGGCGGTCGGGATGCCTGCCGTCGGATTCCGCCTCGACGGGACTCCGGAAGTCATCCTCGACAACCGTACCGGATATTGCGTCGAACCGGGGAACGTCGATGCCGTCGTTGCGGCGACGGAAAAACTGCTTGACGATCCTGCGGGATGCAAAAAAATGGGACAAAACGGACGGGAATTGGTTTCCGACCGCTTCGACTGGAAAAAAATGGCGGAGTTCCTCGCCGAAGATTACCGGATTTTGTTACGGCAACGCTCCGGCCGTTAAAGCATTTTTCCGATCGCGGCAAGGATCGCGTCCACTTCCGCCATACGTCCGACGCCGACCGCTCCGCAAGCGACGCGCCCGCGCACCGGTCCGCAGAAAGCGACGCCGCGCGCGGCAAGTTTTTCGACGTTTTCCCGGCAGGCGGCGTGCGCCCACATTTTCGGGTTCATCGCCGGAACCAGCAGCGTTTTGCCGTCAAACGCGGCCGCAAAAGTCGTCAATGCGTCGTCGGCGATCCCGCAGGCATATTTCGCGATGAAATCGGCGCTCGCCGGAGCGACGACGAAAATTTCCGCCTCGTCCGCCAGCGCGATATGCGCGGGACGCCAGTCCCCGTTGCCCTCCCACAGCGACAGGATCACATCGTTGCGGGAAAGCGTGCGAAATGTCAGAGGCGTCACAAAACGGGTCGCGTTTTCGGTCATCAGCACCCGCACCGGGAATCCCGTCTGCACGAGTTTGCCGCATAATTCCGCGCTCTTGCAGGCGGCGATGCCGCCCGTGACGCCCAACGCGATCACCGGCCGTTCTTTTTTCATACGAAAGGGTCTCCTTGCACGATCGCCGTACGCATCCGGCAGACGGCGAGTATTTTGTCCAGATCCGCCGCGGCGGTTTCCAGGTCGTCGTTGACGACCAGATAATCGTAGGTGCGGAATCCCGCCAATTCCCGGCGGGCGGCGCCGAGCCGCAACGCGATCTGCTCGTCGCTTTCACTGCCGCGTTCGCGCAGACGTTTTTCCAGCGCGGCGAGATCCGGCGGCACGATCATCACAAAAACGGCGGCGGCGCCGATCTCGCGGTCGGCGTCCGCGACGGCGCGGATCTGTTTCGCGCCCTGCAAGTCGATGTCGAGCAGAACGCTCCGCCCTGCGCGCAACCGTTCGAGGACTTCCGATTTGAGCGTGCCGTAACGGTGGCGGAAAATCCGCGCTTCTTCGAGAAACGCTCCGGAGTCGCTCCGGCGGGAAAATTCCTCTTCGTCCAGGAAATGATAATCTTTGCCGTCGATTTCGCCGGGACGCATCGCCCGGGTGGTACACGAAACGGAAAATTCCAGTTCGGGATGAAATGCCCGGACTTTTTTCACCAGCGTCGATTTTCCCACGCCGCTGGGTCCCGACAGCACGATCAAATCGCCGCCGCGCATCATTTTACACATCCGGCACACTCCTTTTGCCATCCCGGTTCATTCCAATGGATCGGAAAATCGCGGCATTGCCGCGGTTTCACGGGTTCGATCCGGCAACACGCGCCTCCGGCGCTTTCTTCGAGAAAGCGGCAGGGCGTTCCCGCGTCCTGCGCCAGTATCAACTGACGGCGGTCGGACGAGATCGCCACATAACGGTCGAAAAAAGTTTCCGCGCCGATGCCCAGAAAAGCGGCGATCTTTTCCGCTTCTTCCGGCGAAACGACCACCTCTCCGCTCCGGCGGCAACAATTGCCGCAACGCCGACAAATAAACACTCCGGAAGAAGCGTTTTCCTCCGGAGATGCCATCGCCTTTTTCTCCTCCGGCAAAATCACCGGAAATCGTCGAAGATCAGATCGTCGTTGCGGATGTCGATGAAAAGGAATCCCAACGCGAGATCCGCCCATTCCACCGGGTGGATGTAGACGTTGCCATCGACCAGAAGCCCGAGCGCGCCGCCGATCGCCCAGTAATCGCGCCGGCCTTCAAAGAAATCGTAGGTGCGCGTCTGCGGGTCGGGTACGCCGAGACGGTCTTCCTGATATTTCTGGATCCTGCCGATGCCGTCGTTCATCGAATAACTTTCTTCGCCGACGGAAACAAGCGACCAGTACCAGTATTCCTCGATCCCGAAACCGTACTGACGGTTGAAATCTTTGGCCGCCTTGCAACTCAACCCGATGCCGGCGCCGACGTCGCAGGCGCGGGTGAACATAAGCCGCCCTTCCGCCACGGGACCGACTCCCAGCGTCACGCTGAACGTGTCCAGCAGGTCGAGTACCCGGTTCGGCAGGTAAAGCGCCAGCGCTTCGCCGAAATTCGTTTCTCTGCCGGGATCTCCGGCGAAAACGCCGGATGCCACGGCGCAGACGATCGTCAGCACGAGTCCAAACTTTTTCATTTTCCGCCTCCTCTTCAAAACAACGTCGGAATGCTTTTTTAACCTAATGCGACCGCGCCGCTTTTTCAAGCGGTTTTCAAATCAGCAACGGGTTTTTGGACGGGAAAACGTCCGCCGTCTGCAATCCCTTGCCGATATAAACCTGACGGGGACGCACGATCTTCGTCCGGCTGCCGATCATTTCCTGCCAGTGCGCCACCCATCCGGGCAGACGCGCCAAAGCGAACATCGCCGTGAACATATTTTCCGGTATGCCCATCGCCCGGTAGAGGATCCCGCTGTAAAAATCGACGTTGGGATAAAGATGCCGATCAATGAAATAGGAGTCCGCGAGCGCCGCATCTTCCAGACGGCGCGCCACGTCCAGCAGCGGGTCGCAGTAATGGATCGTTTTGAGATACGCTTCGCATTCGCGGCGGATGATCGCCGCCCGCGGATCGTATATTTTGTAGACGCGGTGCCCGAAACCCATCAGCCGGAAAGGATCGTCCTTGTCCTTGGCTTTTCTGATGAATTTCCCGACGTCGCCGTCCTGCTGGATCATGCGCAGCATCTCGATGACCGCCTGATTGGCGCCGCCGTGAAGCGGCCCCGACAGCGCCGAAATGCCCGCCGAGATCGTCGCGTACAGATTGACCTGGGCGCTCCCGATGACCCGCACCGCCGTCGTCGAACAATTCTGCTCGTGGTCGGCGTGAAGGATGAGCAAAATATTCAGCAACCGCACCGTTTCGGGGCGGATCTGGTACGGTTTCACCGGCGAATCGAACATCATATTGAGGAAATTCGCGCAGTAGGAAAGATCATGCCGCGGATAGACCACCGGTTCGCCGATCGACTTTTTGTAGACGAACGCCGCCATCGTGCGGACGATCGAGATGACGCGCGCCGTCGCCCGGTCGATGTTTTCGACCAGCGACTGGGAATCGACATTCGGGTAAAACGCCGCCATCGCGTTGATCATCGTCGCGAGAATGTGCATCGGATGCGCTTCGTGCGGGAAAAGATCGAAAAAGTGCCGCATATCCTCGTGCATCAGCGAGTTGAAATTCAGGAGTTGCGAAAAGTTATGGCGCTCTTCCGCCGTCGGCAGTGTACCGTGCACCAGCAGATACGCCACGTCGACGAACATCACTTTTTCGACCAGCGTTTCGATGGGAATGCCCCGGTAGCGCAGAATGCCGCGCTCGCCGTCGATGTAGGTGATCTTGCTGAAACAGCTGGCGGTGTTGCCCAATCCCGGATCAAGCGTAACGAGTTTCGTTTTTTCCCGCAGACTGGTAATGTCGACCGCTTGCTCGCCTTCGCTTCCGGTCACGACCGGAAGGTTCACCGAGAGATCGCCGAGCGTCAAAGTCGCCGTATCGGATGCGGTAGCCGCCATCGTCATCATCCTTCTGTTTCAAAAAAGCCGGATTATACATTCAGTTTTTAATATATCATCTTTTTCCCGCTTTACAACCCCGCCGCCTTACGCATTCCGGAAACTTTCCGCAAAATCGCTCAGCGAATTGTCGCGCGCACCCATCACGACGACGACGTCGCCTTTTTGCAGACGCGCCAGAATTTCCGCGCGCACCGATTCCCGGTCGGCGCCAAGACAAAAACGGGAAAAATCTTTCGCCTTTTGCCGCCACGAGTCGAAAACTTCGGCGGCGGAAGGCCGGTGCGAACTCGTACCTCCGGCGTAATAGGGTTCCAGCAGATAAAAACGATCTCCGGACCGCAGATCTTCGTCGAGATAGTTGAAAAGCGTGTCGCACATAAACCCGAAAGGCCCGTAGCCGTGCGGCTGGTAGACGGCGAAAATTTTTCCCGGCGCGCATTCCCGCATCGCGCCGAGACAGGCGCGGATCTTTTCCGGATTGTGGGCGTAGTCGTCGAAAATCACCGCTCCGCAGGCGGTCGAGCCGTGCGCGTCGTTCCGCCGCCAGATGCCCTCGAACGTCGTCAGCGCGCCGAGCGCTTTTTCGCGGTCGACGCCGAGCATTCCGAGCAATGCGAAAAGACTCAACGCGTTGAGCGCGGTATGCCGCCCGCTCTGCGGCAACGCGATCTCCCCGCAACCGGAAAAACGGGCGAAAGCACGATGTTCCCGAACTTCGTATCTTTCCAGACGATGGGAACATCCGGCGCCTTCCCCGAAAACGGCGACGGGCAATTCCGGCGGCAGACGGGACCTGATCTTTTCATAGACGTGCTCTTCGATGACGGCGCCGCGGCGGACGCCGCCGAGAAAAGTCCCGAAAACGCGACCGAGTTCGTCGGCATCGTAATGGTCGCATCCGAGATTGAGCACGACGGCGTAATCCGCCTGATAACGCAACAGACTTTTGTCGGATTCGTCGCTCTCGAAAACAAGATATTTTCCGGCGCCGCGACGGTAATTCCCCGCGTTATCCGGCGCGATGAACTTTTTCATCAGCGCGCCGTTGAGACAGTCGGGCGCGAATCCCAGATTATCCAGCGCTTCCGCAAGATAGGCGGTGACGGAACTTTTGCCGCAACTTCCGGTGACGGCGATGGTCGTGCCGGGAAAGGAATCGAGCATTTGCTTCAGCAATTCCGAACGGTGCAACCGCACGATCCCTTTGCCCGCGACCAGATCGGGATTGTCTTCCTCGATCGCCGTCGACCAGACGAGAAAATCACTCGTTTCCGTGCGCCGGAAAGAACCGTCCTGCCGATAGATGGCGATCCCGCTTTTTTCCAGCGGGGAAAAAATGCGTTCGTTGGCGGCAAGCCCGTAGCCGCGGTCGCTTCCGGAAACCCGGTGCCCCGCCGCGCGGCACATCGCCGCCAGCGCACTCATCCCGATCCCCCCGATGCCGACAAAGTGATACGACGCCATAATTTCAAACCTCCCTGCGCCAAATGAACGCTCCCGCTCCGTCGCGTGTTTCGTCCGGCAGGATGACCCCGCCTCCGAAACGGCGGAACGCGCGATGCTCCGCTTCAAACTCGCGGACGAGCAATGTGTTTTCTTCTTCTTCGATGCTGCATGTGCTGTAGAGCAACTGCCCTCCCGGCGCGACCAGCGTCGCCGCGTGAAAAAGGATCTCTTTCTGCAACGCGACGATCTCGCCGAGCGCGCCGGGACGGAAACGCCAGAGCGCGTCGGGACGGCGGCGGAAAACGCCCGTGTTGCTGCACGGCACGTCGGCGACGACCAGATCGAAAAGTCCCGTCACGTCCTGCGCCCGGGCGACGGAAATTTCCGCCTTTCTGCCGCGAAGCGCAAAATTTTGCCGCGTCAAACGCTGCCGCCTTTCGGAAGCGTCGAAAAGAAAGAGCCGCGCCGACGGAGAAAGTTTTTCCGCCAGCAAAAGCGCCTTGCCGCCCGGAGCGGCGCAAAGATCCGCCGCGCTCCCGACGCCGTCCGCATCGACGAGCGACGGCGCGAAACTCGCCGCCGGATCCTGCACATAAAGCATCCCCGCGGCAAACTCCGGCGACGCCAGCACGGTTTCCGCCGGAGCGGAAAAAAAGACTCCGCCCCCGAAACCGGGGATCCGCACGGCGCCGGAGATTTTTTCCGGCACGGCGCCGGAAGCGCGGCAGCAAAACGGCGCTTCCGCGAGAAAGCAAGCGGCGAAACGCCTCATTTCCTCCTGCGAGAAACGCGCGCGCCACCTTTTCAGGATCGCCGGCGGCAACACGGCGTCGGGATCGTCGGGGAAAACCCATTCCTCGCGCAACGCCCGGCGCAACAGCGCATTGACGAAGCAATCCGCGCGATACCGTTTGGCGAGATCGACCGCGACGCTCACGGTCGTTTCGCGCGGCGCCGCCGTCTGAAAAAAGAGCCGGATCAACGCCGCGCGCACCAGCGCGAGCACTTCCGGACGCGGCCGCCGCCGTATACAGGTATTTACGCGCGCGTCGAGCACGCGCTTGCGGCGGAAGTAATGGAGCAACAAATGGGAAGTGATCCGGCGGCTCCCGGGGTCTGTGCAGAAATCAAGATAATCGTCCAGCGTCCGCCGTCCCGCTTCGACCGCGACGATGCCGCCGGCGCTCTCCAGCAAAGTCCGCCCGGCGATCCCCTCCGTTTTCATTCGTCGCCCGGACGTTTCCCCGTCGTCAGATATTTGCCGACGTAATCGGCGACCGCTTCGTCGAGCGTGAAAACCGCTTCGTCGAAGCCCCGTTCCCGAAGTTTCGTCATATCCGCGCAGGTATAGTATTGATAACGATCGCGCAGATGCTCCGGCATATCAATGTATTCGATGGCGGGCGTTTTGCCGAGCGCGCGGAAGACCGCCGTCACCAGATGATTCCAGGTTTCCGCCTTGCCGCTGCCGACGTTGAAAAGTCCCGTGCCGCGCGGACTGTTGAAAAGAAACCAGAGCATATTGACCGCGTCTTTCACATAGAGAAAATCCCGCTTCTGCTCGCCGTCGGCGTACTCCGGACGGTACGAACGGAAAAGCCGCATCCTGCCCGTCGCCGTGATCTCTTCGTAAGCGCGGAGCACGACCGAACGCATCTCGTTTTTATGCTCTTCGTTCGGACCGTAAATGTTGGAAAACTTGCATCCGGTCAGCAGATCAAAATATCCGCGGCGTTTCGCCCACAGATCGAAAAGTTGTTTGCTGTAACCGTACATATTCAGCGGACGCAGTTTTTCGATCGCGCTTTCGTCGTCGCGATACCCCTGCGAACCGTCGCCGTAAGTCGCGCAACTGGACGCATAGACCATTCTGATGCGGTGCCCGACGGCGAAATGCGCCAATTCCGTCGTATAGACGAAATTGTTGTCGACAAGGTAACTCGCATCGCGTTCCGTCGTCGACGAACAGGCGCCGAGGTGAAAGATCCCGTCGATCTTTTTTCCGTCCAACGCGCCGCGGCGGAGCGTTTCGCGGAAAGCGTCTTTTTCCAGATAGTCGGCGAAACGCAACGGCGCAAGATTTTTCCATTTGTCGGACGTCCCGAGATGATCGACCACCAGAATGTCGTCGATGCCGCACGCATTGAGTTTCCAGACCGTAAGACTGCCGATCAGCCCGGCTCCGCCGGTGACGATGAACATAAATTTTTCCTCCGCCGTTTACTGATATTCGCTGAAAATGCTCATCGCCCCGGCCGGCGCATTGGCGTAGTTGAGCGCACTGTTCTGACCGAACGACGAGCCGCCGAGATTGACCAGCTGCGCCTGTATCGAATAAGACGTTTCCCAGGTCCCGCTCGTCGAAGCATCGGTGTCGCGCTCGAAACCGAGATTCGCGATGATGTCGACGCAGTGGAAACGGCGGCTGACGAAAAACGCGAAACGCGAAACGTACCCTTTCACGAAGTCGTAATCGATCTGAAATCCGCCTCTCGTCCTGCGGTCCGGCGTCAACGGCATAACGACGCTGCCCGTCAGCCGCTCGTTGTGTTCGTCGTAGTATTTTTCAAAGAAACTTCCGGCTTCCAATTCCGTTTGCGTGATCCCCATTGAATACCCCGCCCGCGCGGCATAAGGACGGTTGTAGATGTAACTGACCGAAATCCTCACGTCCTCGATCGGCTCGAACGTAATGGAAATATGCCAGCGGTTGATCCAGCGGCAGTAAAGACCGGGGTGTCCGGCATTGTAGGAAGTCTGGGAACTGTTGGTCGCACTGCGCGTCGTACTCGGCACGTCCCCGCTTTCGTTGGCGAAATCGAGGATCAACTGCGAGGAGATCGTCAACTGTTTCAACGGACGCAACGTCACGATCGTGCAGATATTGCCGAAGCGGGAGAAATCTTTCTGTCCTTCGCCGCCTTCGATGTCCTTGAGGTGGAGATCCCAATAGTTTTCCATCGAAAAGATGTCGATGACCGAACCGCCCGAACGGGTCTGCAAGCGGTTTACGATCCCGAAACGGAAAAAGTTCTGATTCGTGATGCGGTCGTCGTCGTCAAAGTAATAGACATGCTCTTTCCCCCGCCCGACGACGTTGATGAACGTATAGTTGACATAGGGCTGGATCACATGACGCAAGCCGTCGATCCCGAAGAAGGGACTGCGGATGTTCTGCCAGGTGTTATGGATCTTGGTGGTCAACTGAAAGCCGAGTTCCGCCGCGAGCCGCACACACGGACCGCCTTTGTTGTCGAAACTGGCGAAGTGGTAGGGCTTCGTGCCGGAGGGGTTCGCCGCCGAAAACATTTTCAGCAGGTCGTTGTCGCTGACCGGCGTGTCGCTGCTCTGGCTGTAAACGAGGAATTTAAGGCCGGCACGGGGTATGAGCGTGAAAAAGTCCGTGCGGATCGGATAATAGACGAAATGGGTGGTGTCCAACCGGAAGGCGGCGTATTCCTGCAACCGCGTGTCTTCCTCTTCAAACTGCTCGTTGAACTTGATCCAGCGCATCTGATTGTAACCGGCGCTCGTCGAACCCTGATAATACAAATTGGTGCTGAAAATTTCCTGCCGGTGCACGTCGAGCCGAACCTCCGGCAGTTTTTCAACGACCGTGTAAAAGGTATTGATCCGCGGGCGGAAATAGATCGATACGGTGAAGTGGTCGAATTGCTGTTCCAACGCCGCGAACGTCGCCGGAGCGGAATCAGACTCGTAACGCCAACCGAAAAAGTCACGCGTGAAGTAGGGATCGCTCGAGTATTCGATCGCCCCGCGGAAATCCAGCCGGGGTGTAATATGCGTGATGTTGCTCAACCGCAAATCGTAACGGAAATGCGGCACGTTGATGCGATATTTGGAATAATCCGTTTTTTCACGGGGATGCAAGTCGTTGATCGCGTACGCGAAAAAGTCCGTCCGGCTCTTTTCGGCGGCGATCTCACCCATGACGCCGAAACCGAAACCGCGGGCGGAGTAATAATCCGCCATCAATTTACCGGAAAGCTGCGGATATTCCCCGAACTGGAAGCGGCGGTAGGTCTGAATGAAACCGCCCCAGTCGCCGTCTTTACCGACCCGGAGCCCGAAAAGTCCGAGCGGCTGATCGCGCGGTTTGTAGAACGCGGGCAACCATACCAGCGGCACGCCGTAGACTTTTACGAAGCCGTTGGCGCAATAAATCGAATAATCGCCCATCCCGGTACGGACGTCTTCCAACCCCGGCAGATCCGATGCGTGCGGTTTAAGCGTCGCGCTGGCGGCATAGACCGAAAAGTGCGCGTTGTCGTCCCGCAAATATTCGCAGGTACTGAAATCGGCGTTTTTCACGACGATCGTGCCGTTCGGGAAACGTTCGGCGGAAACGGCGCGGCAGACCATCGTGTCCATCGTGATCGTGAACGTGTCGAAATGAAAATATCCGGTTTTGAGATTGCCCGACATACGCTGCGCCGAAACGCGGTCCGTCAGATAGACCGCTTTCGCCCGGATGGTTTTGCGGTCGAAATCGTCGGAAACGATCCCCTGCGTCGTGACGACGACATCCGGACGGCGCTGCATTTTCATCAACAGCGACGGGGAAATGTTCGCTTCGGCGCGGTTCCAACGCAGGAACCGGATGTTGCCGACCGCCTCGATATCCTGCGATTCGGTATTGATGATCGCGCGGTCGGCGAAAACTTCAAAATCTTCGAGCGGGATGTGGACGCCGCCTTCGGCGAAAACGTTTTTCCCGACGACCGACCACTTGCCCGCCTTGAAACTGGAAATGCTGTCGATCTTGATGTTTCCGTAACCGGCACGGAGCGTCGCCGTCGCGCCGAACGCCAGCAACAAGGCAAGGAGAAGTGATTTTTTCATTTCTCCGCCTCCGCGTTCATACGATGACCACGACCCGTTCTCAAAATTGCGCTCCGTCAAAAAGTCAGCATTGCGCCAACGCCTGATCGAAATCGGCGATGAGATCTCCGGCGTCTTCGAGCCCCGCGCTCAAACGCACCAGTTCGGGCAGCACTCCCGCCGCGATCAATTCCGATTCCGAAAGTTGGCGGTGCGTCATACTCGCCGGGTGCAACACTCCGGTGCGCGCATCCGCGACGTGGACGACGATCGCCGCAAGTTTCAGACTGTTCATCAGTTTTTCACTGCTCTTGAAACCGCCTTTGGGACCGAACGTCAGTACGCCGGAAGCGCCGCCGCGCAGATATTTCTGCGCGCGTTCGTGATCCTCGTCGCCCTCCAACCCCGGATATTTGACCCACGCGATCTTGGGATGATTCCGCAAAAAACGCGCCAGAGCCAGAGCGTTTTCACTGTGTTTACGCATCCGCAGACTCAGCGTTTCCGTACCCAGATTCGTCAGAAACGCATTGAAAGGCATCATCGGGACTCCGTAATCGCGCACCAGTTGCACCCGCAGTTTCGTCGAATACGGCGACGCCGCGAAGTCGCGCGAATAGACCAACCCGTGATAACTTTCATCCGGTTCGGTGAATTCGGGAAATTTGCCGCACGTCCAGTCGAATCCGCCTTTTTCCACCACGACGCCGCCGACGCTCGTGGCGTGGCCGTCGAGATATTTGCTGCTGGAATGCGTGACGATGTCCGCCCCGAAATCAAAAGGCCGGCAAAGCGCCGGAGTCGGGAACGTGTTGTCGACGATCAGCGGCAATCCCGCGGAGTGCGCCGCGCGGGCGTACATTTCCAGATCCGCCACGCAAAGCGCGGGATTCGCCAGAACTTCGACGAAAAGCGCTTTCGTTTCGGGCCGGATCGCCGCGCGGATCTCCTCTTCGGTCGCCGACGACGGAACGAACGTAAAATCAATCCCCGCCTTTTTCAGCGTGTTCGTGAAAAGCGACACCGTGCCGCCGTAAAGCGCGCTGCCGGAAACGACATGGTCGCCCGTCCGGGCGATATTGAGGATCGCGAAAGCGTTCGCGGCCTGACCGCTGGCCATCGCGACCGCCGCGACGCCGCCTTCAAGCGCGGCGATCTTTTTCTCGAAAACGTCAACCGTGGGATTCGCCAGACGGGTGTAGAAAAAACCCGGCGTTTTCAGATCGAAAAGATCCGCCACGCTCTGCACGTCGTCGTATTTGTAGGTGGTCGACTGCACGATCGGCGCGATCCGAGGTGCACCGTTTTTCGGCTCGTAGCCCGCCTGCACCGCCAACGTATCGAATTTCCAATCGGGATTCATCGCAAGCCCTTTCAAAAAAGTATACCGTCTTAATATACTCCCGCTTCCGGCGAAATGCAAGCGCGCGTGCAACTACGCGCGCAAGGGCGTTAGCGGAGCGCGCGCCCGATGCGTCCGGCGACGTCGGCGGCGATCTCCCCGTAAGGCATCGTTTCGCCGGGGGTGAAAGCCGGCAGAAAGGCGACTTTCACGCGACGGAAAAGCCGCGGCAACACACGGTTGCGGGGTAGCACGTCGAAGGCGCCGTCGAGCGCGACCGGCACGATCGGGACATGCAATTCCCGCGCCAGGATTGCGAAGGAATTTTTGAAAACCCCCATTTTGCCGTCGTAACTGCGGGTGCCTTCCGGAAACACGACCACCTTTTTGCCGTTTTTCAAAACGTTCGCCAACTGCTGCAACGATCCGCGGACATCCGAATTGAGGTCGATCAGAATGACGTTGTGCCGGGCGGCGAAACGGCGCGACAGCGTTCCGGAAAAATGCGATTTCGTGGCGTAAAAACAACATTCTTCCAGCGTTTTCGCGTCGAACGCCGCGGCGATGAGCGGAGCGTCGATGTAACTTTGATGGTTGGCGGCGAAAATCACCGCGCCCTGGGGAATGTTTTCCAACCCGGTATATTCGACGCGGAGAAGCGTTTTGAGCACGCCCCGCGCGAAAAGCTGAACGATCCGATGCCCCGCCCCGCCGTGCGGAAGCGGTCCGGCGACAGGTTCGGAAAGAACCTTGCTCCATTGGAATTTCGCCAGCCGGGAGCCGGCCGTCCCCGTCTTGCCGTGGAGAAATTCCGCCAGTTTCCGGGGCGTCGGACAGTCGGCGAGCGTCTCCTCGGTCAAATCGACGTCGAGCGTTTCGTTGAGATAGACCGCCATTTCGATTTTGGAAAGCGAATCCATCCCGAGATCGATCTCGAAATGATCGTCGGGGCGGACGACGGGGCAATGCCGTTCGTTTTTGAGAAAATCGCGGATGATCCGGTATTCGGCGAGATCCGGTTCGGGAACCGCCGCCGCGGAAACCGCTTCGGACGACGCGCCCGCGATCAGCGCGGAAAGTTTATGCCGCTGGAGTTTGCCCAGCCGGGTACGCGGAAGCGGCGACGACACGAACGTGCATTTCAGAACGCGCATATAGGGTTCCGCACCCTGATTGTAGACCCCGATCACGTCCTGGCGGATCGTTTCGGCGACGTTGACGATCTTTTTTTCCTGCAACGCGCGGAAATCCGGCAGAATGACCGCTCCGAGCACGTCGCCGGAAGCGACCACGGCGATCTCTTCGATCAGACCGGCTCCGAGCGCCATGAGTTTGTCCTCGATGACCAGCGGCGGCACGTTTTTTCCGTTGGAAAGAATGATCAGTTCCTTTTTCCGCCCGACGTAGAAAAGATAACGATCCTTGTCGATCCGGCAGAGGTCCCCGGTGCGGAACCAACCGTCCGCGGTGAAGGCGGCGGCGGTTTCTTCCGGCTTGTTCCAATACCCTTTGAAAACGCTTTCTCCGCGGATCAGAAGTTCACCGTCGTCGGCGATCTTCGCTTCAAAAATGTCGAGCAACTGCCCCGCGGAATCGCGCCGCGGCTTGCCGATACGGGTAAATGCCAGCGCCGGAGAGGTCTCGCTCATACCGCTGCCCGGGAGCATCATAAATCCGAGCGCGTGCAGATCGTCGTAGATCGTATAGTCGAGCGCCGCGCCGCCAGTCGGGAACATCCGCATCTTGCCGCCGAAGGCCTCCTGCACCGAACGGAAAAGGAAACGCGAAAACGCGAGATTTCCCACCAGCTTGGACAACGCGAAAAGCGCGCGCGCCGCGAAATTCGCATTGATCTTTTTGAGGATCGCATCGCGGAACATCTGAAAAACGCGCGGGACCGCGATGAAAACGGTCACCTGATTGTCGTGGATCGTCTTGATGATGTCCGGCCCCGACAGCGACGGACAGAAAACGATCCGGCACCCCTTCCGGAGCAACGGCATCAGAAGACACCCCTGCAACGGGAAAATATGATGGTACGGCAACAATCCGATCGTCGTCTGATCGGGAAGCCATACGGGAACTTCCTCGGTCATGCTCTTGAAATTGACTTCCAGATTGCGGAACGTGAGCATACACCCCTTGGCGGCGGAAGTCGTACCGGACGTGTAGATGAAAAGCGCCGTTTCATCGTCCTCGTGACGGGGCATCGGCGAAGCGTCGGAAAGATCCGCCCAGGTGTCGAATTCGTCCATATCCAACAGTTTCGCCTTGCTCTGCGCGAGAGCGATCGCCTTTTCGGCGGTCGCGCGGGTTTTCGCCGAGCAGAAAAGAACTTCCGGCGTACTGTCCGCAAGAATATACGCGACGTCTTCCGCATTGGCCATCGCGTCGATCGGCACGGCGATCGCGTGATGACGCCATGCGCTGATGAAAGCGGCGGGCCATTCGGGACGGTTTTCCGCCATCACCGCGACGCGGCTTCCGGCGGAAGCGGTATAACGTTTCGCATCGGCGTTGACCGCGCAAAGCAGTTGATGCCGGGTATATTGTTTTTCCCCCGAGACCAGGCAGATCTCGTCGTTGTCGGAAAGATAGTAAAGATAACAATCGTCCAATTTCATAACAGGAATCTCCTCTCGGCTGAAAACCCGTCTAAATATAGCACCGTTTTCTTCTTTTGTCCAAAAACGAAGACGGACACGTTCCGAAACCGGGGCGGCGGTCTTGAAAAACCGGCGATGTTTCGCTATGTTAAAGCGTACACCCCCATCGAATGCGAGGACTTTATGAAAAAAACATCCATTCTCTCCGCGGCGATGCTGAGCGCGGCGCTCACCGCTGGAAGTGCCGGGATCCCCGAACTCGGGACGACGCCGGAAACGCTTCCATGCCCGAAACGCATCCTTCATTACCGTCAGGCGGTAATCGGGAAAGATCTCCCCGGAAAATACGCATTGCTGCTTTTTCTCCACGGAGCGGGCGAACGCGGCAACGACAACAGCCGCCAGCAACTCAACAACTTCGCCGACATCATCGCTTATTGCCGCGATCACAAAATGAAGATCGTCGTGCTTGCGCCGCAGTGTCCGGCCAACGAGCAGTGGGTCGATGTCCCGTGGAGTTCGCGCGCCCACAAGATCAAAACCGAACCTTCCGAAGCCATGCAATGCGTCCTTTACCTGCTCGACCAGAAATGCGCCGAGTTCGACATTGATCCGGCACGGCGTTATGTCACGGGCATTTCAATGGGCGGCTACGGCAGTTGGGACATCGTCTGCCGCCGGCCCGACTTTTTCGCGGGCGCGCTGATCCTCTGCGGC
This sequence comes from Victivallaceae bacterium, assembly GCA_024405715.1. Taxonomy (GTDB): domain Bacteria; phylum Verrucomicrobiota; class Lentisphaeria; order Victivallales; family Victivallaceae; genus UBA1784. The sequence goes on along the minus strand of JAKSOG010000004.1, from coordinate 496 downwards.
GGCGCCGACACTTCCTGCGCGGAAAAACTCACCGATCTGCCGATCCGGTTTTACCACGGGAAAAGCGATACCATCGTCCCCGTTTCGCGTTCCCGCGACATGGCGCAGGCGCTTGAAAAGGCGGGCGGAAAAAAATTTGAATACCGCGAACTTGAATGCGGTCACTTCGCCTGGTTGATCGTCTATCCGGACGGAAGCAATTTCGACTGGCTTTTTTCGCAGAAGCGGGAAAAATAAGAGGGCAAATCTCCCGTGCCGGAAATTTCGATCATCGTCCCCTGCCGCAACGCGGGAAACGCGCTTTTTGAATGCGCGCAAATGCTTGATCGCCAAACACTTGAAGTAGAAGCGATTTTTGTCGATGACGCTTCGGACGACGATGCATTCAATGCGCTCGCGGCAAAGGAACGGAACCGGAAAAACTTTCTTTTTCTGCGTCACGACACACCGCGCGGAGTTTCCGCCGCGCGCAACACCGGACTCCGCGCCGCGCACG
>JAKSOG010000039.1 GCA_024405715.1 Victivallaceae bacterium | reverse complement strand
CTTGGATAAGAGGGGTGGCGATGCTGGCGGAAATTTTCAAAGCGGACGATATCCGCGGCGTCGATGGCGTCGATCTGGGCGAAACGGTCGCCGAAAAGATCGGGCGGGCTTACATCACTTTCACCGGAGCGAAAAAAGTTGTCGTCGGACGCGATATGCGGCCGACTTCGGAACCGCTCTTTCAGGCGCTTTCGCGCGGAATGCTCGCGCAGGGCGCCGACGTGATCGACCTCGGACTTTGTTCGACGCCGATGAGTTATCACGCCAACGGATTCCTTCACGCCGACGGCAGTGTGATGATCACCGCCAGCCACAACCCCGGCGAATGGAACGGTTTCAAACTCTGCCGCGCCGACGCAGTGCCGATTTCCGGCGCCACCGGCATCATGGAGATCAAAAAGATCGTCGAGACCGGCGCCTACGCTCCGTGCTCCGCGTCCGGGACGCTGTCGCGTTTCAACATTTCCGGAGAGTACAAACGCTTCCTCCGCAGTTTCGTCAAATTCGACCGCAAACTCAAGATCGTCGTCGATTTCGCCAACGCGATGGGTTCGGCGGAAATGGCGGGGATCCGCGACCTTTTCGACGTCGTGCCGCTCTATGAAGAACTCGACGGCACGTTCCCCAATCACGAAGCCAATCCGCTCAAAACCTATACGCTGGACGCCATCCGCGCCAAAGTCCGGGAAGTCGGAGCCGATTTCGGCGCCGCTTTCGACGGCGACGCCGACCGGTGCGGTTTCATCGACGACCGCGGCGAGATCATTCCGATGGATCTCTTCACCGCGCTGATCGCCCAGGATATCCTTTCCGGCGGTCCCGCGACGATCCTCTACGATCTGCGCAGCAGCCGCGCCGTGAAGGAATGTATCGAAAACAACGGCGGCAAGGCGATCCAATGCCGCGTCGGCCACGCCTTCATCAAGGCGCAGATGCGCGAAAACGACGCCGTTTTCGCGGGGGAACTTTCCGGCCATTATTATTTCAAGCAGAACTGCACCGCGGAATCGCAGGGGCTTTCGCTCGTGATGCTCGCCAATTTGCTCTGCAAGAAAAATTGCGCGCTCCACGAACTGGTGGAGCCGTTGCGCAAATACGCTTCCAGCGGCGAAGTCAATTCCAAAGTCGCCGACGTCCGTCCGATCCTCGACGAACTGCGCCGCCGCTATGCGGACGGGCATCTTTTCGAGCTGGACGGCGTCAGTTGCGAATATCCCGACTGGTGGTTCAACGTGCGCGCTTCCAACACCGAACCGCTTCTGCGGCTCATCGTCGAAGCCGACACGCCCGAACTGATGGAAGCCAAGCGCGACGAGTTGCTCAAGATCATCCGGGGATAGGCGATGCGTCCCCCGATCCCGGACGGAGCGGAGCGCTTGCGGTGAAACGGTTTCTTCCGGCATTGCTTGCGCTGGCGGCGTTGCCGCTCGGCGCCGCCGTCGAAGTGATCTCGACGCGCCCGGAACCCGACCGCATCGTCCGCGGTATCGACCGGGAACTGGGCGCATTGTTCCATTTCCGCGCCCGGCGGGAACGCGCGAAAAATCTGCGTTTCACGTTTTCCCCCGGCGCGAAGGATACGATCATCCGTTACGAATCGGCGCGCCGCATCGAATATCTCGTGCGCGATGACGGCCTCTGGCAGAGCGATCCCGTCGTTTTCGGCAGGATCGCCGGTGCGCTTTTCGCCTGCCGCGTCGGGATGAAAGGCGAAGCCGTCCTGCCCCGTTTTCTGCTCGCCGGCATGCGGGGGGAAATGCGGGGACTGTCGAATTCCCGCAGCATCAACCGCGCCAACCGCAGATCGACGTTTCTGCGCGCGTTGCTCGCCGCCGGAAAACCGGTCGATTTCAGTTGTTCCGCGCCGGACGACGGTTTCATCCCCGTGCAAGTCTATCAGGAAGAAGCGGGTGAGATCCTGCTCTACGCCGCCCGCCGCCGCGATTTGACCGACAAGTTGAAAAGCGCACTCGCGACTTCCGGCGGCCGTCCGACCGAAAAACTCCTGCTGATGCTCGATGACGCCGCCCGCGAAGAGGGATTTCCGGACGCCGACGCATTGCTCATCGACGTCGCCCGCCGGATGGTCTGGCACGAATTTGCGCCCCGTCCGGCGGAGGTTTCGCGCCGTGAATTTTCCGCCTTGCGCGTCCGCGAAGTTCCCGAACTTGATTTTTTGGGACAGCGGACCGGACGTACCGTGCCGGTCGATCTCGAACTTTTTTTCCCGTTGCTCGCCGCCCGCTCCGATGCGAAAGAGTTGCACGGCCGTCTGGTCGGCGATCTCCGGAAATTTTCCTTTTCCGAACCGAAAGAATGCCGCCGCATCCTCCGTTCGCTGACGGCGCTTCCGCCCGGTCCCGACGCCGTCGCGCCGTTGCGGGAAGCGTTGAACGCGCTCGACCGCGCCTGGGCGCGGCGCGAAAAAATCGAAAAGACTCTCGCGCATTATGAGATCGTTTCCGGCGGCATCGGCGCCCATTGTCCCGGACGGATCGACGCCATCCGCCGCCGCGACGAAACGCTGTCGCCGCGCGCCGTCCGCTTTTTCGATCGCGTCGAACGGCTTTATTCCGGCGAATGAAAGTTGATATTTTTCCGCGCGCGGTTATATTATGTGAGGAAACAACTCCCGTTCAGAAAAGAGGTTCATTATGACGGATGCATCCGACGCTTTGCAATATCATAAAAATTTCCCCTGCGGCAAAATTTCCGTTGTGCCGACCAAACCCTGCGACGACGCCCGCGATCTTTCGCTGGCTTATACGCCCGGCGTCGCCAAACCCTGCCTTGAGATCAAGGAAAAGCCCGAAACCGTATGGGATTACACTTCCAAAGGCAATTTCGTCGCCGTCGTCAGCGACGGCACCGCCGTCCTCGGACTCGGCAACATCGGTCCCGAAGCCGGGTTGCCCGTGATGGAGGGCAAAGCCGTTCTTTTCAAACGCTTCGCCGACATCGACGCGATCGGCATCTGTCTCGGCAAGGTCTTCAACGAAAAGGGGCGTACCGATCCCGCCCGGTTGATCGCCGCCGTCGAAACGCATGAACCGAGTGTCGGGGGGATCAACCTCGACGACATCGGTTCCCCCGCCTGTTTCGAAGTCGAAGCGACGCTGAAACGCCGGATGGGGATCCCCGTCTTTCACGACGACCAGCACGGCACCGCCATCATCTCGATGGCGGCGATCAAAAACGCATTGAAAATCCTCGGCAAGAAACTGGAAAACTGCCGCTTCGCCGTTTCCGGCGCCGGCGCCGCCGGTGTTTCCTGCTGTGAATTTTACATCAAAGCGGGGGCGCGCCGCGAAAACTTTTTGATGTGCGACAGCAAAGGCGTGATCCACAAGGGACGCACCGATCTGAACGAGCAAAAGGCGCGTTTCGCCGCCGACACTCCGGCGCGCACGCTCGCGGACGCCGTCCGCGGCGCCGATATTTTCCTCGGATTTTCCGCGCCCGGATGCCTGACCGCCGAAATGGTCGCCACGATGGCTGAAAATCCGGTCATTTTCGCGATGGCCAATCCCACGCCCGAGATCTTCCCCGACGTCGCGCTCGCGGCGGGTGCCGCCGTCGTCGGCACCGGGCGCAGCGATTTTCCCAATCAGATCAACAACGTGCTCGGATTCCCCGGCATTTTCCGCGGCGCCCTCGATGTGCGCGCTTGTGACATCAACGACGCGATGAAACTTGCCGCCAGCGACGCCCTCGCCGAACTGGCGGAATTGCCGATCCCGCCGGAGATCCGCGCGAAACTGGCGCTCGCCTATCCCGAAGATGCCAAAAACGGGATGTTCGACAAGAGCGGCATCCGCGCCGACTACGTCATTCCCAAGCCCTTCGACGAGCGCGTCGTGCCCCACGTCGCCCGCCGCGTCGCCGAAGCCGCGATCGCGACCGGGGTGGCGCGCATCGCGATCCGCGATTTCGACGCCTATGAAAAGAGCGTCGTCGAACGCATCGCGCGGAATTCCGCCGCCGTTTCGCGATGAAAAAATGATTTTTTTTTGATGGAAAAAAGTTGACAACGGCACTTTTCGCGTTATAGTGTATAGCGGTACATTTTGTTTTCGTCACGATTTATCAATACGGAGCGTCTATGAAATCGACAAACATCATTTTGAGTATCGCGGTCGCGGTGCTCGCGGCGGTGAGCGCCGTCTTCGCCTATTTGGTCATGCAGCGCAACGACGTCGTCCGCAAGGGTTGGGATGATTTCGCCGAAAGGATTTCCAGTACGGCGAAAACCCTGGACCGCGACAGCGGCGCGGCCATCGCCGACCGGGTCTCGGCACGTCGGCTGGCGATCGCCAACGCCGCGGAGGTCGCCCGGATCCTCAAGCCCCTCGAAGAACGCGCCCGCGCGCTGGTCGAGGAACGCGACGCATTTGCGGATGCGCTCCGCGCCATCGCCCGCAACGTCGGCGCGCAGGACATTCCCGGCGACGCCGATATGCGCGGCATTTCCACCTACGCCGCCGGCAAGGACAAAGTGGTTGACGCCGTCGACAAGGCGATCACCAGCCGCAACAAAGTCTATACGCGTCTGGCGGAAGTTTCCCGCTCCCAGCTGGGCGAACTGATCGATACGAATGCGCTCCGGAACGGCGACACGTCCGCGATCGATCCGCTTACTTCCGCGATCAACCGCAAAGGCAATCGTTGCAGCGCCTATGAAAAGGAGTTGACCGAAATCGGACGCATCGCGGGCAAGTCGGGAAGTTTCGACAACGGCGAAAACGCTTATGCACAGTCGGCGCAGGCCGTGCGCGCGGCGGTTTCCGAGTTGCGCGACAACGGCCGCAAATTGCAGAGCGAACTTGACAGCGCCCAAGCCACGATCCGCGCCAAGGAAAAGGAAGTTTCCGACGGCAATGCGGAGATCGCGCGCCAGAAAGCGCTCGTTTCCGAACGCGATCAGGCGATCCGTTCCTACAAACTGGCGTTGGGACTTGCCGCGGACGCCGAGCACGAAATGCCGTGGCTGGACGGTTCCGCGGAAGCCCGCAAGGCGGTCGTCGGTCACGTCATCGACGTCAACCGCGACTACGGTTTCATTTCGATCGATCTCGGCACGGCGACCCGGGTCGAGCAGAAACTCGGCGACAAAACGCTCCCCGTCGATCCCCGGATCACTACGGGGATGGAAGTGATCGTTTCCCGCGGCGCGATCGGCGACGACGCCGAATTTGTCGCACGGGTCACCCTCGGCGAAGTCGGCAAAACGTGTGCGACCGCCGACATCCCCGTCGATGCCGCCAAGATCAAGGAAGGCGATTTTGTCTATTTAAGTCTTTGATGATAAGGACGTACGACCGATGAACGATCCGAAAAAATTCACGCTTTTCGCCGCGCTCGCGTTGCTGTTGCTGATCGCCGTCGTGACGTTTCAGGCGATCGAACTTTACAGCGACGGCTTTTTCTCGTCGTTTTGAAGTTCCGGAAAAGCGGCTTATGCTTCGTTTGCTTTTGACGTTCGCTTGCGTCGCGTCGGCGCTTTCCCTCGCCGGGTGTACCGAGCGCGAACGCTCCGGATACAGTACGATCCCCCAGAACTCCATCCCGTCGTGGCGGGCGCGTCCCTACGGCGATTTGCATAACTGAAGCGTTTCAGGACCCGTCGGAGCGGGGGCATCGTTGGAATATCTGCTGGAAAATTTCACGCTTCCGGTTCGGGAAGCGTCGCCGGGCATCGACACCGGATTGTCTCCCCGCATCGAAGCGTTTCTCCGTTGTCCCGCCGGAGGAGTTTCGCATTACCGGATTTTAAGCCGCAGCGTCGATTCCCGGCGCGAATTGCGTTTCGTGTACAGGATCGTCGTCGAATCCGCGCTCGATCTGCCGCTGCCGCCCGCGACGGACGATTCGTTGTCCGGCGCGGTCGAAGTTCCGCTGCCCGAGAATATTTCGGCGGCGAAGCATCCTCTGGTCGTCGGCACCGGTCCCGCCGGGATCTTCGCCGCCTTGCTCTTCGCGGAAGCGGGGCTTGAACCCGTCATCCTCGACCGCGGATTTCCCGTCGAACGCCGCGCCGAAGACCGGAAAACCTTTTTGCGCACGCGCGTTCTCGATCCCGACAGCAATCTTCTCATCGGCGAAGGCGGAGCCGGCGCGTTTTCGGACGGGAAACTTTACACCGGCACCCGCGATCCGCTCGGACGCTTCGTGCTCCGCACGCTCGTCGATGCCGGCGCGCCTCCCGAAATCCTCTATCGCGCCCGTCCTCACGTCGGATCGGATCATCTGTGCCGCATCGCCGTCGCGATGCGCGAACGCATCGAAGCTCTCGGCGGAAAATTTTTCTTCGGCTCCCGCGTCACGGAGATCCTGGTTTCCGGCGGCCGTTGTGCCGGAGTCCGGCTTGCTTCCGGAGAAAAGATCGCCGCGCCGCAAACGCTTCTCGCCGTCGGACTCGGCGGACGGGAATTGTTGCAGGCGCTTCCTCCCGTTGTCGAACGTGCGGCGAAACCCTTTCAGATCGGTTGCCGCATCGTCCATCCCCAGGAATGGCTCGACGTCCGCCAGTATCACGGAAGCCGTCCCGAAGCGCTCGGAGCCGCAGAATACCACCTCGTCAACCGCCCCGGGAAGGATGCGGCGCAGGTAAGTTCCTTTTGCATGTGTCCGGGCGGCAAGGTCGTCAACGCCAGCGCGTGGGAAAACCGCGCCGCCACCAACGGAGTCAGCGACTATGCCCGCGACGGCGCTTTCGCCAACGGTTGCCTGATCGCCACCGTGCTTCCGGAAACGTTTTCCGGCGTCGCCGACGCCCGGGCGTGGATCGAAAGCCGGGAAAAAGACGTTTTTCTCGCGGGGGGAAACGATTACGCATTCCCCGCGCAGGACGCCTCCTGTTTTCTCTCCGGACGCACCGGACTTTCCCGCACGGAGCTTGACGTTGACACCGGAGTCGTACCCGGGCGCGTCGATCTCATCGCCGGAAATTTTCTTGCTTCCGCGCTTCGCCGCGCGCTGACGGATTTCGACCGCAAGATCCCCGGTTTCATCCGTTTCGGCACGCTCGTCGGAATGGAACCGTGCGTTTCCTCGCCGGTGCGCATCATCCGCGACGCTTCCTGTATGACCGCGCTTGAAAACCTCTTTGTTTCCGGCGAAGGGGCGGGGTATGCCGGCGGCATCGTTTCCGCCGCCTGCGACGGCATCCGCGCCGCCCGCGCGATGATCCGAAAGTGACGCGGGAAGCGCCGCCCTCCCTTTTTTTGGGGAAGAACTTTGCGGTTTTTTCAGATAAAAATTTGACTTTTTCGTTTGCGCGTGATATTATTACTACGATAAAGTGTCGTTAATATCTTGATTTGCGAGGTGCAAAATGGCAAATTACGGCGTTTTGTGGTATGCGGGTAACGCGGGATCCTATTTCAACGAATTCGATCTGGTTCTGTTGGCGAATGCGAAAAACTATTCCGACAGCGCCAAAATCGGTCCGGGCGCTTTTGTCAAAAACGACGGTTACAACGATGCTTATGCCATTTTGTTCGACAAAGCGGAAACCTGTCATCTGACCGTCGGCGGAAATTATCTGGACGACCGGAAAGACCCGCAGAACATTTACGTTTCCTACGGCATCAGCCAAGGCGGCTACGACACCGAAAACAGCGTCTTTTGCAGCATCTCGGCGGTTCTCTTTTCGCAGAACGGCGTGATGCATCTGAATTCCAAAAGCGGCGCGCGCACGGCGAACGATTCCAGTAATTTGAGCGACGACAACATCAAAATCGTCGCGGGCGGTACGTTCGGGCGTTCCGTCGGTCTCTCTTTCGATCCGGATACGCATCAGATGTCGGGGTTCGCCATTTATGATGCGCAGAAAGACCCGGAAAAAAACTGGCCGGCGGAAAATCTCAATGTCGCCGCGATCCGCGCCGGCAAGGAACTGGTTTTTTCTTCGGCGTTTTCCGGCGTGATCTCGGTGGCGAATGCCATCGTTTTCAAAGCGTATCACAAATCTTACACGGATGGGGAAGGCGTCCGGCGGGAAAGCGCCGAATACACGCGCATTTCGGGCGGTACGGCGGTCAACGAGCAAGTGCGTCCCCGGCTGGATCTTTATCGCGACGATGCGGTTTCCAACGTTTTCAACACCTACGGGGTTTGCGCGTCGGACATCAAGTTCGAGTCGAATCAACTGGCGTCGATTTCGGCGATCAACGGCGATTCCGCCATTGTCGCGCAAGCCGATTTCACGGTCAAAGACAACGTTCTTGATGCCACCGGGATCTGTGCGGCGCAGACGCTCGAGCAGAAAAACGTCTGGGGAGGAAGCATTTCGATCGGCAGCGGCGTAACGTCGCTGATCGCCGACGGATTGAATCCGGTGACGACGGAATTCAGAGACAAAGCCGGCAATATCTATTATCACGAGATCGTTTCCTGGTGTCTTCCCAAAAGCGACAACCCGGATGAAGACGATCCGATGGAGGGCTTCCTCGTCGATGAAGAAGCGCAGTCGAAATACGACAATGCGGCGGTCCAGAACAACCAGATCCGCTTCCGCGCCGTCGCCGCCGACACGCTGACGATCGGTGCGATCGGCAAAAATTACGACACCGGGTTCGAGGAATCCGGATTCAATTCCCGGGCGGATTTTGAAGTCAATTCCGGACGGGTCGAATTCATCGCCAGAGCGCAGGACCGGTATATCTACGTTTTGGACGGAAAGGCGGGGCTTGTCCGCGACCTGAAGCAGACCAAGTATGCCGTTGCCGACGTTTCCGGCAACACCGTGTCGGTCGCCGCGCTTCAGGGCGATGTCATTTCCATTGATTCCGTCGCCGATGCGGCGAACGCCTCGTTTACGGTCAATGCCGACGACATTCTCTTCGCCACCGAGTTGAAATCCACCCAAAACAATTCGTTCATCAGGAACAACGGCGCCTACGTCGCCGCCATCCTCGGGCATACGGTTTCTCTCGGCGATTTCGACGGCAAGATCGACGTGGCGGCGGGAACCATCGCGATGCTTCCGGACAACCCGGACGCCCCGGGCAAGATCGCCGGCAATACCATCGCCGTCGCCGGTATCTATGCGGAAACGCTGACCGTAAGCCGCCGGCTCGGCGGCAGCATCGACGTCAGCGTCAAGTACATCGACGCCGGCGTTTCCACGGAAAAAGACAATCCGTGCGTATCGACGGTCGATGCGATCCAGGCGACCACGCTCACGGTGCACGGCAGGATCGAAACGGATCTGAAAGGCGGCGGCATCACCGCGGGTACGCTTACCGCCGATGCCGTGGCAAGCAATATTTCCGATGCGCACGTGGCGGTTTCCGCCTCGGGGATGCTTCTCGGAAATAGCCGGTGCGACGCGCTCGACGTTACCGGTGATATTTCCGTGACGAGTACGGACGCGGTCGTCGCCTACGGCATTCTCGGCGGGGAATTCGCCACGGACGGAAAAAGCGCGGGGACCAATCTGCGCGTTTCCGGCAAACTGGTCTACGACAAAGTCAAGAGTTCCGGCGGAAACGGGTTTGCGATTTCGACGGAATTCAACAAGGAACGCGCTCTCGATGACGTTATCGAAATCGCCGCCGGCGGCATCGTGAAAGGCGACATTGATCTGCACGCGGGCGACAACTATATGATCCTTGATTCCGCCGCATCTTTCTCGGAAGGGCGCGTGCGGGCGCAGGGCGGTAATGTGAAATATGCGTTTGTACTCAACGGCGAAGAAGAGGCGGACGAGCGCCGCAAAGCGTGTTATACCGTCGGAAACGGCGACCATCTGTTTCTTTCCACATCGTCGATCGGTGTCAATCTCGATTATGCGTTGAGCGACGAAAAATATGCGTTGATCGACTTTACCGGAAGCACGGATTTCGACGTTTCCAAATGGGCGGATCGCAAAGTCACGTTCACCTGGCGCGGCGAAGAACAAAGCGCCGTGATCGGACAAAACAAAGGCGAGATCCGGGATGCGTTCAGCGACGGTACGCGGGCGAAAGTCTTTTTCGACGGCAAAGTGCTTTCCGTACAGGTAAGTTACGGCGCATCCAAAAAAGATCTGGCGACGCTCGATACTTCCGCCGTCACGGAAAAATTCTCGGCGGCGCAATCGAATTACACCATCGACTGGACTCAAGCGGCGCGTTCGGGCAGTTGGAAAACGGCGATGACCGATCTCGCTTATTACGAGTTGGAATACACCGTCAACGGCGCCGCTTCGATCATCTTGCGGCTGGAAAGCAAAACGACGAAAGCCGTCATCAACGGTATTGATGCGACGGACAAACTCAAATGGCGTATCCGCGGCGTCGCCATCGGCAGCGAGAGCAGCACCTATTACAAGGAAATGACGGCGTGGAGCGATTGGGAAACGTCCGGTCGCTCGTCTTCCGATTCGCGCACGATCGACGTCTCGACGCTGGCGACAAAAGTTTCCAGTTCTTTCCGGGGGGATACTCCGATCAACAGTCCTTCGGCGATCTTCAGCTGGAATCCCGCCGAAGTTTCCAATACGACCGTCGATCATTACGTCGTCGAATATTATGAATCGCCGAAGGTTCTGTCGAAAAAAGAAGCGCAGTCCGCGCTGGACGCCAAACCGACCGCGGTGAAAAGCGTCCGGGACACCAGTCTTGCGCTTTCGTCGTTGACGAACCGTACCTACATTTACTGGCGGGTGCAGGCGGTCGACATCTACGGCAAAAAGAGCGCGTTCGTAATGGGCGACGAATTCCGCGTCGACACTTCCGATACGAAGCCGCCGACGTTCTTCAACGACAAGATCGGTGTTTCCTACACGGCGGCAAAGGGCAAGGATCTTTCCAAGATCAATCTTACCGTTTCGTGGGACAAGGCGTCGGACGATGCCTCCGGCGTGAAAAAATACCGCATCGTCCTGACGCAGGGCGAAAAAGTCTACGTCAAGGAGGTTTTGCACGAAAATTCAAAAACGTCTTACAGTTGCACGTTCGACAATCTCGCCGCCGGAAAATATTCCTGCAGCGTCATCGCGTACGACTACTGTTTGAATTCCTCGGAAATCTCGACTTCCGGGATCTACGGCGCCGTGCCGGTCGACGGAGTTTTCACGTCGATCACCGCCAAGCCGGAAATCGAAGCGGAGATCCTCTACGAGTACAAGAAAATAGGTGAATCGGATTTCTATTACGACGAAGAATTGGGAAGGATCGTGCCCAACGAACCCGTTCCCGTCGCATCGGGTTATAAAAACGCGAGCGCGACATTTACGTGGAGCGACGATTTCACGAGCGAATGCGACGTTTCCTATGCGTTGGAATTCAGCGACAAAAAAGATTTTTCCGGCAAGACCGCGATTTACTATGTGCGCGACGAGGAGATCAAGCCCGAAGAAGAAAGCGGCGAAGAACCCATTACGGTCGCCGCGCACACGGTCACGCTCGACAACGATTCGACCCGTCCCATCGGGATCCTGGCGAATCTGTCCGGCGGCACCGACAAAAATCTCTATTGGCGCATTCTCGTCGGCAACCTCGATTCGCAGGGCGAATTCGCCGCGTCGAAACAAAGCGACACGAACTCTTTCAAACTGGTCGCCACGGACGAAGAGGGGCAAAGCGTGCCGATTTCGTTCTGTCAGAAGCCCGCGAAACCGAAAATCACTTCCGTCACGCAGCAGCAGACCGACGGCTGTTACAACGGCAAACTTGATCTGGTCTGGGAAAGCGAAAAAAGCGGACTGGGCATCAGCAGTTACGTCGTCAAACTGACCAACAAGACGGATTCTTCGCTTAACCGTTCGTGGACGCTGGATTACAACAATGTGCTGGTCGTCGCCGGAAACACCATCGCGCAGACGGTCGATCTCAAATCGCTTTATCTGGGCGCCAAATGCGACGGGAATTATTCCGTCACGGTTACCGCCAAGGATTCCAACGGCGGCAGCACCGCCAGTTCCGCCAAGAGTTTCACGGTGGATCTCACCCGTCCGAAAAAGGTTTCGGTGACGGTCGGCACTTATGCATCCGATATGCGCGTTTCCTGGAGCGCGTCGTCGGATGCTTCGGGCATCGGCAAGTATTACGTCTGTTACCGGCAAGTCGGCGATTCCCCATGGGGCACGCAGAGCGCCTCGGCGAGCACCCGTCAATACAGTACGCCGAAACTCGCCAACGGCGAATACGAAGTCAAAGTCTGCGCCGTCGACAAAAACGGCAATTTCAGTTTGGACAGCAATATCGAAACGGTCGAAGTCAACAACAGTTACGACCTTTGCGACACCTATTCCAAATCCAAGTGGACGCTTTACTCCGGCGACAAATTCACCGTCACCGACAAGATCCCGCAGGAAAAAGACACCCGCAAGTGGACTGCTTCCGTGGGCGCCAGCGACAAGGCGGATTATTTCTACTTCACCAACGACGTTTCGTTCGGCGCGACATTCAAAGTTTCCCAGCTCGCCGGAGTCGGTTCGGACAAAACCGGGATCAAAATCTCCCTCTACAAGTACGACGGCACCGGCAAGGAAAAGGCGATCAAAACGGTATCGCTCGCCAAAGCGGGGACGGCGTTCTCGAATCTGTCGTTGGAAAAAGGCACCTATTTCGTCAAGGTCACAAGCGGTACTTCGACGTCGATCAACACCTATAAACTGGATGTTTCCAAGCAACAATACGGACTGGTGGACGATCAGGGCAAATTCCATCCCGAAACCAACACGACGGCGGACGACAACTGGAAAAAACTCGACACATCGGTCTACCGGTCGCTTTCGGTCAAAAATTCCAAACTGACCGATTGGCTCGGTTTCGGCGACGCCATTGATTACCGGATGTTGGATATTCCCATCGCCGGAAATTACCAACTGACGCTCAAAGCGACAAGCAATCCGGTTTCGCTGACGGTCTACAAGAAAAAGTCCGACGGCACCCTTTCCTCGAAGAAAACGATTTCCTGCTCGGCTGGAAAAACGGCTTCGCTGGAAATTCTCCTCGAAGGCAAGGACGCCGCGCAATATTACATCGCCGTCAAAAACGCCAACGCCTCCAAGTCGAAGAACACCAACTATCAGGTGATCCTCAAAGGCGTCAAAATTTTCCAGGACAAAAACGGCAATCCCCTCGGCAACAACGCGGACGACACGTGGAAAAAAGTCAAGTCCGTCTCGTATTATGCAGTCAAAAAGGGGTCGTCTTTCAGCGACTGGGTCGGTTTCGGCGACAGCGTCGACTACCGGAAACTGAATATGAAGTATGCCGGTAAATATACCTTCACGCTGAAAAACGCAACCGCGCCCGTTTCGCTGACGATCTACCGTCAGAAAGGTTCGGGTTCGCTCGAAAAGATGAAAACGGTTTCGGTTTCCTCCGGAACCGCGCGCATCAAGGATCTGCTGCTGCCCACGACGGATGCCAGCGGATACACCTATTATTTGTCCGTGACCGCGACCAAGGCATCCAGCGCGAAAAACACCGCTTATGAATTGAGCATTACCGGAAGCGAATATTCCAAGGGAAACACCAAGGACGACACCTACAAAAAAGCCGACAGCAACGGTTATAAGCTTTCGTACGGCGGAAACGTGGGCGACGAATGGGTCGGCTACGGCGACACCGTCGATTATCGCCGGATCAAGTTGAAGTATGACGGGAAATACGATTTCAAGATCGCGGGCGTGACCAATGCCGTCACCGTGACGCTGTGGAAGTATTCCAATTCAAAGTTGAACAAAGTCAAGTCGATCACCGTCCAGAAAGGTTCCGGCACGCTGAAAGATCAGTTGCTTTCCAAATCCGGAAAATATTATATTTCCGTCAGCGGCAACGGCGCTTCCTCCGGCAAGAACACCGATTACACCCTGAAAATGACCGGCGAGGAGTTCAAGTACGCCTATACCGGCGACGATTGGAGCGATCTCAAAACCAAAGGATCATCCTCCCAAAAGATCGGGAAATTCGGTACGCTCGATTCCGGCGACATCGGTCATACTCTGAAGCGCACGGACAGCCCCTGCGGCGCCGTGAGCAGCAAGAAAAACTGGGTCGGTTACGGCGATGCCGTCGATTACGTCAAGTTTTCCATCGGCGACGCCGCCAAACTCGCCTTTACGCTCAAAGCTTTCGGCGATCACGACAAAACCGTTCTCTCGCTCTACAAGCTCCAAAAGAGCGGCTCGAAATATTCCCTCAAGGAATTGACGGCGGTTTCCGTTGCGGCGAAAAGTTCCGGCAAGAGCGCGTCGACCAAAGCGTTGCAACTTGCCAAAGGCACTTACTACATCGCCGTGAAATCCCCCGACGCCGCCAAAGGCGCTTCCAGCACCTATTCCGTGGTGCTGAAGTCCGGAAGTAAATTTTACGACGATCCCGATAACGTCAATCTCGACGACACCTGGCAGAAAGCCGCCGCCAATCAGGACAGTCACGAGATCTCCAAAGGATCTTCCCTCGGGATCAACGACTGGGTCGGCTTCGGCAATGCCAGCGATTTCTGGAAGATCGATCTTGCGAAAAACGGGAAACTCCAAATCGATTTCGACGACAAGAGTACGTGGTCCGCTTATAAAAATAAGCATATCGACCTCAAACTTCTCGACGGGAACGGAAACGCTTTGGAATTGTCCCTCAACAGCGCGAATCAAGTCGTCAGCAAGAAGTCGCTCAGTTCCAACGGAAATTATTACCTCGGCATCGGCTCCACCGATACCGCCAAATACGACGACAACAAATACGCTTTGCAACTTTGTATCAAAAAGTAAGCGTTTTGCGCCGCAGACAAAAGGGCTGTTGCCAAACCTCCGACGGTAAAGCAACAGCCCTTTTTTTGTGTCATCACGCTCCGATACAGAGCGAATCGGCGAGGGGATTGCC
>JAKSOG010000038.1 GCA_024405715.1 Victivallaceae bacterium | reverse complement strand
CGGCCTTATTGCGAATGGGAAAAATGAACGACACGGACTGCGATTCGCTTTTTTCCGGACAGGTGGCGAGACCGCTTGCCGACCGGATGCGTCCGGATTCGCTCGACGGGATATTCGGACAGGAAGAACTTCTCGGCGAAGGCGCCCCGTTGCGCCGGATGATCGATTCCGGAAAACTGTCGAGCTTCATCCTCTGGGGTCCCCCCGGATGCGGAAAAACGACGCTCGCGAAAATCCTCGCCGGATGCGGCAAAATGCACTTCATCGCGCTGTCGGCGGTCTTTTCCGGGGTTTCCGATCTGCGGCGCGCGTTTGAGGAGGCGGCGCAACGCCGCCGCGGCGGCGAAGGCACGTTGCTTTTCGTCGATGAGATCCACCGTTTCAACCGCGCCCAGCAGGACGGATTTCTTCCTTACGTCGAAAACGGCACGGTCGTGCTCGTCGGCGCGACGACGGAAAATCCCTCTTTCGAGTTGAACGGCGCGTTGCTTTCGCGTTGCAAAGTCTATGTGATGAAACCGCTCGGAGAAGCGGCGCTCGGACGGATCATCGAAAAGGCGGAACTTTTGACGGGACGCCCCCTGCCCCTCGACGGCGAAGCGCGGTCGGCGCTCGTCGAACTTGCCGACGGCGACGGACGCTATTGCATCAATCTGATCGAATCCGTCCTCAACCTGACGGCGCCCGGCGAAACTCTCGATCGGGAGGCATTGCTCAAGATCGTCCAGCAACGCGCCCCCGCCTACGACAAAGACCGCGAGGGCCATTACAATCTGATCAGCGCGCTCCACAAATCCCTGCGCGGCTCGGATACCGACGCGGCGATGTATTACGCGGCGCGAATGCTCGAAGGCGGAGAAGATCCCCTTTACATCCTGCGGCGGCTCACCCGCTTCGCGATGGAGGACGTCGGACTCGCCGACCCGCTGGCGCTGACGACGGCGATCGCCGCCTGGGACGCTTACGAGCGGCTCGGTTCTCCGGAAGGCGACATCGCGATTTTTGAACTGGTCGCTTTTCTCGGCACCGCGCCGAAATCCAACGCCGCGGACAAAGCTTCGATGGCGGCACGGCAGGCGGCGCGGCAATACGGTTCCCTGATGCCGCCCGCGCATATTTTGAACGCGCCGACCCGGCTGATGAAAGAACTCGGCTACGGCAAAGGATACTGTTACGACCACGACACACCGGAAGGTTTTTCCGGTCAAAACTATTTCCCCGACAAAATGCCGCGGCAGAAATTCTACCGCCCCGTCGAACGCGGCTTCGAGCGCGAGATCAAAAAACGGCTCGAATACTGGGAAAAATTGCGGCGGGAAAAAAACCGGTGACTTCGCTATGACGCGCAACGCGATCCTGCTCATTCTCATCATCGGATTCGGCGCGTTCTATCCGCTGAAATCGACGAAAAAAGTCAAAGCCGTTCTGCTGGCGGCTACGGCGGTGATCGCATTCAAGTTTCATATTTTCGCGCTCTTCGGGGCACGGTTCTTTTCCGTGCCGGATCTGCCGGGATGGCTGTTGCAACTTTCGTCGCTGGGATTCGCGGCGGAACTTTTTTTCGTTCTTTTTCTCGTGCCGGCGCTCGCGTTTCGCGCCGTCCGCCGCATTTTTTGCCGCGCGTGGAGAAAACCCGTCGACGGCAAGATTGATCTCGCGCTTCTGACCGCTGCCTTCGTGCTCGCGGGGATCGGTCTGTACGGCGGCAGCCGCAAACCGGAGATCCGGCATTGCCGCATGGAAATCAGGAATCTTCCTCCGCAAGCGGACAATTTCCGTATCGCGTTGCTCTCGGATCTGCACGCCGACAACCGCTGTACTCCGCGCGACATGCGCGAGATCGTCGAACGGACCAACGCGCTCAACCCCGATCTGATCGTCATCGTCGGCGATTTCGTGGACGGAAGCGTCGCCCGGCGGGGCGACACGCTCAAAGAACTGGACTTTTTACACGCCCCCTGCGGCGTCTACGGCGTGACCGGCAATCACGAGTATTATTCCGGCTACGGGGAATGGGTTGATTTTCTCGGACGCCACGGCGTCGAAATCCTGGAAAACCGCAACGTCGAACTCCCTGTCGGGCTCACGCTGGCGGGGATCCCCGACATACGGGAAAAACCCGATGATGCGCCGCCCCCCGATCTCAACGCCGCGCTTGCCGGAGCGGAACATCCGGTCATTTTGCTTTCCCACCGCCCGAAAATCGCGCCCGAAGCGGCGGAAAAAGGATGCGTGTTGCTGCTTTCCGGACATACGCACGGCGGGCTGTTCCCCGGTCTGCGCGCAATGGTGGAAAAAGTCAACGGCGGTTTCGTCGCCGGAAACTATACGCTCGGGGAGATGAAAATCTACGTTTCTTCAGGCACGGGGATATGGGGAGGATTCCCCATCCGTTTCGATACGGAACCGGAAATCACGCTGCTCACGCTGACGCCGTCCGCACCTTAACGGAGGAATCCTTTTTTCGGAAAATTTTACACAAGAGGTCTTTATGGAAAAACGTTTACTCACCATTCAGGATGTTTCCTGTTTCGGACAATGCTCGGTCACCGTCGCGTTGCCGGTCATTTCCGCCTGCGGGATCGAAACGGTCATTCTGCCGTCGGCGGTACTTTCCACCCATACGGGGGGATTCCGGAACTACACGTTCCGCGATCTTACTTCCGATATGCCGGGAATCGAAAAAAGCTGGGAAAAAGAGGGGCTTTTTTTCGACGCTTTCTACACCGGATATGTCTGCGCCGACCAGATCGACCCGATTTTGAGCATCCTTGCTCACCGGGCGGCGCCGGGGGCGATCCGGATCGTCGATCCGGTGATGGCGGACAACGGGAAACTTTATCCCGGTTTTACGGCGGACTTCCCGCAAAAGATGAAACGGCTCTGCACCGGAGCGGATTATCTGCTTCCCAATCTGACGGAAGCGGCGTTCCTGCTCGGCAAAGAACCGAAACTGGAAAACTACTCGCGCGAAGAGATCGAAACGATGATCGCAGAGTTGCACGCGATGGGTGTCAAAAACGTGATCCTCACGGGCGTATCCTTTACTCCCTCCGAACTCGGCGTCGCCGTCAGCGACGGCAGGTCGGTCCGTTACGATTTCAACGCGAAAATCGACCGTTCATCGCACGGCACGGGCGACGTTTACGCATCGGTCTTTTGCGGCGCGCTGATGCGCGGATTTTCCGCATTCGACGCGGCGGCGCTCGCCGCCGACATCGTCTGCGCGGCGATCAATGCGACGCCGCCGGAGCACTGGTACGGCGTCTGTTTTGAAAAAGTCATTCCCGAACTGGTCGAACGTCTTGAAACAGGATGCCGGACACGATGAAAATCCTTTTCTTTTCCGACGTCCACGGAGTCCCTTCGACGCTGAAAAAACTTTTCGACCGGGGCGATGCGCTGGCTCCCGACCGTTGGGTCCTGCTCGGCGACGCGCTTTATCACGGTCCCCGCAACGGCATTCCGGATTTTTACGATCCGGTTGAAACCGCCGCGTTGCTCAACGCCAAAGCGGAAAAGATCACGGCGGTGCGCGGCAATTGCGATTCGGAAGTCGACGAAATGATGCTGAATTTCCCGATCCGCGCCGATTATACCGAGATCCTCCTCGACAAAAGGCGTTTCTTTTTGACGCACGGACACTTGTATTACCCGGGAAAACTGCCGCATCTTGCGCCGGAAAGCGTTTTCGTGCAAGGACATACGCATATTCCGGTCTTGTCGGAAGCGGAGGGGATCACGATCTTCAACCCCGGTTCGATCTCGTTGCCGAAGAGCGGCTTTCCGCGGACGTTCGGTTTTTTCGACGGCGCGAAACTTTCCGTGCGGGCACTGGACGACGGGGATGTGCTGCTGACGGAATGACCGCCGCAAAAACGGTCATCCGATCTCGTTCTGCTGAGCGACCAGATGGTCGGCCCCGTAAAGTTTGCGGAGTTTGGGCTTTTCGATCTTGCCGGTCGGATTGCGCGGCACGGCGGCGAAAATGATTTTGCGCGGACGCTGGTATCGCGGCATATCCAGACAGAAATCCCCGATTTCCTTTTCGGTCAGCGAAGCCTCCGGCTTGACTTCGATGATCGCCGCGGCGATCTCGCCGAGGCGGCTGTCCGGCAGACCGATCACGGCGACGTCCTTGATCGCCGGATGACGCCGCAGAAAATCCTCGATCTGCACCGGATAAAGATTTTCGCCGCCCGTGATGATGACATCCTTTTTCCGGTCGACGAGATAGATGAAACCGTCTTCGGATTCCTTCGCCATATCTCCGGTATAAAGCCACCGTTCATCGTCAAGCACTTCGCGGGTCGCCTTTTCGTCTTTGTAATAGCGCAGCATCACCCCCGCTCCGCGCACGGCAAGTTCTCCGACGTTTCCGCGGACAACTTCGCGCCGTTTTTCATCGACGATTTTCGTTTCCCACCCGTATCCGGCGACGCCGATCGCGCCGACGTGACCAATGTTTTCGATGCCGAGATGAACCGCTCCGGGACCGATCGATTCGCTCAACCCGTAGTTGGTGTCGTAGTCATGGGAAGGGAAAACGCTTTTCCAGCGTTTGATCAGACTCGGCGGCACGGGCTGGGCGCCGATATGCATCAAACGCCATTGTTCGAGGCGGTAGTTTTCCAGCTTGATCTCGCCGCGTTCGATCGCGTCGAGGATGTCCTGCGCCCACGGGACAAGGAGCCAGACGATCGTGCAGAGTTCCGCGCTGACGGCGGAAAGGATCCATTCCGGCTTGATGCCTTTGAGCAAAACCGCCTTGCCGCCGACGAGGAAACTGCCGAACCAGTGCATTTTCGCTCCGGTATGATAAAGCGGCGGAATGCAGAGAAAGACGTCCTCGCGCGTCTGCCGATGGTGCTTCTGCTCGACGACGCAGGCGTGCATCAGACTGCGGTGCGCGTGTACGATCGCCTTGGGGAAACCGGTCGTACCGCTTGAAAAATAAATCGCCGCCTCGTCGTCGTCGGAAAGCGGGATCATCGGACTTTTTGAGGAACAGTATGCGGCGAGAGCGATGTACGATTCGGCGAACGACGGACAATCTTCGCCGACGTAGAGCAGCGTTTTCACTTTCGGGATACGATCGCAGACCGCTTCGATACGGCCGGTGAATTCCGGTCCGAAAAGCAGGACTTCCACGTCCGCCAGATCCAGACAGTAGCGGATGTCGTCGGCGGAATATCGGAAATTAAGCGGCACGGCGATCGCGCCGCTTTTCAGGATGCCGAAGTAGATCGGCAGCCATTCCAGACAATTCATCAGCAAAATGCCGACTTTCGCGCCTTTGCGGACGTGGCGCGTCAACAGCAAATTGGCGAGTCGGTTGGCTTTGCGGTCGAAATCTTCCCAGGTGATCTGCGAGCGGAACGATTCGCACCGGCTGGGTTCGATCAACGAATACTCGCGCCAGGTGGTGTGCCGCGCTTCCATTTCCTGCGGATTGATTTCGACCAACGCGACGTCCTTGCCGTAGAGAGAAGCGTTGCGTTCCAGTATTTCGGTGATCGGCATAAGTGAATGAACCTTTCTCTGAAGTATGTCCGGCTGATCGGGATGGAAAAATCCGACGTCCGGGGACGCTTGCGTCATCCGACGCGATAGATGTAATTTTGTTTGCGGGGCGCCGGTTCCGGAAGCGTTTCCGCCGCGTAACCGATCGCGCAATGTCCGATGCCCTCGTAATCGCCTTCGATCCCGATTTCCCGCAAAAACGCCTTGCCTTCCGGAGAATCGAATTCCTCTTTGGCACGGTGGATCCAACAGGAAGCCAAACCCAGGGCGTGCGCCGCGATCATCAAATTCCCCATCACGAGAGTGCCGTCGTAAAGACAGGTCGGACGCATCCGGTCCGCCAGCACGATCAAAATGAGCGGCGCCCCGTAAAAAGGATCGAACGAAGCGTCTTTGCCCAGGATCGCGGCATTGGCGCGGCGGAGTTTTTCCCGCACGGCCGGATCGCTCACGGCGACGATCACCGGCGACTGCGCCCCCCTGCCCGTGGCGGCAAAAGTGCCCGCCGTCAAAATCTCGTCGATCACTTCCCGCGACGGCATCCTGCCGGAAAAATTCCGGCAACTGCGGCGGGTGCAGAGCGCTTGCACAACGTCGTTCATCGGGAGATCAATTCCTTTCGCGGAAGGGCAACAACCGGCGGCAGATCTGCAAAATCGCGCCTCCGGCGGCGGTCGAAACATCCGGCTGATCGCCGTACAGATATTTTTCCAAAAGCGGCAAATCGCTTTCGCCGCCGACTTCACCGAGGGCGAGCACATAATAGGAAAGCGCTTCTTCGGGCAGGAAACGACCGTTCTTCTCGATCATCACGCGCAACTCCGTCGGGGACGCCGCCTGATGACGCGCCAACGCCCATTGCGCGGTGGCGCCGCACCGCGTGAAAGGATGATTCTGGACGATCTTTTTCAGATTTTCCTGCCGTTGGGCAGGAAGCGATTCCAGGAAACCGGCGGTGCGGGCGGCGAAAACGACTTCCTCCACCTGATCGGAGGCGACCAATCCGAGTTCCGTGTCGGTCGCCGCTTTGAGCAGTTGGTCGAGTTCGCCGGAAGCGCCTTTCGCCAACGCCTGATCGATCAATTTTTCCGCTTCGGGGTCGCCGTTGACCGCCAAAAGCCAGATCGCTTCGTTTTTGCCGTGCAGTCCGGCGTGAACGATCGCCCAGAGGATCTGTCTTTCCTTGATGCTGTAATGCAATTGCAAAATGGCGGAACTTTCCAGTGCGGGCAAATGTCCGGACGCCTGCGGATTGAGCGCCAGACGGCGGATCTCTGCGATCGCGCCGCCGATACGCACCCGCAATTCCCCGACGTGCCCGGACGGCGTTTTTTCCCTCAACGGGAAATCAGTGCGCCCGACCATCGGATCGGCTTCCGCCGCACGGATGCGGACGGCTCCGTCTTCGGAAGAAACGCGCCGTTCGAGTACTTTCGAGGCATTACGCGAATAAACGACGAGAGAATCTTCGGTCGCGCATCCGGCGAGCAAAGCCACGGCGGCGACCCCTCCGAGGAAAACAATGTTTTTCATCTTTTTTATATCCTTTGAATCAATTAAAATCATTTGGCGATGATCCGTTTTGCATCGCTCGTCAAATCATTTTCATCCTGTAAATATATCCTTTAACCGATTTTCGAGACGACCAGTTGGCGTTCAGGCACCCCTCTCTCCCATTCCAAATACAATTGATAATTCGCGCTCCGGTAGCACGAATTTTGCCACTCGGCGGTTTCCCCGCCGATGGAAACGCCCCCGGTTAAATGAGACCAGCCGGACAACGTGTCGGAAGTTCCGTCGATGATCGTCCACGGAGTACTCAAATCATTGCCGTTGAGCGAAATGTTCATTGTGGCGCCCTGCATATCGTTGGTGCCATACTTCCACGTCAGCGTGCTGGTCGCGTCGATGTTCCAACAAGTGACCGTCGAGAGATCGAACCCCTCGTCCGTACCGTTATCGAGGGTAACTTTCGAATGATCCGAAACGGAGATCGAATCGAAACCGTAGATTTGTTGGGGGGAGAAATCACCCGACGAACCGTCCGATTTGGAATAGCCGGAAAATTTCAACTCGCTGAAATTTGTGCGCCGGTATTGACCGTTTCCGGCGTCGGCGCTGTCGCCGATGACATAATTATTCGTACCGCCGGCAAATTGGAGGCGATCGGAATCCCCCGTGAAGGTTACGCTCGTCGAACCGGCGATCTTTCCTTTTCCGCAACTGCCCGCGACCAGACCGTTGCTGAAAATGACGTCGTTTTGCGACGTATCCACGGTGACGGTAATTTTCACGGAATTCCCGATAAGGTCGATCGGGGTAGTCGATGTCTGCCCGATCTCCTTGCAGAAATCCTTGGTATTGGAGATGTTTCCGCCGCAAACCATACGGTGAAACGTGCCGCCGGAAATGTCAAGCGTATGAACGGGCGAATCAACGCCTTTCGCGGTGCCGTTCTGATTGCAGGCCCCCGCCGCGACGGCATTCATAAACGTACCGCCGGAAATGCGGAGCGTCGACGTGTTTGCTTTGCAGATCACGGTCGTATCGTCGCCGGCTGTTCCGCCCACGGCGCATCCGCCGACGACGAAAGATTTGTAGAGTCCGCCGGAAATCGACAGTTCCGTGTCCGCATACGACGTCACGGTGCCGCCGAAAACGATGCAACCGCCGCAGACGATTTTCGAGAATTCAACGTCGTCCCGGTCGATCGTTACCGACGAAGACCCCCTGACCGTGCAAAGTTCTCCCTTCCCGATCGTGATGCACGCGCCGCCCGCAAGCACTTTATAACGGCAAGGCCCCGTCACGCCTCCGGAAAGGATCACTTTGGAATCATATTCGATCGTATCGCCGGATTGATCCACGCCGGGACCGCCGAAGAAATACCCCTTGAAGGTCGTCGTGTGTTCCGCCAGGGGAAAGGTCGTCGTCCCGCCGCCGGGGATCTGAACGGCGATTTTTCCCGTATAATCGGGATCCGTAGCCATCACCTGTTCAAAACTCTCGAACGTCCCCGCGTCCGGGTCGGCGCCCGCACCGACGATGTAAACGATGTCGCGCGAAATCGACGATTCATTCGGCATTGATACGGAACGAAGCGTTTGTCCGGCCCCGGGGGCGGACGTTTCCGTCGAAATTCCCGCGCCGGCGACGGAAGCAGGCGGCAGCGCGACGAAAACACGCTGCGGCGAAGTCAACGCTTCAAAGGAAAATCCGCGCTCTTCGGTTTCTTCGCCGGAAAACAACGCGGAAAGACTTTCCGTACCGAAAGCTTCCGCAGCGCCGAGCGAAATCAGATCATTTTCTTTCTCGTCCGTCGTTCCATAAAAAAGATCGAATTCTGTCGACATGATCCTTCTCCTTCCGGCGTTAGACTTTATTTGCTGCGGTATATAATATCTCTCCGATGAAGAAAAAGCAAATTTTTCCGGCGTCATCGCCGTATTTTATCGCCGAGCGGCACGAGCCATCCTCCGAGCGCGTTTCCGAGCGTCATCAGCAGTGTCAACGCCAAAGTCCTGCCGCACCAGGCGTCCGCCGCCGAAAAATAAAACATATCGGCGATGCAGTGTTCAAAACCGCTCAAAATAAAAATGCTCACACAGAGAAAGACCATAAAGAAACGGAAAATTCCTTCCAATACGTCTTGCCGGCGGAAACTTTCGACCGCCACATACATCAATATCCCGCAGAAAAATGAAAGAATCAGCAAACTGACGGCGCCGTCGGCGCTTTTCGCGGCGCAAAGCGCCGTCACGCGCGCGCCGATTGCCGAAAAAGTCCGGCTGTGCCGCACTGCCGTGCCGACGGCATACGTCCCCGCAAAATTACCGCACCAAATGAGAAAAAGCGTCCAAAGATAAGGGCAAAAGTCCTTTCTTTTTTGATTGACGAGATAACCGATCGCCCCCGTGAAAAGTTTGAAACCGAAACAGAGGATCGTCATCAGTCCGAAACCGAAAAGCACCGCGCCCGCGACCGGATTCGGCACGGCAAGATAAACCGTGCCGGCGATGCCGATGAAAATCCCGGCGAAAACCGCATTGACAAAGGTCTGAAACGATTCGACGATCCTTTTTTTCATCGCCCTGCCCCCTCCCGATGATCCGTATCATTTTCCCGGAACGTGCGGAAATCCCCGAGATCGCGCAAGGCGTCGATGAGATCGCCGAGTCTTTCCGCCATCGGCATTCCCGCGTGCCGGGTGATATAGCCGGGAATGCGCCAATGTTTTTCGGCGGCGCGTCCGCTGTATTCCCAAGGATGCGTGTAAACATTGAAATAATGCGTCTTTTTCACGGTATGCCGCGCGAGCGCGCGGTAGAAAAGAAAAGGGAAATTTTTCAGACTCAACCAGAACAGCGGGATCCGCAGTCCCGGCACCGCCGACACCGGGTACTGGCGCAGACCGCCGGCGTCGTCAAAGGGCAGCAACGGTGCGCGCAGATGATTGTAACGTCCGGGCAGCCAGACGGGGTTGAGCGACGATTCATAGACGTACCCCGCCGCGAGGATATCCTTCTTTTCGACCGGAGCAAGCCGCGCCATCCGGAAGCCGACGACTTCACGGCCGGAAATTGTTTCCAGAATCTTTTTCGACCGCGCCAGATGCCCGACTTCAAAACCGGAATGGTGAAGTCCGTGCGAAGCGATCTCGTGCCCCTGCGCGACCATACGCGCGACCAGTTCCGGCGCACGTTCGGCGAAAAAGGCGGTGACGAAAAACGTCGCGCGCACGTTTTTCTCCCGGAGCACGTTGAGGATCCGTTCCGTACCGGAAACGGAAACCGCCATCCGGTCGTTTTCCGCGACGGGAACGCCGAATTCTTCCGGTAAGTCGAATTCCTCGATATCAAAGGAAAGCAAAAGATCGGCGGTGCAATGTCTCATTTTTTTTCCGCTTTCATTTTGCCGCCGATGCGCACACGGAACATAATGCGCGCAAAATTGCCCAGTTCGCGCAGCATCACTTTCAACCCCATACGCGAGAAATGCAATCCGGGCCGTAAATGCAGATCGACGGTCGCTATTTTCATTTCGGCGTTGGCGCCCAGCAGAATGAATTCCGTATCAAAAAGGAATCCGTCGGTTTCCGTCGCCAGAAACGCCCGTTTCCCCGCGGCGTTGAAACCTTTCAACCCCGCCTGCGTATCAAGCAGACGGTCAGGCAATCCCAACAGCAGACGGTTCAGCAAACGCACACCGCCGGACATCGCCTTGCGCACGGGGGAAAGCGCGGCGCCGTATTCGCCGCTGCGGACACCCATCACGATCTCGGCGCCGCCGGCGAGCGCTTCCGCGGCGGCGGCGACGCTTTCCCACCCGAAGGGAAAATCCGCGTCCGTATAGATCTGGAAATCCCCCGTCGTGCGGGCGATACCGTAACGCAGGCAATACCCCTTGCCGCGGTTTTTTTCATATCCGATGAAATCGAAATTCCCCGCGGCGCGGCGGATCGTTTCCAGCGATCCGGCATCATAACATTCTGCGGGACTTCCGTCGTTCACGAGGTAAAGATGCAGATCCATCTTTTTTTCCGCCAACGCCCGCCGCAACGGCGTCAGCGCTCCGGAAATGTGTTCCGCCCATTCTCCGCGGGGGCGGTAAAGCGGCAAGATCACGTCAATCGCAGTCATTGTGCGGCGTCCTTTCTCCGTGCGAAAATCCAAAATTTCCCGGCGAGATAATTGGCGACGGTCTCAAACGCTTCGGCGAAAAATTTCATCGCCAGCCAATGCCATGACCGATACCATTCCGGCAACGCGGCGGCATATTCCGTCTGCAACAGCCAGTCCACCGAAAATCCGATGAACGCCATCGCGAAAAGCCCCGTTCCCAACCGGCAGCCGATAAAAAGAAACAATTCGCGCCCGAGCGTCCGGGCATCCATCGCCCGGCTCCCGAATACCGCGAGTTTGTTGGCGAAAAAAGCGAAACTCACGGCGCCGACCCAGGCGACCGAATTTGCCAGCCAGGCGATGCCGAGTCCTTTCCAAAGCAATCCGTAGATGCCGAAACTCAACGCCGTCGTCAGCGCACCGACGACGATGTAAAGGATCATTTCCCGGTATTTTTTCCACAATTGCGCGAAATGCGTCATTTTTACTTCTCCGCAGGGACTACGATAAAATACAGATCCGTGGAGCGCGGACGGCTCCAACGCGACCGGTACTCGACCCGGACATGCTTTTTCGCCGTTTTCGCGCCGGGGAAACGCTCTCCGGCGAACCGTTCGATCCCGGAAAAGGAATCGCCGTCGATCAGCAAGACCGCCTTCCCCGATGCGGCGTCAAGAAGCCGTCCGACATTTTCTTCGTCGCGGATATCGGCCGACGACGGATGATCTTCCGCATAATTTTCCACGGAATTGGCATACCAGCGGCTCCCGATCACGGCGCCGAACTTTTCAACGCCGCAGGAAGTTTTGAACGTTTCGACTTCGCCGATCAAAACCGCCGGTTCGAGATGCAGTTTGAGCCGGGGCTTCACCGCGACGTCGACCGTCAGCGCGATCCACAGCACCGCCGTATAAATGCACGTCCAGTAAAACAATCTCCGGAAATCCCGGCGCGTCAGCGCGGTCGGCCAGACGGCGACCACGGCGATCGGCGCCCACATCGCCAGCGACGAAAGCCACATCAGGATCACATGTTTCCCGCAAAGCGCCATCGCCAGCAACGGCGACGCCGGAATGAAACAAAGCAAAAATCCCCAAAGAAACGGCTCCCGGAGAAAACGCGGATGCACGGGACGCGGCAGTTTCGGCAACAGCGATACGCCGATCGCCAGCGCCGGAACGGCGAAAGGATAAAGCGTCGCGCCGAGCACTTCAAAGAAAAACCACGGCGAATGGTGATGGTTTTCCAATTCGTCGCCGACATAGCGGAAACAGCAGAAATCGTGCTTCGCCAGCCAATGGATATGGGGCGCCAGCACGACGAGAAAAAGCGCGAGCGCGAAATACGGTCCGGGAGAAAGCAGTTTTTTGCGGTCGTCGGCACGGCAGAGCATCAAAACGAAAAGCGCGCCGAGGATGCACGCGGCGGAATATTTCCCCAGCACGGCGAGCGCCGACAAAACGCCGAAGATCCCCCAACAGAACAATCGGTTTTCGCGCAACGCCCGGTAAAAGTAAAAACTCGCCGCGGGCAGCAGCGCGATCTCGACGAAATTCGTGCAGAATTTCATCGGCGACGGATTGTAGTAATGCACGAAAAAGAGCGAGATCACGCAGATCGCGGCGCGCGTTTCACCGAAAAAACACCGCGCCAGACGGTAGATGTACCAAAGCCCGGTCAAAATGCACAATTGCGCGGCGACGTACATCCCCCAGTCCTGACGGCCGGAGAGCGCGGAAAAAGCGTAGGCGACCCATCCCGAAAGCGGCGGATGCTTGGTATGCCCCCACACGCCCTGCGCGCCCCAACTGATCGCCTCGACGACGTCCAGCGCCAGAATATTCTGAAACACCGCGCATTGCACGATCCACAGCACCGCGGCGGCCAGCGCGAAAACAGCGGCGGCACGCGCCGGACGGCGGCCGATTTCCGTATGAAAACGCCGGAAAAACGATGAAAAAGATGGTCTTGAAATACGCATCGTCCGCCTCGGTTGTCTGCAAATCACTGAAATGCGGCGCGACGCCGCATCAAGATAATATAGCGCCAGTCGGCGGGTTTTCCACCCGCGCGCGAAAAGAAACCGGGATTTTTTAGCGGCGTTCTTCTTTCCGGAGCAGACATCCGGGCGGCAAATAAGCGACGAAATAATCGCGGACTTCCGTAGTGCTCCACTTCGCACGGTAAGGGACGCGAAGCACATCCGTCGGGATGGGAACGTCATTCCGGCATTCCGTGCGGATAAAATCGTTGACTTCTTTACGCCCCTTGGCGATGAAAAGCCCACCCTGCTTTTGGATGACCGGACGGACAAGTTCCATACTGAGAGCGTCTTCCATTTCCGCCGCCGGAGGGCGGTCTGGAAAATAAATTTCCACCGCGTAGGCGATCTCCCCTTCCCCCACGACGCAGGGAATGTTTCCGGAAGAAAAACGGTGCCAGTATTTTTCCACTTTTTTACGCAGAACAGCCGGATCGGTATGCAGATAATACCGCGATTTCACGTTCGCATCGATCGTGATGGCGACGAACATCACCGCCGTGAATGCGCACAGGATCAGAAAAAAACGGCGTAAACATTTTCCCGAAATCCGCCACGGCCACGCCGCCATGACGGCGATCGGCGCCCACGCCGTCAGCGAAAAGAACCAGGTGCCGATGACGTTGCCGCCTTTTAAGCCGATCACGAAAAAGATCAGCGCCGGAAGCGCGCACGGGATCACGCCCCAAAGCAGGGCGGTGCGGTCGCACCGGACTTCCCTGCCCCAGCGGCGGCGGGGAAGCGACGCGCCGAAAAACGCCGCCGCCGCCATCGCAAAGGGATAAAGCGCCATTCCGAGAACATCGAAAACGAATGCGAAACCGTGTTCCGAACGCTCGACCGACTCCCCGACGTAGGCAAGCGGCGTGAAATCGTGCTTCGCCAGCCAGAAAAGATGCGGTGCAAGGATCAGAACGAAGACCGCCAGTGCAAGATAAGGACCTGCCGAAAACACTTGCGCGCGCGTCTCTTTTTTGAGCATCATCGAAACAAACAGCGCCGCCAGCACGATGCCCGCGGAGTATTTGCCGAGCATCGACAGCGCGGCAAGTACGCCGACAAGTGCCCATTTCCACAGCGACGGCGCGCGCAACGTGCGGAAAAAAACGAACGTCAATGCGGGCAGCAACGCCATTTCGACGAAATTCGGATTGAAATTCATCGGCGACGGATTGTAGTAAAAAAGGAAGTAAAGCGCCAACGCCGCCATCGCGCCGCGCCGTTCCCCGAAAAAGTCCCTGCCGAGCAGAAAAATAAACCAGACTCCGCAGCAAATCGAAAGTTGCGCCGCAAGATAAAGCATTCCGTCCCGGAAACCTCCGAGCCAGGAAAAGCAATACGCCAGAAACGCCGCCAGCGGCGGATGTTTGTAATACCCCCACTCGAACTGCGCGCCCCAGCTGATCGCTTCTTTCGTGTCGGTCGGAAGCATCGTTTGGGAAAGCGAACATTGCACGGCCCAGAGGATCCCGACGACCGCCATGAACCAAAGCATATCGCGTTTCGGCGACGACGCGAGTTTCCCGTAAAAAGCGCGAAAAAACCGTTTGATTTCCGTCATTTTCAAAAACACCAGGTGCCCCCGCGGAACACGGGGATCTTTTTACCGTCCGGAGCGACGCCGTCGATCTCAAGATCGCGGCTCCCGATCATAAAATCGACGTGGACCATACTGT
>JAKSOG010000037.1 GCA_024405715.1 Victivallaceae bacterium | reverse complement strand
GCGGCGAACATCACTTCGACCAATGCGATCTCGGTCGAAGAAAACACTTCTCTTGTGCTCGATCTTTCCGTCTATGCGGGGACGACCACCAAGGAACTCTTGACGAACTACAATACGATGTTCGGCGAATCGCAGAAAGATTTGACGATCTCGATCAACGTCGCATCGGATCAGACATTCGGGAAATACGTTCTGGCGACGGGCGTCGATACGCTTAGGCAGACTGAATTCACGATTACGCTCGACGGCGACACTGAAAAAAGTTTCACCGTTTCGGTCGGCGGCGGAATGGCGTACGGCTCCAACTATTATTCTTTGGATCTTGCCGACGGGACGCTTTCGCTTACCATTCAGGGGCAGGGCGATGTGGGCGTTGTAACGTTTGACGGCGGGACGGATACCGTCGTCATCGCGGGGGCGACTTACACGGGCAAGGCCTATCGGGAGGAAGATATCGGTCTGGCGCTCGACCAAAAGCAGATCGTCGCGGCGCAGGACGTGACGCTTTCCGGTTTCACCGTTTCCTCCGGACAAACGTTCGTCGGAGACCGTATCACGATGTCCGGAGTCGATGCGGTGATTTACAACGAGGGGGCGATGGTCCTTTCCGGAAAAATCACGACGGCGGCGAACATCACTTCGACCAAAGCCGTCGCGGTCGCCGATGAAACACAACTTGTGCTTGATCTTTCCGTCCGCACGCCGGATATGAAAGAATTGCTGACGAACTTCAATACGATGTTCGGCGAATCGCAGAGCAATTTGAGCATCACGGTCAACGTCGATCAGGAGCAAACTGCGGGCGTTTACACGTTGGCGACGAATGCGACAAGTTGCAGTTGTCCGATCACACTCGATATCGACAACGAATCAGTCGCGCAGCTTGATGTTGTGACCAAAGTCGTTTCCGGCGAAAAAACATACCGGATTGACTGGAATAACTTAGACTTGCAGTTCATCGTCGAAGATGTTTTGGAGGGCAAGATATTCGGCGGCGACACGATTCTTTCCGAAGATACCGCGGTTTCGGAAGTGGCCCGTCTGAACATCAAGGAGGGCAGTTTCGTCGCGGCGGCGGGCGGTGTTTACGCGACGAATTGCCGCGTTGACATCAATACCGACACGAATGTTTCCGTCGCTGACGGCAGTTTCAGCAACATCGTTTGCGCGGGCAGCGTCGTCAACGAAAATACGGTCTTGACGGTCAACGACGCTTCCCGATTGACGATTTCAGGCGGTACCTTCGCCAACGCGGTCGCGGGCGGAAATTACATTCAGAAAGAGGGCGGTACGGTTTACGGCGGACGCGGCACGAGAGCTTCCAATACCCACGTCGACATCACGGGCGGAACTTTCCTGCGCGACATTTTCGGCGGCAACATCGCGGCGCAAAACAGTTTTGCAACAAGGGGTAATTCCTACATCACCGGTTCGACCAACATTACGATTGACACGAGCGAAAACGTCGTTTCCATCGAAGGTAACCTCGTTGCCGGATCAAGCGGTCTGGGAATCATCATCGGTTCGTCGAACTTGACGTTTACTGGGAGTGCCGACAATCTTATCTTCGGAAACAAGAGCATTGTTTGCGGCGACAGCCACGATGCGACGACGGCGGTAAGTTGTGTCGGCAGTGCAAATACGGTTCGCCGTTTCCTGACTTTCGACGGTTTTTCGGGAGTGCTTGACGCGAAAGTCGTCGGATTCGATCAGGTGAGCATTTCCGGCGGCAGTGTAACACTGACGAAATCGTCGCGTCTGAGCGATATCTCCGTTTGGGATTTTTCCGATGGCGCGACGCTGACTTTCGGCGATGCGGATAACGATTTCCATGGTGACGCACTTTTTTTCGGTACGTTTGACGGCAACGAGTGGACGGTGGCGACTGCCGACGACGCAATGGATCTCGTCAACTGGGATTGGGCGGGAAGCGTTTCGATCGCGGGACAAAACGCGAGTTTCAAAGACGGTTGCTGGACAAGCGACGATTACAAGTTCTACAAAGAGGACAACGCGCTCAAAGTCGCCAAACTCGCGTAGAGGGAAAGCGGAAACATCAGTCCGTGAGGAGATACCCGACGCGGACTGATTGCATCAAAATATATGGAAAATACCTCTATTTCTTTTCCAAAAGGTAGATCGCATCGGCTTTGACGTCGGTGAGGACGTTGCCGTCGACGCCTTTGATCCGCCAGTTTTCCGGCAAGTTGACTGTCACTTTTTTCGCCGGATTCCAGAAAAAGAGCGCACCGCCTTTTTCACTCATCCACGTCGTGCCGAAATCCGTTTCGCGGATGAAAGGCATCCCGACGTGATCGAGCGCTTCGTTGAATTTCGGCACGAGACTTACCATCCGGTCGGCGCGGACGAGTTCGTCCTTGATGCGTTCAAAGCGGAAAGTGTAGCCGGAAAACTCCGTGATCGGGAAGCAGTCGAACATCCCCAGACGGAAAAAGTCCAGTTCCAGCCCCTCGTAGAACCATCCCCACGGCGCACCGCCGACGAGACAGAATTCAATGCCGGCAAACGGCGTGTAGAGTGCGGGGCGGTACCAGTTTTCGTCGATCACCAGGGGATTCATCCCCTCAATCGCGACGCGGCAATCTTTTTCGTGGAAAAAACGGTAGAGTTCAATTTGCGCCGCAAGCCCGTTGGGGCTTTCCTTTTTGGCATAGTTGACGGTGTCGGAAGCCGCGCCGTCCATATCGCGGTAGACCCAGCCGATGCCGGCATCGAGCGCGGGCGTGACGAGTTCGCGGAACCACTTGCCGTATGCTTCATCGTTGATGTCGATGACGGGATAGCGTCCGTCGCCGTAGGCGAAAATCTTGCCATTCTTGTCGCGGACGAACCATTCCGGGTGATGATTGTAGATCCAGCCGCCGTCGCCCTGAACGTAACTTCCGGCGGTCCAGATGTGCGAACGCATCCCCATATCGCGCATTTCGCGGATCAACGGGAAACGGCTTGCGCTGAAAGAAACGTCCGCCGGCTCTTCACAGCCGATGAGTTTGAAGAAGCGGTAGCCCGCCTTTGCTGCGGTTTGGCGGACGATCTCCTGCTCCTCGGCGCTGACTTGATGGACGACGGAAACGCAGGGGTAGGCGGAGAGTTCTTTCAATCCCGCCTTGCGGCGCAAATTTTGACGCATATATTGATACATCGCCAGATATTCGTTGTGTCCGCGTTCGGCGCCGACATCGTACCAGTGCCAGTAGTTTTTGCTCGCCACGGGAGCGTGGACGCGACCGAAACCGTGATGACGGATGCGCGTGATCGCCTTGTCGCCTTTTTTGCGGAAAAGTTGAGTGGAAACGGCTTGCGCCTCGTCGATGCCGGCGAGAAAAACGGCATTTTCACAGGCGACAAGTTCAAACGGCTGACCGCTGCCGAAAACGCCCCAAAGCGACGTGTCCGCCGCCGTTTTGCCTGTCATGTCGAAATCGTGGTAACCGCGCGGCGGCTGATAGCAGGCGCAACGGCGCGCGAAAAGCGGTTTTTCCGGCGTGAGTTCCGAAGTGAAAACGATTTTGTTGATGTAAAGCGGACACTTGACGACTTTAACGCGGTCGGCGATGCCCGTGTATTCCCTGCCGTCAAGGGCAAGTTTGCCGGCGGTGAAGATCCAGCGCATCTCGGAATCTTTGGCACGGTAGGTGATGACGGCGCATTTGCCGTCGGCGGCAAAGCCGGCAACTTGCCATTTGATGCCGGCGGCGGTCACCTTTGCCGCTCCGTCAGTCGCTTCCGCCGTCGCCGCGTCAAAGAGGGTGCGGTCGGTGGAATAACTGATTTCGGGAATCCGGTAGTTGCGGATCAACGCGTCTTTTTTGCCCGGATAGATGATTTCAACGCTGCCGTCGGCGGCGAGTGTCAGTCGGCAACCGTTGGAAAATACGGCGGTTTTGCCCGTGATTTTCGGCGCGTCAACATCTTCTGCAACAGCAAGTTGCGGAATTTTTACATCGACGGCGATTTCCCCGATCTCCTGCCGCGCGGGAATATCCTGCATTTTCTGGATGAGCGGATTGACATTGACTTTGATCTTGGCGCAATTTCCGGCGACGGCGATGAAAAACGCTCTCGCATACGCCCAGTTGGAAAATTCTTTCATCTGCCGCGCAAAGGCGATCTCGGCATTCAGAAAGGTGACCGTGCCTTTGCCGATCGACTTGCGGACGAGGAAAGGCGCGACTTCGTTGCCTTTTTCATCGCGGATCACACTCAAAACAACTGCGCCGTCGACAGCGCGGCCGGGGTGGATCGCCCGGTAAACGGGAATCTTTTCGGGGAAAAACGCAAAATCTTCGCCTGCCGGACGGTCGGCGAAAAGCGGCATTCCCACCTCGCCCGCTTCCTCCATTTCAAGCGGCAAAAGGTCGCCGACTTCATTGGGACAGTCGAGCGTAAAGAGGATGTTGCCGCCGTTTTCAACATATCGGCGAAGTTGCGCGATGCGTTCTTTTGTCAACATCCGGCTCATTGAATCCGCGGGGATGTCGTGAAAAATCACAAGTTTCTTGCCAGCAAGCCTTTTCAAAAGCGGCGTGATGCCGTCAAAAGGGGTAGGTTCGACCTTGTCGGTCATATTGATGCGGATCGGCGCGCCGGAAAAACCGTCAAGATAAGTCCCGTTGACGTTGATGCCGCGGCAACCGGCTTTGATCAGCATATTGCACATCTCGTTTCCGAGATAAGGGCGGCCGCCATTCAGAACGGCGATGACAGGACCTTTGGTGCCGATGGTCGGTGCCATTTTCTGCGGTCCCGCCGTCAGGCAGGCGGCGATCGCGATCAGGATAAAACAGTATAATTGCTTCATAATCACTCCTTTGTATCCAAAAACACATTTGAATTTGATACTTGTTTGGAATAAAATACCGCTGTTTCGTCAAAAATTCAAGCATCAAATGTTGCGAAAAAGATGCCGATCTTGCGAAAAAGAAGACCGACCGTTCCGGTCGGTTTGTTTCGGCTTCGCCAATGCACGTGGTTCTGCAATCAGTCAGAAACAAATGTGCGCAAAATATCGGACACTACCCCGGGGGTTTTTTATATCCCCGCCACGTGCTTCTGCTCCTCGTGCATCGGCGGGGATGTTGCCGAACATTAGACTTTTGGCATTGACGGGTAAGTCCCCCGTCAACGCCTTGTGGACGATCTCCGGCGAGAGGAGTGTCCGTGCGGGAAACGGGATCAGCGTTTGACGTAAGCGGTCCGCTTACCGCTTCCGACCTTTTCAATGATTCCTGCGTCAAGCAGCTCCTTCAAGGTACGTTCAATCATGGAAATGCTGATGTCCGGACATTGCTCCGCGATATCGGCTTTGCTGATTTTGCCGAGACGGGACTCGAAAACAAGACGGATGCGGTCTGCTTTTGTGGTTTTGCCGGTGGAAACGTGAGTGACTCTGTCTTCAAATTCCCGGTAGGCTTTGATGACCATTCCGAGGAAAAAGCGCACAAACGGGATGTAATCGTTTTTCGCACTGTTCCAATGAGTGGAACTTTTCTGCAACGCTTCATAATAAGTCTGCTTGGATTTTTCGATGAGCATTTCAAGACTGATGTATTTCCCGACAATATAGCCGCTTCGATAAAGCAAAAGCAGTGTCAGCAGTCTGCTCATACGCCCGTTGCCGTCATTGAACGGATGAATGCATAGAAAATCAAAGATAAAAAGCGCGGCAAGCAGTACCGGATCATATACTTCATGCTGAACCGCATCCGAATATGCGCGGCAGAGACACTCCATCGCATCCGGAGTTTCAACCGCCGGTGTCGGAGTAAAACGGATATGTTTTCTGCCTATGGTATCGGTTTCTGCAATGAAGTTGTCGGAGTTTTTCCAATGTCCTCCGATTCCGGCCGGCTGAAAGGAATAAAGGTCGCGGTGAAGTTGCAAAACTGTATTCGGCGTTACTGGAATGTATTCGTAATTTTCATGGATCGCGGCAAGAACATCCCGGTATCCGGCGATTTCCCGTTCATTGCGGGATATCGGTTCGGCTCTCTGTTCAACCAGCTCTTTAAGCCGGTCATCAGAGGTCAAAACACCCTCGATCCGGTTGGAAGAATCCGTACTCCGGATAACGGCAATTTCAAGAAGTGTTTGCAGCACGTCCTTTTTGGCGGTGATGAATAGTGCCTGTTTCCCGCGGTATTCATGAATTGCTGAAAGCAGATTACAGATTTCCGGTGTCAGCAATTTCTCCGGTAATCCTGAATAATCAAATTGTCTCATAAAACATATCTCCTGCTTGGCATACTAATATACGCCAGTTCTGCACAATTTTCAAATCGGATTGTGCAGAAAGAAACGAAGATTATGCAGATTGTGCAATGCAGTTTGCGGATTATGTCATTGCCAGTTGGGGGATGCAGAAGATTCGTGAAGGGAGGCATTTGCGCAGACGACATTTGTGAAATGGCGTTATGAGTTGTCTCCGTGTTCCCTGCCTAAAATCCAACTTAAAAAGTCCCGTCAATCCCGACGAAAAAGCGCGTTTTTCTATCTTGACCGCGTGTAGGCACACGCGATTCGAGAAAAGTTGTAAGTCGTTGAAAATCAACATTCACTTTGACAAGTCAACGAAAAAATCCGCTCCCCCTGCGGCCTTTCGGGGACGGTCAGCGCAACCGGATGACTTTCAGCGGTTTTTCGGCATCGTCGCCGCCGTAGAGCGTGAAAACGACCCCGTCGTCTCCGACGTCGAGCGCGGCGAATCCGGCGTTGGCGGCAAGAAAGTATTCCTTGAGCAACGGACGGTATTCCGCCTGAAGTTCCTGCTGGTCGATTTTGCTTGCCAACTCCGCTTCCTCCGTCGCCTTTACGGAGTTGATGATCCTGCCGTAGTCGGCGGCGTTGGTGAAGCGTACGCGCAATTCTTTAAGATCTTTTTTTGCCCAAACGCTGCTGAGAATGATCTGATCGATCGTTTCGCCGTTCCTTTCCCATTTGTGGTGTACGAAACGGTGCGTGTGTCCGGTGAAAATCAGCATATCCCGCCGGAAAAAACAATCCAGCGCCCGACGGCGCATTTCGTCGTTTTTGCCGAGCAGCATCCAGCGGGTGTTGAGCGTGTCGTCGGGCAACGCGGGGGCGTGGGTGAAAAGGAAATGGAAACGTCCTTCTTTTTCCTGCAAAAAGACGGCGGGATCGGGGGAATTCAGATCGACGAATTCCATCGTGTCGCCGCCGCAGTCGAAGGAATAATTGCTGTCGCGGACCGGGATCCCGAGCGCTTCGGCGTTGTGCCGGGCGAGAACTTCGCGGCAGACCGGGGCCGCTCCTTCGCCGCGGATGTCATGATTGCCCGTGACGACGACGACGGGGCGGGTGAAAAAGCCGGAAACTTTTTTCAGAGCGTCTTCAAGGAAAACGCGATGCGTTTCGGCGTCGTCGCAGTCGCCTTGTATGAGGTCTCCCAGCTGGACGATCATTTTGGTGTCGGCTGTTTCCAGTTTCGCGGCGGCGGCGAGCAGTTTCGGCATCCTTTCGCGCCACATTTCGGCGTTGCGGTTGAATTCTTTGATGCGGCGGTTGAAATCCCGGCAACGGGAATGGTAAGTCCGCGCGTCCGCGTCGAAATGCAGATCGCCCAGTAGAATGATCCGGTATTTTTCCCCGGCGGACAAGAAAAACGCCGCAAAGATGAAAATAAATAAAACAATGCGTTTCATAATCCTTTCCTTTCTGGACGTGTTGTGTATCGCAAAGAATGCCTTTTCGGGAAAAGGGAAATCAAATGTGTCGCAACAGAAACGCCGCGCCCGCGAAATCACCGGGATTTTCAATCACAAGCACCCCCCGCGAAAGAGTCCACTTCAACGATGCTTCTGCGAAAACGCGGTCGATTTCCATCGTTTCGGGAACTTCGATTTCGATCTTTCCGGGCGCGTTTTCAAAGGTGTGGACGACGACGAAACGATTTTTTTCGTCGCCGCGCACAAGCGTCTGCCATCCGCTCGGTTTCGAGCGGTAGTCGCCGATGACGTGACCGAGCCGGAAACTTCCGCGGTCCAACAGCGGCGCGATCGCGCGGTAGAAATCGACGCCTGCGCGCACGATCGCGAATTTTTCATCCGGCAACTTGTCCGGTTCGCCGGAAAGGCACATCCTGCCCAGCATCGCGGCGGCAAGTGAATAGTGCAAACGGCGGGAATCGTCATCCTCGCGCAGAACCGCCCAGATCTGATTTTTGTTCATCGGGCTTAACATCTGCACGTCGAGGGCGATCATCGGCAGTTGGGGACACTCGTGGGCGTCCGAAAAACTTTCCATATCGGAAAAGTCGATCCACCCCGGCGACAGCCGATGGCCGCCCGATGCGCAGATCTCAATGACAAGTTCCGGCAACGCGGCGCGGATCTCGTCGTAGAACGAGCGCACGGCGCGCGTGTAGTTGCGCTGATTTTCCTGCGGCGCATCCGGACCGTCGCACCCGCAGGAGATCGAGGAATTGTAATCAATTTTGACGTACCCGATCTTGTGATCGCGCAAAAATCCGATCACGCGGCGGCGCAGAAAATCCCGGGCTTCCTCCCTGCGCAGATCGAGAAACAAACGGTCGCCGTTGCGGATCGGTGCGCCGTCGAGCGTCAAAAGATATTCGGGATGCTCTTTGGCGACGGCGGAATCGGCGAAAACGGTTTCCATCTCGAACCAGACGCCGGGGATCATTCCCGCGGCGCGGATCGTGTCGAGAAATGCGTCGAAAGAACCGTCGTATTTCGTTTCGTCGATGAGCCAATCCCCCTGACGTGCCGCGTCATCGCGCCGGAACCAGCCGTCGTCGAGGACGAAATAACGCAATCCCAGCGGTTTGACTTTGTCGATGACGGGGAGCAGTTTCGCCGTGCGCGGATCGCCCCACGTCGTGCAGAATTCGTTGAAAAGCGGCGGCAGATCTGCTTCCGCGCGGCATCGCGGCTTTTGCGTCCGGCAGTCGAGCAATGCGTTGAAAAGGTCGAGGATGTCTCCCCGCACACACGCGACGGTCGCGGGCATGGTTTCAAAACGCGCGCCATCGTCGAGGTCCATATGCCAGCCGCAGGATTCACGGCACGGCTGGCCGCCGGAAAGGTTGCAGGCGTCGCAGAAGCGCGCCACTTCCAGTTCCCAGGCGCCGAGCGCTTCGACTTCCGCCCCCCAGAGAACGCCCGCTTTGCGGTCTTCGAAACCGACGAAAGGAAAATATTTGCGGACGGGTTTCGTACTCGTCTGTCCGAAACGGAGACTGCGCGGCCCCGCCGCCTGCCACGACATTTCAAGACCGAGCTTTTCCGCTTCGACGGCTTCGTGCCGGCCTTCCGCCGCCCAGTTGGACTGGACGCGGTGGATGACGTAGTTCCCGGCGCCGTCTTCCTTCTGGAAGGGGGAAAGCATTCCGAGCGAAAAACTGCTCAAGTAGTCGAAACGGACCTTTTTCCCCGTTTCGTTGCGCACGGCGACGGAAATTTCCACGCCGCGGCGAAGCCACTTTACGCGATGATCGAAAAAGAGGTTCTTCCGGTACGCGAAAGAGGTCGTGACCGTGCCGTTTTTTTCCTGTTGTCCGAGGAATTCCAACTCCTTGGTGCAAAGTGCGTTACGCATTGTCGATCCGGCGTCGTTGGCGGATGCCGTGCCCGTGATCTTGAACTGGATCATGCTTT
The DNA here is from genome assembly GCA_024405715.1 of Victivallaceae bacterium. Taxonomy (GTDB): domain Bacteria; phylum Verrucomicrobiota; class Lentisphaeria; order Victivallales; family Victivallaceae; genus UBA1784. Next base: position 5,276 of record JAKSOG010000037.1, on the reverse strand, counting down.
CGGCTTCCAGCGTGGGGAAAGCGAAATCAAGCGCCTTGCAGATCGAACGCGCCGCAAGCGTATCGAAAATTTCCGTGCGCCGCGCCGCCAATTGATTTTCCATTTCTTCCGGGATCAGCGCGAGGTCGAAGATATTTTTCTGCCGGTAATAGATCAACAGCAATCCCCGATGCCGGAACATACTGAAAATTTCCATAAACGCTTTCCTTTTCTGAAAAGATGTTTTTGTTTTTTTCACCGGGTGGATACTATAATCCGCCGTCGTGCATTTTGCAAAAAACGACTGGATTTTTCCGGGAAAAGATGATATGGTATATCCGGTTTTTTTGCGGAGATTTCATACGATGGACGATCCCGGTGTTTTCATTGCGTCGTTTCGCGCACTTTGTTTCGCCGCGTTGCAGTTGCGCGACGCTTCGGAAACGGAAAAGGCGTTGCGGGCGCGGCGCCTTGCCGCCCGGCGCGACTGGGAGATCGAACGGCTGAAAAACACGGCGGCTTCCGCGCGGGAGATCCGCGACCTTGCCGCGGAAATTTCCGGGATTTGCGCGGCGGCGTTGCAGATCCTTTCGCATCGCGCTCCCGAAAAATTCCGCCGCGATCCCGCGTCGGAAATCATCCGTTTTTTCCCGGATGCGGCGGAAAAATGCGGGATCGATGAAAAGACCGCCGCACTCTTCGACGGGAAACGTCCGCTCGATCGGATCGCCCGCATCGTCTGGGCGGCGGAAGATTTCGGGCCCGATGAAAAAGAGGGACGTTTCGGGGAGATCGCGGCGCGTCTCGGCGTTGCCGCGCACCGGGCGCTGGAACTCGGCGCCGCGGAAAAGATCATCCGTCCCGTATTCGACGAAAACGCGCTCGTTGCCGATTTGCGGCGGGGCGGGATCGTCCCCGGGGACAAGGTGATGGTGCACGCCTCTTTGAGCGCGATGGGAAATGTCGGGGGCGGCGCCGCGACCGCGATCGCGGCGTTGCTGGATGCGGTCGGAAACGACGGGATCGTCGCGATGCCCGCGTTGAGCAACGTCTGCGATATTCCGGGTGAATTCGAGTACGATCCCGGCGAAACTCCCGTCGTGGAGTGGATCGGCGTATTTCCGCGTATTTTCCGGACGATGCCGGGTGTCGTACGCAGCCGGAATCCGTCGCATTCGGTTCTGGCGCGGGGACGCGATGCGGCGCGTTTCGTCGCGCAAAGTGATCCTTACGATTGTTTTTCTCCCGACGGAGCGTGGGCGAAACTGCGCGACGAGGGGGGCAAGATCCTGCTCGTCGGTGAAAATTCGGTCGATTCCAACACATTTTTGCACGCTTGCGAAGCGTGGTACAACTCTTATCTCGAACGCGTCGTCGTGCGCGTCAAAAACGCCGGAAAAAAAGTCGAGACCCATTATCCCGGCGGCTGTCGCGGCAACTGGTATCATCTCGGGAAGGAGGCGCCTTATTTTCAAAAACTTTTGGCGCGCGGGCTCGTTCATACGTTTTCATTCGGAGAAGCGGAAACGGTCGTTTTCGAGGCGGGGCCTCTCGCCGAAGCGATGAAAACGCTTTTTGCCGAAGATCCCGCATTGATGCTCTGTGAAAAAAATTGTCCGGGTTGCGTCAAACTGCGCGCATCCATCGCCGCGTACGGCGCTTCGCCCGGAAACCTGAAAGAATTTTGACCTTGCAATCCAAAAAAAGGAGGTATTTATGTTCACGCTGATCAAAAAAAGACGTTTCGGCGATATGCTCGCACTCTGGTACGAGGAAACGGGCGCCGTCGCCCAACCGACGCTGGGGGAGGGCAAACGCATCGAATTTCAACTCATTCCCGCGGAAATGGAAGAGCGTATCATTTCGCATCGGCGCGACAACAACGATACCGTCGCCTGCCGGGTGCTTCACAAGATATGGGATCTTGAATTTTTCGCCGCGCGTCCGGAAAACGCCATCCAGTTCAAAATTTCCGGAGACCCCAATGCGTGGCTTTATTCGGCGGGCAGTTCGATGCGCAACTCCGGCAGCACGGAACGTCTCAAAACCTATGAATTGGCCGATCTTCCGGACGGCGTATTGCTGACGATGCGCGACGACCGCGGACTTGTCGCGCGTCAGCGCGTATGTGAGGGGAAAAATGCCCGTTTCGTGACCGTTTCGACGTCGCTGGAAAATACGGGCGATGAAACGCTCGCGCTGGAATATCTCGCCGCATTTTCGCTCGGCGGTCTTTCGCCCTTTCAACCGGACGATGGCCCGGGATGTTACCGCATCGCGCGCTGGTTGAGCGGATGGAGCGCCGAGGGGCGGCCCGAAATCCGCCGCATCGAGGATTGCGGTTTGGAACGCTCCTGGGCGGGATTCGTTCAGCGCACACTGCGTTTCGGCGAACTGGGGATGACACCGGTGCGCGATTACTTCCCGCAGGCGGCGTTTCTCGACGAACGCGCCGGAGTCGCCTGGGGCGCGTCGCTCGACGCATTCGCATCGTGGCAACTGGAATTCAGCCGTTCGCTCGATTCGATCAATCTTTCCGGCGGTATTCCCGACCGGGAATTCGGTCATTGGAAAAAGTTTCTCGCGCCCGGCGAGATCTTCGATTCCGGCGAAGCGGCGCTGACCGTCTGCCGCGGCGACGAGCAGGACGTGCAGAACCGTCTTGTCGGTTACGGTCAGGGCGAAGTCAAAGAGTCCGAAAAGGACTTGCCGATCCTTTTCAACGACTGGTGTACGACCTGGGGCAAGCCCTATCCGGAAAATCTGCTGCCGATCGCCGATATGCTCCGGCGTTATCCGATCCGTTACTTCGTGATGGACGACGGGTGGTTCCGCAAGGACGGTTACGGCATCGGCGACTGGGTCGTCGTCCCCGACAAATATCCGGCTGGATTGAAGGCATTCTCCGCCGAATTGCGCGGAAAAGGATACATTCCCGGCATCTGGTTCGAGTTTGAAAACGCCGTCGTCGACAGCCGCCTTTACAGGGAAAAGCCGGAATGGTTCCTCCATTTCGACGGCGCCCGGCTCCGCACCGGGATACGCGGCTTCCTCGACTTCCGCAAAGAAGAGGTGATCCGCTATCTCGCGGAAAAAGTCATCGCCTTTTTGAGGGACAACGACATCGGCTATATGAAAGTCGATTACAATTCTCCGACGGGCTACGGGTGCGACGGCGCGGAATCCAAAGGCGAAGGGTTGCGGCAACACGCGCTCGGCGTGAAAAAGTTTTTCGGGATGATCGCGGAAGCGTTGCCCGATCTCGTGCTGGAAATCTGCGCGTCGGGCGGACATCGTCTTTCGAGCGCGTGGATGCGATTGAGTTCGATGGCGAGTTTTTCCGATGCGCACGAAGGCGTCGAGATCCCGATCATCGCCGCCAATACCGCCGGGTTGATCCCCGTGCGGAAAAATCAGATATGGGCGGTGCTTCATCCCGAGGATGACGACGACCGGCTTTGCTACTCGCTCGCCGCGGGATTTCTGGGGCGGCTCTGTCTTTCCGGAGAACTTGCGAAATTGGACGAACACCAGCGTCTGCTGGTCGAGAAAGCGTGCGGATTTTACCGTGAAGCGGTGCCGGTGCTCCGCGAAGGAAACAATCGCGTGACCCGCGCGATCTCCCCCGCCTGGCTCGCACCGCAGGGAGTTCAGATCTTTCTGCGTTGCAACGACGCGCTCGCGCTCGTCGTACTTCACGCATTCGGCGATGCTCCCGGAGATTTTTCGGCGGATCTGCCGGGGAAATGGAAACTTCTGCGCGCTTTCGGAGCGGAAAGCATCGACGCGCGTACCGACGGACAAAAGATCGTCTTTTCCGGCATCGGCGACTTCCGCACCAAGGCGGTGCTGCTGCAAAAGGAAGATTAGGCGCGGCGGATCGCTTCGACTTCCGGAGCGACGGGACCGAGGGCGGCGAGGAAGCGCCGGATCGTGCTTTCCGGCGCGGGGCGCAACGCCGGATCGACGCCGGGGCGGTCGAGCGAATTGAGCTGGACTTTGGCGGGTTTTATCCCGGCGACGATTTTTGCGAAACGCGCGATCGACGCGTCGGAATCGTTGATGCCGGGCACGATGAAAAGTTCGAGATAGACCGGACACGACGCCTGCGCGGTGAAATCGGCGAGCGCCGCGACCGCGTCGTCGAAACGCACCGGCGGATCGGGGCGGTTGATGGCGTCGAATTCTTCCTGACAGGAAGCGTCGAGCGAGGGGATGACCAGGTCGATCTTGTTCAATTCCCGCTGTAAAACGGGATCGCCGAGCAGGAGTCCGTTGGTCAGAAGCGTCACGCGGTAGCGAGGATGATTCGTTTTGAGGAAATCGACGATCTTTCCGATCCCGTTGTGAAGCGTCGGTTCGCCGGCGCCGGAAAAAGTGATCGAATCCAGCGCGGGCGCGTTTTTCAGCGTTTCATCCAGTTCGCGGATCACCGCGTCGGTCGGGACGTATTCCCGGCGCACATTCGTCGCGTGCGTCGTCGCGTTCGCTTCGCAGTAAATGCAGTTCAGATTGCAGGTCTTCGCGGGGATCAGTCCGATCCCGAGCGAAACGCCGAGACGGCGCGATTGCAAAGGTCCGAAAACGTATTTCATAATCCGTATCCCGATGAGTTTTCACAAAATATAGTGCCTCGGCGCGCTTTTTCAAGTCTTGCAAAACCCGAATGCGCCGTTATATTAAAGAAAAACGGCATCGGAAAAGATGGGGTTCGCGATGGATTGGCAGGAGATCTTTTTTTCGTTTTATTCCGAAAACACCCCGATGCGGCGGATCTTGCTCCGCCACAGTATGCAGGTGCGCGAAAAAGCGCTCTCTCTGCTCAATGAAAATTCCCGCATCGACGCCGCTTTCGTCGCCGACGCCGTGATGCTTCACGACATCGGGATCGGCAGGTGTCATGCCCCGTCGATTTTCTGCGACGGTGCCGCCCCCTACATCGCCCACGGCATCCTTGGCGCCGAAATGGTGCGCGCCTACGGCAGGGCGCATCGCGTCGATCTGGAAAAATACGCCCGTATCTGCGAACGCCATACCGGATGCGGTCTTTCCGCCGCCGAGATCGTCGCGCAGCGTCTTCCGTTGCCCGCGCGGGATTTTCTGCCTGAAACTCCCGAGGAACTGCTGGTTTGTTTCGCCGACAAATTTTTTTCCAAATCCGGCGGAATGCAGGAAAAATCCCCCGACGCCGTCCGGCGTCAGCTCGAAAAGTTCGGAGAAGCGACCCTGGCGCGTTTCGACCGGATGCGCCGGCTCTTTTTGAAGGAGTAAAACGCATCGGGGGAGGGGGATCACCC
>JAKSOG010000036.1 GCA_024405715.1 Victivallaceae bacterium | reverse complement strand
GCTGAATGGCTGTAAAAAAGACTTTTAGCGGGGGAGTAGCTCAATTGGTTAGAGTACCACCCTGTCACGGTGGGTGTTGCGGGTTCGAGTCCCGTCTCTCTCGCCACTTCTTTTGCCGGTTCCGTTGTCGGGACCGGTTTTTTTATGCCTTTTCAACGGAATCCGTGTTTCTTTACGCGGGGGGAACCGCAGCGCCCGCACTCGCGCCCCCAGCGGCGCAGGTATTGGTCTCAAAAAAACATATTGCGGAAAACGACCGGAAGGCCGAAATCCGCAATATGAAGGAGAGAAAAAACGTGCAATGCGTACGGTTTTATTTTTCTCCGAGTACGGGCAGAGACGAAAGATCCGCTTTTTTCGGATTGAAACCCGAATCCGGCGTCAAAATAATATCCTGAATGACGACCGCGCCGTCCGATTCGATCTCAAATATGACGCGAATAAAATTTTCCTTCAATGTGTAGTTTCCGATTTTTTCCCATTCGACTTCGTCATCGGAAAATTTATCTTTGAACGTCGTTTGATTGATCTGCACATTGATGATGCTTTTTTTCGTTTTCTTGTCTTTGAGTCCGCGCTTCACCCAGATGAAATATTTTCCCGGTGTGAGTTGCCAGCGTCCGGCGATCGACGATTCCGACCGGAAGATGATTTCGTCGTTGTTTTTGCTGATATCACCGTTTTGACTCATGGTTTCCGGTTTGATGCGGCAGATTTGCGCTTTTTGTACGGGCGGAGCCGGTTTTCCGGCGCGAAGGTCTTTCATCCGGGCGGAAATTTTTTCGATCTGAAACGATAATTCATCGACAATATCCGCGATTTCCCGTCTTTTAAGCGCCGCTTTGACGTAATCTTTGCAACAGGACGGGCGCGTATTTTTTAAAAATTTCGCCGTAAAATTGTCGCTGTTGACCGTACAGCATTTGCATTCCTTCTTTTTGTGTTTGCCTTTTTCTTTCTGTTTCTGGCAATTTTCCCGGGCTTGATCCTCTTTGGTTTTCGCGCGCGCCAATTCCCCTTTTTTGAGTTTTAATTGTCCCTGCAACTTTTTTAATTTCTCCGTCAAAATGTTCCATTCTTTTTTTTGCTCGCCGGAAAGAAAGGTTTCCGCATTTGCGGGAAAGGAAACGACGGCGCAAAAACACAACGCCGCCACAACAACAAAGATCGATCGAGTTTTTCCGGTCATATATTCTCTCCTTTTTTTCTCCTTTCAACCGACTACCGGAAAAAAGATCTTTCTTACACGGAGAGAAAATTTTTGCGGAAAAACAATGGATAACAAAAAAAAAGACGGTTCCGCGATACGGATGCGTCTTTTTCAAAAAGGAGGATTTTTTGCGGAAGAGATCTTTGCCGTCAGACGATTTCTTTCACCGGAATGACGACGGCGGCGTCAAAAAATTCATGGCGGGGAACGTCGGTGAACGTGAAAATCCTCTGGTCGGCGGCGGAAATGTTTTCCAAAAAACGGTTTATGTTTTCCCGATCCAGTTCACCGGTGACGTCATCAATAAGGGCGATGACGGGAATACGGGGCGTTTCATTGCGAAGAAGCCGGAAATGGGTGAGGCGCAACAAAAGGGAAGTCAATCGTTGTTGACCGGCGGAACAATATCCGCGAAGAAGTTTTCCGTCAAGACGAAATTCAAATTCATCAAGTTGCGGACCGAAAAGGGTGCATTTTTTCAACGCCTCGCGGGGACGGCTCTCTTTCAATTTTTCAAGATATTTTTCCTTTTCTTCGGGAAACGCGCGCAAATATTTCGCCTCGAAATGATATTTTCCGGAAAAAAGTTCATTCATTTCGGCGACGATTTTTTTACAATAAAACGCGCGGCAATTTCCGATTTCAACGCCGCATTCGGACAATTCTTCCTCAAACGCGGCGGCGACAGACAGTTTATTTTCCTTCAAGGCGCGGTTGCGCTGATCGAGCGCCCGATGATAGCGGGAAAGAGCGAAAAAATATTTTTTGTCAAGCGCGGAAAGCAGAATATCGAAAAATTTTCTCCGGTACCCGGAATGACCTCCCGCGATCATACGGTCTTCGGGTACGAAGGGAACCGTCTGAAACTCACCGATGAATTCACTGCTTTTGCGCAATCTTGTTTCACCGATGAAAAGTTCCCTGCGTCCGTCGGATTTTTCCCGTACGGAAAGGATTTCGGAAACACCGTTTTTTCTCAATTTCCCGGAAAGAAAAAATTCGCTTTCTCCGATTTTGATCTCTTCGCGACTGCGTGCGCCGCGAAAACTCCGGAGCAACGAAAGATGATGGATCGCTTCCAGAAGATTGCTCTTTCCGGAACCGTTAGGTCCGGAAAGAACGACGTCCCGACCGGAAAGGATCAGATTTCCCGTAGAAAAGTTGCGAAAATTAACGAGCTTAATTTCCTGCAACATCGAAAAATACGCTATTTTTTACGGATCGGCATGATCACGTAGAGGAAACCTTCACCAGCTTCCATCGCCACCGGATTGATCGGATCGTTTACCTTGATGCGAACGCTTTCGACATCGGTATTGACCAATGGTTCGATGAGAAATTGCGGATTGAAAGAAATCTCGAAAGATTCATCGGAATATTGGATGTCGATCGTGTCGCTGCCTTCACCGACCTCACTGCTGGAAGCGGAAACCTGCAATTGGTTTTCGCTGAATCCGAGAATGATGAAACTGTTGGTGTCCGGCAACAGAAGCGACATCGTCTGGATCCGGCTTTTGAGCAGATCGGTCGGGATTTCGATCTCACGGGTGAAAGAAGTCGGCACGACTTGACGGTAATTCGGGTAATTGCCTTCGATGAGTTTGCTGGAAAGCTCGAAATCGCCGCCTTTGAAAACGCACTGTTTCTCGCCGATGAAAATTTTCATCGTTTCGTCGCTTTCCGCCACGCGGCGCAATTCATTGATCGCGCGCAACGGAATGATCGCGTCGGCATCACCGCCTTCGATGCTTTCGGGAGCGCCTTCCTGGATCGCCATTCTTTTGCCGTCGGTGGCGACCAGCGTCATATTCGTTTCCTTGAGACTCATCAGTACGCCGGTCAGGACTTTGCGGGAATCGTCGGCGCTGACGGCGTAATTGATCGAAGAAATCATTTTGCGGATCGTTTTTTCCTTGATCGAAACGACGTGATCGGTCATGTTCTCCGCCGCTTCGGGAAAATCCTTGGCGGGCAGACCGAGCAACGTAAATTTTCCGGTACCGCATTTGAGTTTGACGTGGTCGAGCTCGTCCGCTTCGATCTCGACTTCGGCTCCGCTCATGCAGGAAATCAGCGAATTGAGTTTCTTCGCCGGAGCGGTCGTTTTACCGGTTTCGATCACTTCCGCTTCGATTTCGGTGCTCATGCGCAATTCAAGATCGGTGGTCGTCAGTTTCAGCTTGCCGTCTTCGCATTCGAGCAGAACGTTGTTGAGCAAGGGAAGGATCGCCCGGTTGTTGGTCATATTGCCGACGCGGCCGAGTGCCCGGTGGAATTTTTCTCTTTCGACTTTGAATTTCATATTGATTCTCCTGTCCTTGAAGTGAATTTCCGGAATTCTCTTATTTCTTTTATATTCTTAATTTATAGATTATAATAAGAATAAGGGTTCGACTTTTTTGTTCACAGCTTTTTTAACTTCTTTTCCTTCACGAGTTTAAAGAAACGCATCTTTGTCGACAGTTTCGATGACGAAGCGTTTTCAAAAAGTCGAAAACTTTTTTTCAACGACTTTTTTACAGGTTTTTAACAGCTTTTTTTCTTCTTTTTGTTAAAATCTTCTGAAATCGGAATGATTTCTCTTTCTCGCCTTGAAAAGAAACCGCTTCTCCACTATCTTATATAAGATATATTGGAGAATCCTGAAATGCAAACGTCTAAATCTCAAATTGAAAAACTTTTTGAGCGTTTTCCGGAACTGACGGCGCTCCGCGAAGTTTTGTTTTCGGCTTTGGATGAATTGTTGTCGCTTTATGAGCGGGACGGTATTCTTTTCCTTGCCGGAAACGGCGGAAGCGCCGCCGATTGCGAGCATATTTGTGGCGAATTGATGAAGGGGTTCAAGTCGAAACGTCCCCTTTCTCCGGAAGTGAAGAAAAATTTCGCCGATCTTTTCGGACAACCGGGGAGTGATACTGCGGAAAAATTACAGAACGGATTGCGTGCGGTTTCTCTGTTGTCGCATCCCGGACTTGCGAGCGCATTTTCCAACGATGTCGATCCGCAGCTTTGTTTCGCCCAGCAGCTTTGGGCGCTCGGCCGTCCCGGAGATGTTTTTTTCGGGATTTCCACGGGAGGAAATTCAAAAAACGTGTTGCAGGCGTTGATGACCGCCCGCGTCAAGGGGATCAAATCGATCCTTTTGACCGGCAATCGAAAAGGGATCTGTGAAAAATTCGCCGACATCGTGATCGCGGCGCCGGAAAGTGAAACTTACCGCATTCAGGAATATCATCTGCCGATCTATCACGCGCTTTGTCTTGCATTGGAAGAAAACATTTTTTCAACTGAAAGATAGGAAAAAAAACAATGTTGAAATACCGAATGATCAGTTTTCCGTTGTTGCTTGGATTGATCTGGGCGATCTTTTTTCTTCCGAAATATGGAAATTATCTTTTCATTGTCGCGGCGACGGCGGTGACGGCGCTCACGCTTTTCGAGTGCGGAAAACTTTTTAATATCGCGCAGATCTGGAATCTGCCCATGCTTTCCGCTTTTCTCGGTGGATTGACGGCATTTTTCGCGTTGATCACGACTTATTTCTTTTCGTTTCCGGAAGGGATCGTACGGTTTTACCCTGTTGTTTTTCTGCTTTTGATCGTGCTTTTGCTGCCGCATCTGGTGATTTGGAGTTGCGTGCTTTTCCGCAGCGGAAAATATTTCAAGTGTATTTTGGGCAGTTTCGGCATTTTTGCGACGCTGGGAATTTCGCTGATCCTGCTGGAAATGCTCTATTACGTCAACGGCGACTCCGAAAATCCCGCAAGCAATTTACTGCTTTATGTGATGCTGACCGTCAAGGCGATGGACACGGGCGGTTATATTTTCGGTACGCTTGCGGCGAAAACGCTTCCGGGCGGAAGTCACAAGATCGCGCCGGAATTCAGTCCGAAAAAATCGTGGGAAGGTTTTCTCGGAGGGATGGTGCTTTCCGTCGCCGTAAGTATGCTTTTTTACGTTTTCGGCAGTCGTTCTTTTTCCTGGCAGCTTTATTTGATTTCCGGGATCGCGCTTGGATTTCTGAGTTTTATCGGCGACCTGACGGAATCCGGGATCAAGCGGCATTGCAACGTCAAAGATTCGGGCGACTGGATCCCCGGGATGGGCGGAATGTTCGATGTTGTGGACAGTTTTATTTACGTCGGTCCCGCCGCCGCGATCGTTTACGCGGTTTGCCGGATCGTCGGAGCATAGCGGAGAGATGAAGATGAAAAAACTGTTGAAAATCATGGCGGAAGACGCGCCGCTGGACATCGCGAAACTGGCGAAGCTTTCCGGAATGGGGGAAAAAGAGATCGTCGCGTTGCTGAAAAAATATCAGAAGGAAAACCTTTACCACGGTTGCACCGCGATTTTCGACGACCGTATTTTCGGCACGGATCAGGTGCGCGCGCTCATTGAAGTGCGTATCACGCCGCGGCGTGAAGGCGGATTCGATCAGGTCGCGCGCCGGATCGCGAAGTTTCCCGAAGTCACCGATCTTTTTCTGGTTTCCGGGTCCTACGATCTCTTGCTGACGGTGCAGGGAAAAAGTCTTAATGAAGTCGCCAATTTCGTCGCCGCGAAACTGGCGACGATCGACGGGGTGCTTTCCACGTCCACAAGTTTCCAGTTGAAAAAGTACAAGGAAGCCGGACATGTGATGCAGGAAGACGAAGATTATGAGCGGCTTAAAATCTGTCCGTAAAAGCCGTATCGCCCGACATATCGACGTCTTGCCGCCGAGCGGGATCCGCCGCTTTTTCGATTTGGTCGGCACGATGGACGACGTCATTTCGCTCGGCATCGGCGAACCCGATTTCACGACGCCCTGGACGATCCGCGAAAGCGGGATCTATTCGATCGAGCGCGGTCACACGTCCTACACCAGCAACCTTGGGATGCTGCCGTTGCGGCGCGCGATCTGCCGCCACCTCGAAAAGAATGACCGGCTCGTTTACGATCCGGAAACGGAATGTCTGGTCACGGTCGGTGTCAGCGAAGCGCTTGATCTCGCCGTCCGCGCGATCACCGAAATCGGCGACGAGATCATCTATACGTCGCCCGCTTTCGTCAGTTATCCGGCGGAGATCGCAATGGCGCACGGCGTTCCGGTCCCGGTCGAAACGAAATGGGACGACGCATTTTCCCCCGATCCCGACGCGATCGAAAAAGCGATCACGCCGAAAACGAAAGCGATCCTCATCAATTTCCCGTGCAACCCCACGGGCGCGACACTTTCCGGCGCGGCGCTGAAGCGTCTCGCCAAAGTGGCGGTCGATCACGATCTGCTGGTGTTGAGCGACGAGATTTATTCGGATCTGACTTACGACGAAAAGCACGTTTCGATCGCGTCGCTGCCCGGTATGCGGGAAAGGACGATCTTTCTGCACGGATTTTCCAAAGCGTACGCGATGACCGGCTGGCGCATCGGATACGTCTGTGCGCCGCCCGACCTTATTTCGGCGATGAAAAAGATCCACCAGTACGCCATTATGAGCGCGCCGACGGTTTCCCAGGAAGCGGCGCTGGAGGCGTTGCGCCGCGGCGAAGCGTCGAAAGAGGAAATGCGTCTTTCTTATTGCGAACGGCGCGACCGTTTCGTCGCCGGACTCAACGACATCGGTTTGGATTGTCTGACGCCCCGCGGCGCGTTTTATGCATTTCCGTCGATCCGGAAAAGCGGTTTGACCAGCGAAAAATTCGCGGAAAAACTTTTGACGTCCGAACACGTCGCCGTCATTCCCGGTTCCGCATTCGGTCCCGGCGGTGAAGGATTCGTCCGTTGCAGTTATGCGACGGGGACCGGAGAACTTGACGAAGCGCTTGTGCGCATCGCGCGCTTTATGAAAAAACTTCGCGTCAAATGACTCCGCGCGAAGCTCTGAAACGGTTTTTCGGATACGACGATTTCCTCGACCATCAGGAAAGGATCGTCCGCGCGATCCTCGACGGCAAAGACCTCGGCGTGATCATGCCCACGGGCGCCGGAAAGTCGCTCTGTTACCAGTTGCCCGCGCTGATGAGCGACACCTACGTCATCGTCGCGTCGCCGCTCATCGCGCTGATGCAGGATCAGGTCGATCAATTGCGCCGGAAAAACATTCCGGCGGGTTTTATCAACAGCACGGTCCCGCTCGCCGAGCAGGAAAAGACGATCGCGCTCGCCGCTGCCGGCGAGATCAAACTGCTTTACGTCGCGCCCGAGCGTTTTCAGGCGCCGCATTTCCGCCGGTTTCTGCGCGACGATCCGCCGTCGATGCTGGTGGTGGACGAGGCGCATTGCATCAGTCAATGGGGGCATGATTTCCGTCCCGCCTACCGGAAAATGGGAAACGTCGCCGACGAATTCCATATCCGGCAGGTCTGTGCATTCACGGCGACGGCGACGCCGATCGTCCGCGAAGACATCCGCCGTCAGTTGCATCGGGAAAAAATGGAACTTATCGTCGCCGGATTCCGGCGGAAAAATCTCTCGTTCCAGGTGAAAAACTGCCGCACGGACGCCGATAAGTTCGATGCATTGAAAAAACTTCTCGCCGAACCGGCAACGACGATCATCTACGCCGCTACGCGGCAGACGGTCGACAAGATCACCGAAACGCTCGGCATTCTCGGCTATCACGCCGGGATGAGCGACGAAGACCGCGCCGCCGTGCAGAAGCGCTTCATGAGCGATCCCCATCCCGTTCTGGCGGCGACCAACGCATTCGGGATGGGGATCGACCGTCCCGACGTGCGCCGGGTCGTCCATTTTCAGTTGCCGGGAAGTCTGGAAGCGCTTTATCAGGAAGCCGGCCGCGCCGGTCGCGACGGCAAGCCGGCGCAATGCGTGCTTTTGTTTTCCTTCGCCGACCGCTATACCCAGCAGTTCCTGATCGAGATGAACAATCCGCCGCCGGAAACGATCCGGGGCGTTTACGCATTGATCCGCAAACTTGCGAAGGAAAAAGAGAGCGATCTTCTGGAAGTTTCCGCCGCCGAATTGATGGCGCATTTGCCGCAAGTCCGGCAGGAAGGGCAGATCTATGCATCGCTCGGCATTCTCGAACGGCTCGATCTCATCCGCCGCCGCCCGCGGAGCAACCGCATCGCGTTGCGTTTTCTCGCCGATCCGGACCGGATCCGGGTCATCCACCAGAGCGAAAGCACCCAGCGGTCGCGCTTTTTGAGCCGTCTCGCCTGCCGTTATCATCGCGCGCTCGCCGATTTTCAGGAATACGATCTCGACGAACTGGCGGTCGTGTCGCAGTTGCGTGTCGAATCGTTGCGGAGAGTTCTCAACGCTTTGAACGGCAACGAGATCGAATTCCGCAATTCATTCAAGGGGCGGGCGATCGAATTGATCTCCGACGCCGAAGTCGTCCCGATCGACGATGCGGCGCTCGGCGCCAAGCTCGACCGGGAAATGGAAAAACTCGACGATGTGATCGCCTACGCCGAATGTCCGAAAGGGATCTGCCGCCAACAGCAATTGATCTCTTATTTCGGTGAAAACGCCGACGACTGGCAATGCGGAAGTTGCGATCATTGCCGTCCCGATGCCGACACCGTCCGGGCGCCGACACCGTCGGAAAATGTCGTTTTGCGCAAGATCCTTTTCGCCGCCGCCGATTTTGACGGCCGCATCGGAGCCGGAAAACTTGCGAAACTGCTCTGCGATGCGCGATCGGCGGATATGGAAAACGCTTTTTTCCGCCGTTCGCCCCATCGCGGCGCGTTGCGTTATTTCAAACAGGCGCGGATCCTCGAATACGTCAAGATCCTTGAAGAAGGGGGATTGCTCGAACGCATCGACCGGGAAGGTTTTCCCTGTCTGCAACTTTCCGGCTACGGCGCCACGGCGCTCGGATGTGAAACGCTTCCGCGACTTCCGTTGCCGCCGGAACGGATGCCCGACCGTAAACGGAAGACGCCGAAAGCTCTCTCCGGCGTACCGGAAACGGCGGAAAACGCGACGCTTCTGGACGTGCTCAAAGAACTTCGCCGCCGGATCGCCGACGCGCGGCGCGTGCCGCTCTATGAGGTCTTGAGCAATCACGTTCTCGAAGAATTGGCGGCGCGCCGGATCGACGACGCCGGAGAAGCCCAAAAGATCAAAGGCGTCGGGCCCGTCAAAGCGGCGCGCGTGCTTCCCGCCTTTTTGAAGGCGGTGGAATTGTGGAAACAAGGGAGAAACGGAAAATGAAATCTTTGGTGCGTTTTTTCATCGGCGCGGCGCTCGCCGTGATCGGGTTTGCGGTGCTGTTTTTGCTTCTTTTCGTCCGTCCGTCGCAGATCGAAGAAATATGGCAACCCGATGCGGAACAACAACTTGCGCTTCAAAGCGCCGCCGGGAAACTCGGCACGGCTTTTTACCGGGGGCGCCGGGAACCGCGAAAAAAGATCTCGATCCATTTTACCGCGCCCGAATGTCGCGCGATGCTGGCGCTGCTTGGAAATGTCGCCAATCATTTCATCGGCGACCAAGCGGGGATCGCATCGCTGGAGAACCGCGCGGGCGACATTGCCGGATGCGCCGAAATCAAATTGCCCGTCGGCGTGATCCCCGTCTATTTCGCGGCGAACGGCGTGATCCGGGACAAGGATCTGCAAGTCGAGATCAATCACGTCCGCGCCGGACTTATTCCCGTGCCCGCCGTGATCGTGCAGAAAATCGCCGATCCGTTTATCGCCGATTTCAAAAAGCGGATGGAATTCCGCGCGCTGGTTTCGGGCATCGGCCGCTTTGAATTTCAGAAGGACGGCTCCCTCATCCTGGAAGCGACTCCCGAAGCGTGCATCCAGCTGATGCAACAACTTTTTTAGTCGAAACGAAGCCCTTTGACCCGATAATCCCCGCCGTCGTAAAGCACGACGACAAGTTTGGCGTCCGGCAACCGTTCCTGAAGCATTTTCACTTCGTTCTTATCGGTGGTCTCATACGTCCGGAAGGGCAGTTCGACGTGATAAAAATAGGGAGCGCCCGGTTCTCCGTTTTTCCAGGTGGGCTGTACGAAAAGATTACGGACTTTGACGTACGGCACACCCGCCGGGATCTTTCCGCGCGATTCGGCGATCCCGGTGATTTTGGCGATGCCGTCTTCCACGGAAAAGCAGGCGTAGGCGCCGGAAAGCCGCGGCATGGTTTTGTCCGCCGGCAGATTGCACCCTTGAAACGAGAGCAGAAGCCGCCCCGGCGATGCGGAAAAGTGAGAAATCGGCAACGCGATCTCGGTTCCCGGCGTATACTCGAAAAGCCAGAATTTATAAAGCGGGAAAAGCATGATCAGCGCGAAAACGATGAAGAAAAAAACCAGACGGATCCACTTGCCGCGATTCATTTTTCCTGCTCCTTGATTTCCTGTTGTTGCTTTCCCGGTGCCTTTTCCGCTTTTTCTTTTTGGTTGCGCGCAACTTTGTCTTTACGGAAAATATGACCCGCGAAAATCGCGTTGGCGAGGATGAACGCCGCACCGAAAAGAATCAGTCCTCCCGCCCGGTAATAGATGTGAATGGCGTCATTGAAAAAATGACAGCTGATGATGACGGCGAGGATCACCAATCCCGCATTGAAAAGCATCATGCTCAATCTCCGTATGCCGTCGGAAACCAGCGCGAATCCGAGCAGTACGCCGCAGACGCTGATGAAAATACGCATCCAGAGCGCGTTGGCGTCGTGTTGCAACGGATAGATCATTCCCAGCGTCATCAGGACGGGAAGCACCCGTTTCGCGTCCCAGCGTTTGCGCGGAAAGACCGCCGCCAGAATCGCCAGAAGTCCCCCGGTCGCGATCCAGTAGACCGTGCGCATCGTCTGGAAATCGGATTCGCTGCATTCATTCCAGGAGCGGGCGATCGCGTAAAAATCGTTATGCGTCGCCGCCCGCGCAAGCAGAAACACGAAAACGGCGAACGGCGCCAACAGCCACGGATTGGCGAAATGGCGCACTTTTCGTTCAAAAATTTCCCAGCCGCTGAAAATCAGCAGCACGAGCAACGTGAAAAAATAGAGCGGCGGATAATAGTCGGCGAAACTGACCGCGCCGAAAAGCCCTACCGCCAGCGTCGCGTAACGCATCGCGATGCATTTTTTGTCGGTATAGGACAAATGCGCGAGAATGAACGGCAGGATCGCCGCGGTCAGGATCAAGCGTTCCGGCAGGTTGCCGTTTCCCGTCCCCGCGAACAATGAAAAAAGACCGAGCGAATAAAGGACCGTCAGCGATGCGCTGCTGAAAATATAGACCAGCATCGCCCACGCCGCCAACACCGGCAACGCGAGATCGCCGATGGTCGCATTCGCGTGATAGACCGAGAAAAAGACTTTGTAGAGCAAAAGCACGCCGACCGCATTGGCAAGCGCCGCGCATTCCGCAAGCGCCCGGCTTTTGCCGACCAGCGCCACGACCCCCAGTGCGAAACCGAAAAGCAACGGTCCCGCCGCGATCCCCAGTTTTTGAAATTTGTCGAAATTTTCCCAGTTGTGATTGGCGAACAAGGCGATCCCCGCGACGATGAGCAACGTCCCGGTGATCGACATCATCCAAAGAAAATACCGGGACTCCCGGCGGGAATTTTCAATCGGATAACGTTCCTGAAGTTTTTTCACGGCAACGTCGTCCAGAATCCCGGCATCGCGCAGTTTCGGCAGTTCGCCCGCCAGCCATTTCGATTCGTTCACGGCAACGCCCTCCTGTCTTTATTATGGATATAAATATACATAGATTTCTGCGAAAAGTCAAAAAAAATCCCGGCGCCCTTGCAAAAAGAGTTTGTTTTTGGTATATTAAAAAGCGTTTTTCATACAGGAGGGATTATGACGGAAACGATCGCCAGCCATATCGAATTTTTCGCCGCGCACGCACAATGTTGGGGATTGCCCGCCATTTTCATCTTTATGGCGGTCGAAAGTTCTTTCATCCCCTTTCCCAGCGAAGTCGTGATGATCCCCGCCGGATTTCTTGCCATACGCGGAGAAATGACTACCGGGATTTTCTGGGCGGATGCGTTGCTCGCCGTGCTCGTCGGTCTTGCCGGTTCGATGGCGGGGGCCTATGTCAATTACTTTCTGGCGCGTTCCGTCGGACGGAATTTTCTCTACCGGTACGGGAAATATTTTTTCCTTTCCCCGCAGACGCTGGAGCGTTCCGAAGAGATTTTCCGTAAATACGGCGATCTCGCCACGTTCGTCTGCCGTCTGTTGCCCGCCATCCGCCAGCTGATCTCCATTCCCGCGGGGCTTGCCCGGATGAATTTCGGGCGTTTTTCGTTCTTTACCGCTCTCGGAGCGGGGATCTGGATCGTCATTCTGACTGCCGTCGGCGCCTGGTTCGGGCATCTTTCCGGCGATATGTCCTACGCGCAACTGATCGGCGCCGGCAAGGAAATGATTTCCCGTCATTACGGGTGGATCCTAGTTTTCCTTGTTGCTTTTTCCGTCGCGTACATTTTCGTCCATCGCTTCATAATGGGCAAAAACCGTGGCGCGGAAACGGCGCGCTGAAAGGGGGACCGCCGGCGCGGTCCCGGATTTCCCGAACCGGAGAAAATCTTTGCGCCTTTACGCGAGTTTGGCGACTTTGAGCGCGTTGTCCTCTTTGTAGAACTTGTAGTCGTCGCTCGTCCAACAGCCGTCTTTGAAACTCGCCGTTTGTCCCGCGATCGTCACCGATGCCGCATTGTCCCAGTTGGCGAGCGTCGAATCCGAGCCGGAGATCACCGTCCATTCGTTTTCACCGCAGGCGTCGAAACGAAGCGTGTCGCCCCGGAAGTTATTGGTGATGTCGCCGAACGTCAACGTCGCTCCGGCGGAAAAATCCCAAACGGATGTCCGACTTAATTGCGAATCGTTGCCGAGCGTTACCGTGCTTCCGGAAAAAGTCGCCTGATCGAATCCGACAACTTTTGCATCAAGTGTTCCCGCGAAACCGTCGAACGTCAGGAAACGGCGGACCGTGTTTTCCGCACCGACGCAACTGTCCGATATCGTCGCATCGTGGCTGTCGCCGCAAACGATGCTCGTATTTCCGAAAGCAAGGTTGCTCCCCGTGCCTTTGAACGTCAGGTGAGTCGAACCGAGGATCTGCCCCATGCCGCTCGATCCCGCGATGACGTTGCCGCCGATGAAGACCGCGCTTTTCCCCGCGTCGATCGTGATATCGGTCGAACCCGTGATATAGGAAGATGTTGTCGTCGAAAATTCGTTTTTCGCCGAAATATTGCCGCCGAAAACGTCGCGCAGGAAAGTGCCTCCCGTGATGCTGACGCGGGTGTCGGATGCTTTTTCGTCGCGCCCTCCGTACACCGTGCCACCGTCGTACTGAATGTAATTTCCGCCCGCGACGGCATTGGCGAAGGTTCCCCCCGTGATCGTCAACACAGAATCCGCGTTGACCGTCAACAGCGCATCTTTGTTGGCGACGCTTCCCGCGCAGACGATGTTGGAAAAATAACCGTTTTCAACCGAAACGCTGGTGTCGGCATTGACCGAAATGACCGCGTTTTTCGCATAAACGCCGCCCGCCGCCGCAATGAAACTGCCGCCGCCCATGATTTTGACCCCCGTCGCTTCCGAAATCACGGTGTCGGAGAAAACGGTGCCGCCGCCGAAAACCTTGCCGTCCGAAACATCTTCGACAACCAACTGCACATCGTTGTTGGAGTAAGTTTTATGCCGATTGAGACGGTACGCTCTTTCTCCCAAAACGACTTTTGTAATAAAATCAAGCGACGCGACCGATTCTTTTTCGATGTCGAGCGTGATCGTACCGTCGAATGTTGATGCATTCGCCACCAACCTGTAAATGCCCACGGCTTGTTCTTGTGCGATGTTGACCGTGATGCTCAAATTTTCCGATGCGCCCTCGATCCTGTCGTATCCGTACAAAATCGCCGTCTCTGTTGCTCCCGGCAGAGAAACCGAGACGTCTAAAATCAGGTCGGTGCCGGATTCGACACGAATGCTGCCGCCATTATGACTATCGATTTGCGCCGCCGTCCAAATCGTGCCGCCCAAAGTCATGACAGCATCATAGTCAGTGCAGCGAATGGAGTCCAGCGCGGTCAGGAAACAGCAATCTCTCACCGTG
The DNA here is from genome assembly GCA_024405715.1 of Victivallaceae bacterium. Taxonomy (GTDB): domain Bacteria; phylum Verrucomicrobiota; class Lentisphaeria; order Victivallales; family Victivallaceae; genus UBA1784. The sequence goes on along the minus strand of JAKSOG010000036.1, from coordinate 1,555 downwards.
ATATTTGCGCTTGCATCACGTCTGCTTACGCTTCTTATGGCACCGCCATTATAGTAATAATAGGAGCTATTACCGGAAAACGTGCATCCCGACACGGTGGCGCTGGCATAGTTGCATATGCCGCCGCCGCCGTCCGGTCCATGGTTATTCAAAAACACGCAACCGGTTATGATGGCGTTGCCCTCGTTGAATATGCCGGCGCCTAGAACGGCATGGTTGGAGGAAAAGGTGCTTCCTACCACCTCGGTGGTGCCGTTGCAGTACAAACCTCCGCCGAGGTCGTCGACACTGTTTTGAATGAACAAACTGTTTTTTATCGTGGTGGTTCCGTGACTGCAGATGGCGCCTCCGTCGCGCTGTACATAATTGCCGCCGTTCTTGGAAAACGTGCTTCCGGTTATTTCCATGACCGCGCTGGCTACGGTATTAATCGCCCCGCCGCTGAATACGTGTATGTTTTCCGCTTTCGCTATTACGATATGGTCGGCGATCAATTTTCTGTTGCCGAGGCCGACTTCGACATGTTCTGATTTGTTCACGCCCTGGGCGACAACGGTTACCTCGCTTTGCAATGCCGTGTTGATACTATTGTACCACCTTCCGCTGTAGTTCTTGCCGTCTATCTCCACCTGAATGATGGATCTGTCGGGTGTGACGATCCCCTGGTCCTGTACGATCGTCAGCGTCACATTGCCATTGGCGCGGCTGAGCGTGCAGTATTTGCCGTGCGATGTGAATGTCCCCGCCGCCAGCGACAAAGTCCCCAACGGTTCGTCGTAAGCATCGCAAACGACCGTAATGGTTTTATCAAACTTGTCGGCTCCGGTGGCAAGGACGTAAGCTCCGTACGTTTCGTCGGATACATTGACGGTGAGCGAAAAATTCTGCTGGGTGTTGTTCGTACTGCCGAACATCCTGTCGTAGCCGGTAAACCACTCCGTCACCCCCTCCGAAGTTGTGTATGAGGATAAATCAACGATCAATTCGGTATCGTCCTGAACGGCGACCTCTTTGTCCGCCGTGATGTTCGCCGCCGTCCGGATCGTGCCGCCGAGCACAAGCGTCCCGCCGTCGTTGTAAATCGTATCGGTCGCCGTCTCAAAAACGCTGTTTTTGATTGTCGCCGTGCCGGTATTGTAAATTGCACCGCCGTCATACCACGCCGAGTTGCCGCTGAAGACGCTGTCTGAAATCGTTATGATGCCGGAGTAGTCATTGTAAACCGCGCCGCCGACACTCGTTGCGTTGCCGCTGAAGACGCTGTCTGAAATCGTCACGATACCGCAGTTAAAAACCGCGCCGCCCGATTCCGCCGCGTTGCCGGTGAAGACGCTGTCTGAAATCGTTGCCGTAGCGTGGCTGTAGTTGCAAAACGCACCGCCGTCATACCACGCCGAGTTGCCGCTGAAGGTGCTGTCCGAAATCGAAACCGTGCCGCCGTTGTAAACCGCGCCACCGCCGCCGTCACCCATCGCCGAGTTGCCGCTGAAGGTGCTGTCAGAAATCGAAACCGTGCCGCTGTTGTAAACCGCGCCGCCGTCCCAGCCAGCCGTGT
>JAKSOG010000035.1 GCA_024405715.1 Victivallaceae bacterium | reverse complement strand
GCGTCACGCAAATCATCGAGGATGATTGCCGCTTCGAGGGCATTCCCGATGCCGCGCCGTCGGTTCTCGAGCACGTCAAAGTCGTTTCCGGCGACGTCGTAACGCTCGACCCCGTCGAAATGGCAAAAGATCCGCTCCTTGCGGACATCGACACCGTTTTCCATTGCGCCGCCGACGTCAATCTCGGCAAGGATCCCGACGGCAAGACCTACCGGATCAACTTCAACGGCACGCAGAACATCGTCAAACTCGCGCAACTGCTCAAAGTCAAAAGTTTCCATTACGTCGGCACCGCCTACGTCGCCGGAAAACTCGTCGGTACCGCGATCGAAAACAATCCCGTCGACAACGGCTTCAACAATCCTTACGAAGAGAGCAAATACCGCGCGGAAATGCTCGTGCGCGCCAGCGGGATCCCCTTCTCGGTCTACCGCCCCGGCATCGTCACGGGACGCCGTTCCGACGGCCGCATCCGCAAGCCGCTGGCGTTTTACCGGATCCTCGAATTTCTCGGTAAACTCAAGAGCCACCGTTGCTCCAAACTCAAGTGCGATCCCCGCGAATGGGTCAATATGGCGATCAATTTCGCGGCGGACCCCTCCGAACACGTCTATTTCGTGCCGATCGATTATGTGCAGGAAGCGATCACCGCGCTCTTCCAGAAGCCGGTGTGCAATCAGGCCTACCACATCACCGGCGACAGCCCGGTGACCACCCGCCAGATCGAAGACACGGTCTGCCGCGTGCTTCGTCTCGCCGACGTTTCGGTGGGCAAGGACAAAGCGAATTCCGCGAACAGCGATTTGATGGCGCGTTTCGTCGGCGATCTTTTCCCGTACTTCTCGTCGGATATCGTTTTCGATCAGACCAACGTGCGCCGCGATCTCGGCGACAAAGTCCTCGACTGGGAATACGGCGTCAAAGGATTGCAGACGCTCATCTGCAGTTACTATCTCGACCATTTCCCGAACGTGGAGTGGCTCCAGGAGATCATCAAGGACGTTCCGACGGAACGCAAATAGTTTCATTATGCAAAAGCATTGCGTCAAAATCATGCCCTGCCTCGATATGCGCGAGGGCAGGGTGGTCAAAGGCGTAAAATTCGTCAATATCGCCGACGCCGGAGATCCGGTGGAATGCGCCAAAGCGTATTGCGCGGCGGGCGCCGATTGTCTGGCATTGCTCGACATCACGGCGACGGTGGAAAAACGCCGTACGCTCGTCGAGGTCGTAAAAAAGGTCGCCGACGTTTGCACCGTGCCTTTCACGGTCGGCGGCGGGATCGCCGATATGGAATGCGCCGAAGCCGTGCTCGCGGCGGGCGCCGACAAAATCTCGATCAGCAGCGCGGCTTACCGCGACCCCGATTTCATCGGCGCGCTCATCGAAAAATACGGAGCCGACCGGATCGTGCTGGCGATCGACGTGGACGTCAACGGCGACCTGCCTTCGGGGTATGAAGTTTACGTTGACGGCGGACGCACGGCGACGGGATGCGACGTTTCCGATTTCGCGGTGCGTATGCTCAAGCGCGGCGTCCGTACCATTTTGCCGACCTCCCGCGCGGACGACGGTACAAAAACCGGTTACGACGTGAAACTTCTGCGCGAACTGCGCCGTGTCTGCCCCGACGCGGAACTGATCGCTTCCGGCGGAGCGGGGTCGATGGAAGATTTCCTCGAAGCGGCGGAAGCCGGAGCGGACGTTTTGCTTGCGGCATCGGTTTTTCACTTCCATTTGATCGATATCCGGGAATTGAAAGATTTTTTGCGCAAGAACGGCATCGACGTCCGGTAAAATTTTTGCGCGCGTTCCAGAGGGTTCACGATTGACAAGCACGGATTTTCGTGCTATGTTATAAGACGATCAAGCGCCCGTAGCTCAGTTGGTAGAGCAAGTGACTCTTAATCACTGGGTCCACGGTTCGAGTCCGTGCGGGCGCACCATTTTTTTTACGAATTGATCGCGCCTCGCATCGGGGCGCGTTTTTTTATGCTTCGCGCGCAAAAAAAAAGCGCGGAATCAACTGATTCCGCGCCGCGACCGGTTCCCCTGCGTCATTTGTCGACGGGCCGAAAATTTCCCGCGCCCCCGTTGTTTTTTTCGTGGGAAAAGAAATATTTGCGGTCCGAACCGTAGTCATTGACCAAAATTCCACCGTTTTGCCTTTGCAGACCGAAATAGAATTTGAAATTGCGTTTGGATTCGCTGTCCATTTTCAGATCGATGCCGCCTTCGTCGTCGAGACTGTAATTGCCCGCCCAGTCGAAAAATCCGTAGGTCGACGGCGCACTGGCCGGCATTTTGACGCGCAAAAAGATGATATCGTCGTAGACGCAGGCGAATCCCCCGTCCGCGCGGTCGGCGCTCTGATAACAGCCGTCGGCGAGGCGCGGGCTTGAACAACCTGCCAGCGACAAGACTCCCGCGACGACGCCGATGCAGAAAAATGATTTCGGAAAGTTCATTTTTTCCTCCAATGATTTTTGAAAGAGGTTGATTTATCCACCCCGATGCACTATCTTATATAGGGTATCCTTATTTATTATAACCCCGGATCGGGTTTTTTTCACGCGCGACGCGCGAAAAATATCGACTTTTTTCGGGAAATCAGCAAAACGCGAGGAAATGACGGTGGACACCAACAGTTACTGTAATCCGCTGGGCGACCGCTACGCCGACGCGGCGATGAGCCGCATCTGGTCGCCCCAGTACAAACATTCGACCTGGCGGCGGCTTTGGCTGACGCTCGCCCGCTGTGAAAAGGAGTTGGGGCTGGAAATCACGGAAGAACAGATCGGTGAACTCGCCGCGCATCTTGACGACATTGATTTCGACCGCGTCGCCGAATACGAAAAGTCGCTCCGCCACGACGTGATGAGCCATATCCGCACACTGGCGGAGCTCTGCCCCCACGCCGCGCCGATCATCCACCTCGGCGCCACCAGTTGTTTCGTCACCGACAACACCGAATTGATCCAGATGCGCGAAGCGATGAAACTTCTGCGCGGAAAATTGCTCAAACTCATCTCCCAGCTGGCGGATTTCTGCGACCGCTACAAGGATCTGCCCGTTCTCGGTTTCACGCATCTGCAACCGGCGCAGTTGACGACGCTCGGTAAGCGTTTCGCGCTTTATCTGCAGGATTTCCTTTTCGATTTCCAGCGCCTCGACCGCGAGATCGCGGAACTGCCTTTCCGCAGTGTCAAAGGTACGACCGGCACGCAGGCGAGTTTCCTTGAACTTTTCGACGGGGATCACGCCAAGTGCCGCGAACTTGAACGCCGCGTCGCCGAAGAAATGGGATTCCGCCGCGTTGTCGCTCTTTCCGGTCAGACGTACACCCGCAAGATCGACTATTTCGTGCTTTCGATCCTTTCGGGGATCGGGCAGTCCGCATCCAAAATCGCGACCGACATCCGGTTGATGGCGCATATGAAAGAGCTGGAAGAACCTTTCGGTGCGAAACAGGTCGGTTCCAGCGCGATGGCGTACAAACGCAATCCGATGCGGAGCGAACGCATTACTTCGCTCGGCCGTTATCTGATGACGTTGCCGCTGAATCCCGCGTTCACGACCGCGACCCAATGGTTCGAGCGCACGCTCGACGATTCCGCCAACCGCCGGATCGTTCTCGCCGAAGGTTTCCTCGCCGCCGACGCGGTGCTTTCGATCCTGCTCAACGTCACGTCGGGACTGCAGGTCTGGGAAAAGGTCATCGCGCGCCACATCAAGGCGGAACTGCCCTTTATGGCGACCGAAAATCTCCTGATGGCGGCGGTGAAAAAAGGCGGCGACCGCCAGGAACTTCACGAAGTCATCCGTTCGCATTCGATGGAATCCTCGCGGAAAGTCAAGGCCGAGGGGCTTGACAACGATCTTCTGGAACGGCTCAAAAAAGACCCCGCTTTCGCTTCGATCGCGGACGAATTCGACTCGCTGCTCGACCCGCACACGTTCGTCGGACGTGCGCCGCGGCAGGTCGAAAATTTCCTCGACGAGGAGATCCGCCCGTTGCTGGATGCGCGCCGCGCCGACATCGCCGCCGGAGCGAAAGAACTCAACGTATGATCTCAAGAGGAACAAAATGGCTTTTTTAGACGACAATTATCTCATCGGCAACAAAACGGGACGCGCTCTTTTCGGCAGGATCGCCGCGCTTCCGGTCGTCGATCCGCATAACCACGCCGATTTGCGCGAGATCGCCGAAAACCGGTGCTACCGCGACGCATGGCAGCTTTTCGCCGCGACCGATCATTACGTCTGGGAAATGATGCGCAAACGCGGCGTGCCGGAAAAACTCATCACCGGCAAAGCGGCGAACCGCGACAAATTCTGCGCGCTCGGACGGATCTTTCCCGAACTTGTCGGCAATCCGGTCTACGAATGGATCCATCTTGATCTGCGCCGTTATTTCGGCATCGGGGAGACTCTTTCCGGAAAAAGCGCCGAAACGATCTACGACGCCGTCAACGAAAAACTCGCTTCCGACGAATACCGTCCGCAAGCGCTTCTGGAAAAACGGCTCAACGTCGAAGTGATGTGCTCCACCGACGACGCCGCCGACACGCTTGAACATCACGACCGGATCAACCGGGCGGTGGGCCGCGTGATCGTGCGTCCGACCTGGCGGCCCGATCGGGCGATGAAGATCCTTTCCGCGCCCTGGCGCGCCGGAATGGCACGGCTCGAAAAACGCTTCGGCGTCGAATTGAAAACCCTCAAATCGCTGATTTCCGTACTTAAAATCAGTCACGATTTTTTCGCGGAACACGGTTGCCGCGCCAGCGATCACGGCTTGATGACTCTGCCCGACGTGCGGGCGGATTACAAACAGGCGAACCGGATCTTCCGCCGGGCGATGAACGAGGAAGCCGTTTCCGAAGCGGAGGCGGAAATTTTTATGGGTTACGTCCTCGGCGAGATCGCGGAATTCAACGCCGAAAGCGACTGGGTCACGCAACTGCATCTCGGAGCGGTGCGCGATGTGCGCGCATCGCTTTTTGACGCGCTCGGTCCCGACGTCGGCGGCGACATCAGCGATCACGCATTGGACTTGCGCCCCAATCTCGTGCATTTCCTCAATCGTTTCGACGGACGGCTCAAAACGGTGCTTTACGCGCTCGACCCCGGGCATTATCCGACGCTGGCGACGCTTTCCCGTGCGTTCGGGAGCAAAGTCGCGCTCGGCTCCGCCTGGTGGCTCTGCGATACGCCGGTCGGAATGCACCGTCAGCTTGAATATATTTCCTCGGTCGACACGTTGAGCAATTTCGCCGGAATGGTCTCGGATTCGCGCAAACTTCTGAGTTACGGGTCGCGTTTCGAGATGTTCCGCCGGGTTCTCTGCGACGTGCTGGGAAATCTCGTCGAACGCGGTCAGGCGCCGCTTGAATGCGTCGAAACGCTGTGCGAAAAAATCGCCTATTCGGGCGTCAAAAAATTCTGGAACCTGTAATCGGAAACATCATAGATTTTGGGAGATTTTTCATTATGGCGGCAAAAAGCGATCTTTACAAGGCGGCGGGAGTCGACATCGATCTTGCGACGGATCTTCTGGGGAAAGTGAAAGGCGTTCTCGCTTCGACCCGCCGGCCGGAAATGCTCGCGCCCATCGGCGGTTTCGGCGGTCTTTTCCAGATCGATCTCGGCAAATACCGCGAGCCGGTCATGGTTTCCAGCATCGACGGCGTCGGCACCAAATTGATGGTGGCGATGAAAATGAAAAAATACGACACCGTCGGATGCGACATCGTCAATCATTGCATCAACGATATTTCGGTGCAGGGCGCCGAACCGGTCTATTTCATGGATTACATCGGGATCGGAAAATTGCGCAGTCCGCTTTACGAAGAAGTCCTCGGCGGCATCGCCCGCGCCTGCAAAGCGGCGAATTGCGCCGTGCTCGGCGGGGAAACCGCCGAAATGCCCGGCATGTACGGCAACGACTTTGATCTCGTCGGCGTGATCACCGGGATCGTCGAAAAAAGCGAGCTCATCACCGGTGAAAACATCCGCCCCGGTCACGTCGCGATCGGCATCGCTTCCAACGGATTGCATACCAACGGTTTCAGTCTGGCGCGCAAAATCCTTTTCGAGGCGAAAGGTTTCGACGTGGACGACCGTCCCGCATCGCTCGGCGGCGATTCGGTCGGCGAAGCGTTGCTCAAACCCCATACCTGCTATTATCCGGCGATCCGGGCGGCGCGTTGCGCTGGTGTGCGTCTTGACGGCATCGCCCACATCACGGGCGGCGGTCTTTACGACAACGTGCCGCGCGTGCTTCCCGTCGACGTCGACGTCGAATTCAATGTCGCGGGATTTCCCGTGCCGCCGATTTTCCGGCTCATCGTCGAAAGCGGAAACGTCGGCGCCGAAGAAGCGTACCGCGTTTTCAACATGGGCGTCGGAATGGTCTGGTTCGTGCCCGAAGCCGATGCCGGAAAAGCGCTCGAAGCGATCCGCGGGTGCGGTCACTTCGCGGCGCAGATCGGCCGCACGGTCAAGGGAAACAAAACGGTGCGGGTCGCCGCGGAATAAAAGATGCGCTTTTTTTCTTACATCGGCGATAAATTCGGTTCCGAAAAGATTTCCGGGGCGCTCCGTCGGAGCGGCGCCGCCGTCGGCAATCTTTTGCTTGAACGCGACGAACACGAATCCAGAAACCGCCGGGCATTGCTCGGATTGATCAAATCGATCCTCGCCGAAAACGGCGAGATATCTTCCCGCCGTCTGGCGATCCTGAGCGAAGCGCTCGACCAGTTTTCGCCCGAAGACGCGATCCGTTTGCTCGGCGACATCCGTCGTGTTTCGCCGATCGACGCGACGGCGGCGGCGGCGTTGCTCGCGGATCTTTCCGACACGGAAAAACGCCGGCTTGCGATGTTTCTTTACGATCTCGCGGGCACCGACGGCGTCGACGAAACGAAAATGTGCATCGCGGACGAACTGGCGAAGCAATTCGGTTTCCCCGAAGAAGAACGCGTCGCGATGAAAAACGCCGCGGAAGCGGAAAAAATCCGCCGCCGCCGTCTCCTGTGCTCCGGAGCGGGGGTGCTGGTCGCGCTCGGCGTGATCCTCGTTTTCATTTTGATGGCGACGTGGTTGCGTCCCGTCGCTTTCGGATTGATCATCGCTTATGCGGCGTTGCCGCTGGAAAAATTTTTCGAGCGGCGTCTGCGGGAAGAACGCGGCGTCGGGCATTGCTTTTTCCGTTTGATCGACGTTATTATGAAGCCGTTGAGGATGCTTGCGGGCGCGTTGCGCAGGCGGGGCCGCGCGGGGGACGTCCCCGACGAAGCGGTGATCGTCCGCGCGGCGGAACGCCGCATCATCGCCCGGGCGACGGCGGAAACGCTGTTGACGGTGGTCGTCATTCTGACGCTGATCGGTACGGCGATCGGAATGTTCGCCGGACGCTACATGCGGAGCATCGAGGAGAACGTCGATGCCCGGCGGGAGGTCCGCGCGGATGATTTTTCCCGCACCGCCCGCATCGTCGATTCGCTCAACCGGGCGGGCGACCGCTTCGCCGATTTGCCCCCCGTGCGGTACGCGCTCCGCAACATCGCGTCGGCGATTTCCGATCCCCGGTCGCGACGCGAGATCGGCGCATTTTTGTTGCAGCGTTCGGGCGGCTTTTTTTCGTTCACCGCGGGAATGCTCGGTATGGTCGCCGCCTTTGCGATCGATCTTTTGCTTGCATTGGTTTTCGGACTTTTTTTCCTGCTGAAACTGGCGGAATTCTGCCGCGGCGACAAAAGCACCGGCAAACAGGGCGAATATCTGGTGCGGACCGTGTTCAACGGCGAATGGCTCCCCGGCGCCGGCGAATCGGTCGTCGGCGAGGCGACGCGGCTCATCGGGGGGATGCTGGTGCGTCTGCGCGTGTGGGTGCGCGGGTATCTGACGCTCGTGTTGCTTGACATCGTTGTCTATACACTTGCTTTCGCGCTGATCAAAGTGCCTTATTTCACGCTGGCAGGCGTCATCGCCGGATGCGCCGTGTTGCTTCCCGTGCTCGGCGTGGCATTGTCGCTCGTTTTCACCGTGCTTTTGACGCTCGCGTTCGGCGGAAGCGGACTTCAAATCGCGCTGATCCTGCTCTTTTATCTGGTCTATGCTTACGTCGTGGAGCAATTCATCACCTATCCCGCGATCATCGGCGATTCGTTGGGGCTGACCGCTCTGGAAACGATCATCGTCGTGTTGCTCGGCGGCGTCGTCGCGGGCATTCCGGGAATCATCCTGGCGGTGCCGGCGGCATCGGTCGCCAAATATCTGGTGCCGCAGATTTACCGCTGTTGGGAAACCCGGAAGCGGTTTTCGGAAAAGGCAAACCTTTCTTAAAAGCATGAAGGAGATACATCTATGATGACTTTGACCCGTTACGGTTTCAAGGAGTGGGGAAGCGCGATCCTTGTCGCGGTCGTGCTTTGGGGAGGATGCTTCTGGCTGATCCGTTATACCCGGCATTGTGCGGCCGGTTGGATCGCGGCGTCGGCCGTCGCCGTGATCCTCGTTGCTTTTTGCGCTTTTTTCCGCAACCCGCATCGGGAGATCCCCGCCGAACTGGAGTTTGTCGTTTCACCCGCCGACGGCACGGTGCGCGACATTGAATATCTGGAAAATTTTGACTTTTTCCCGCCGGGGGTGCGGACGGTGCGGATCGGCATCTTTCTGTCGGTGCTGAACGTCCATGTCAACCGGATGCCCGTGACGACGGCGGTGGACAACATCCATTACCGCAAAGGCGAATTTCTCGACGCCCGCCATCCCGAAGCGGGACGCCGCAACGAGGCGATGACCGTTTCCGGCAAAATGACCGGCGTGGAAGATTTCCCCGTCGCCGTCCGGCAGATTTCCGGTGCGATCGCACGGCGGATCGTCTGTCCCGTCGCGCCCGGGAAAATCTATAAAAAAGGATACGTTTACGGAATGATCAAATTCGGTTCGCGCACGGAACTTTATCTGCCCGCGGACAAGGTCGACGTCAAAGTTTCCGTCGGGGACAAGGTCTTCGGCGGAACGACGGTCGTCGCGGAAATCAAAGGAGTGCAAAAGTGAAAAGTCATCTCGCCTTTTCCGGACGCATCGTCAAAAGCATTCCCAATATGCTGACGCTCTGCAACAGCCTCTGCGGTTTCGTAGCGATCCTCTACACGCTGCGCGCCTACGGACAGGCGCCGGATCGGCAGGCGGTGATTTTCACCGTCAGCGCGTATATGATTTTCAGCGCGATGATTTTCGACGCTTTCGACGGTCTGGCGGCGCGCCTTTTGCACGCGGGCAGCATGCACGGCATCCAGATGGATTCGCTTTCGGACATGGTGACGTTCGGCGTGGCGCCCGCCGTGCTGGTGTCGGTGATGACTCACGCGATGAGCGGACATACGCTGATCCCGAAACTGGAAATTTTCGTTTATGCGCTTGCCGCCGTATACCTCGGCGGCGCGGCGTTGCGGTTGGCGACCTACAACGTCAAGGCGATGACTCCCGGCGCCGAAGAGGAAGATCACGAGCATTTCAGCGGATTGCCTTCGCCGGGCGCCGCGGCGGCGATCTGTGTGGCGGTCATCTTCGTGTCGGAACTCAATCTCGGCGAAGCGGGGATGAAAGGTCTCGCTTTCGGATTGCCGATCTACGCGGCGGTGCTGGGATTGCTGATGGTGAGCCGTTTCCCCTACATCCATGCGGGAAGATGGATCTTTTCGATGCGGAAAAGTTTCCGGAAGTTTCTGCTTTTTCTTGTTTTGGTCATTTGCTGGGGGGCGTTCGGGAAACCGGCGCTTTTCGTGATCGTCACGGGGTACATCTTTTCCGGTCCGGTTACGGCGCTGGTGCGTTTTTTCCGTCGGCGTTCCGCGTGATCCGGCTTCAAAGGAGTTGACGTGATGCGCAATTTTTTGGCGTCAGGGGTTTGTATGTGCGCTTCGATCCTTGCGGCGATGCCGGAAATTTATTTTACCTATCCCGGTTGGAAACGCAAGGCGCTGACCTTCAGTTTCGACGACGGCGTCACGGAAGACCGTAAGCTCGTTGAAATTTTCAACCGTTACGGGATGAAAGCCACGTTCAACGTCAGCGCCGGGCGCGCCGGACGGCTCGGCAAGGATGGCAAAACGGTGCGATTCATACCGCTTTCGGAATACGCGGCGCTTTACAAAGGTCACGAGATCGCTTCACACGGTTTCCGTCACCTCAATATGAAAGACCTTTCCCCCGCCGAAATGGAGGAGGAAATCCGCCGCGATCTCGCCGAACTGGAAAAGGTCGCGGGCTATCCGATCCGCGGTTTCGCGTATCCCTACGGGCAGACGTCGGACGAGGTCCGCGCGATGCTCAAAAAATACGGGATCGTCTATGCCCGCGGCACGGGGGAAACGGGAAAATTTTACGAAGAAAAAGATCCGTTTTACTGGCAGATGTCGGGGCATTCCTTTGAAAATCTGCCGCTTCTTGCCGAAAAATACCGCGATTACAACGGATGGGGAGGGGTGCTTTCGGTCTGTTCGGTCTGGGGGCACAGTTACGAATTTGAGGACGCGCACAACTGGGACGTCATCGAAAATTTTTGCAAGACGCTGGCGAACCGTCCCGATGTCTGGTACGCGACCAACGTCGAGATCGTCGATTATATGTCGGCGTGCCGGAAAATGCAAATGAGCGCCGACGGCAACATCCTCGTCAATCCGACGGCGATCCCGGTCTATTTGTGGATCGACGGCAAAAATATTTTGCTTGAACCGGAAAAATCCGTCGCGCTGACGCCGGTCGAAGGGATCGTCTATCCGGATGGGAGTTATCCTGTTTTCCCCGGCGGACGCCCCCGGGCGCTGACGTTCAGCGAAGACGACGGGAAAAAAGAATCCGATGCGAAACTTGCGGCGCTTTTCGACCGTTACGAATTGAAAGGAACTTTCAACGTCAACTCGAAACGCGACATTGATTATTCGATTTACCGCAATCACGAAGTCGCCACGCACGGTTTCCGTCACGGGAGTTATCAATGCATTCCCAAGGAAGAAATTCTTTTCGACATCCTGCGCGACCGTGAAAATATCGAGAAACAAGTCGGATACATCGTTCGCGGCAACGCATGGCCCAACGGGGCGAACTGGTCGGATTTTCCCGCCGCGCGGGAAGTTTATGCGGCGTGCAATATCGTCTATTCGCGAAGCACTGCGGAAAGAGCTGAAAATTTCGCGATCCCCTCCGACTGGCTGGCGTGGCATCCGACCGCGCACCATACGAAAAACGGCGACATTTTGAAAATCGCCGACGACTTCCTGACGACGGACAAAATTCCCGCGCTCTGTATGATCTGGGGGCATCCGTGGGAATTCGACCGCGAGGGAAATTGGGAAGTGATGGAAAACTTTGCGAAAAAAGTCGCGCATCGTCCCGACGTCTGGTATGCGACCAACATTGAAATATATGACTATATGCAGGCGGTCGCTTCTTTGCAATGGAGTTGCGACAGAAGTTTCTGTCGCAATATGTCGGCGATCCCCGTTTATTATGTCGTCGAAGGAAAACTTTTTGTCATCCAAGCGGGTGAAACCGTTTTTTTCAAAGGGAAAAATCAATGAGAGCCACGGCGTCGGGGGATTCTCTTTTCGGCGTGCCGACGGATGCGATCCTTTTTTGACCGATAAAAAGAGATCCCGCAGCAAAAGAAAAAAGACCGTTTCCGGTCTTTTTTTTTACTATTTTACGGACGTTTCTTCGGCGAGCCGGTCGAAAAACGCTTTCATAAAGGCGACCCGCACTTCGGCGAGGCGTTTGCCGGGAAGCGTCTGCATTTTTTCCGGAAGACGTTGCAGTTTGACAAGGTATTCCCGGTAGGCGGTGTCTTCTTTCCCATAAGGAGCGCCGGAGAGCGCTTCCTCTTTCGCGTTGTGGAGCCGGGCTCCGATGCGGCCCGCGAAATGGAACGCTCTGCCGATGCCGACCGCTCCGAGAGAATCGAGCTTGTCCGCATCGTAGACGATTTTTTCCTCGATCGTCTGCGGAGCGTTTCCTCCGCGGAAACGGTGGCGGGCGACCGCGCGGGAAACCCGTTCCGCAAGTTCGGATGAGGCGCCGCATTCCAGAAGGAGCGAACGCGCCTTTTCGGCACCGCGCCGGGCGTGGTCGACGGCGCCGTTTGCGGCGTCTTCTTCGTTTCGGGCGCAATCGTGGAGCCAGACGGCGAGTTTTACGACCGCACCGTCGGCTTCCGGGGACTGCGCGAGCAACGCTTCGGCGTTGGCGGCGACGCGCAGCGTATGGTCGAAATCGTGACAGCCGTCCCGGCTCAAAAGTTCGCGCTTCGCCGCGTCAAAAACCTTTTTTTCCAATGTTCCCATTCCTTCCTCCGGGGTATAAAATATCCGGAAAAAACTTTTTTTCAAGCGTCGTTTCGGTACGGGCGACTGCCTTTTCAGGAAAAAAAAGCGAAAAAATGCATTCGGCGCTTGACAAGCGTTGCAGATGGTGTTCCATTACATAGGAGTAATTCCCGCTGTATGCGGGTGGACAAAACACGGAGAATGCGATGCGGTATTACACGGAAGATCACGAGTATGTGGATGTCGTCGGCGATGAAGCGACGGTAGGCATTTCGGAATATGCCGTCGATTTGCTCGGCGGCGTTTCCGCGCTTGTTCTTCCCGACGAGGAAGATGATTTCATCATCGGAGACGGAGCCGGGCAAATACGCGGCGACGGCGAAACGATGGATCTCGTCGCTCCGATCAGCGGTACGGTGTCGCAGATCAACGATCAGGTTCTTGAAGATCCTTCGTTGTTGGCGGAATCCCCCGAAGACAAGGGATGGCTCTTCAAAATGACCGATTTCGATTCGTCGGAACTCGACGATATGATGAGCGAGGAAGAATATTTGAAGATGGTGGAAACCGATTGATCGTTCCCCGTTCCGGCGCACGGTAATTGATCGCGGACAATTTTTCCGTCCGCGATTTTTTTTGCTTTTTCCGGATAAAATATATTTATATATTTTCTTTGCAAAAAAAAGAAAACGGTGATATAGTACTGTCGGACTTTTCTTGGCGGAGGAGCGTGGTATGGACTTTTTTACCGTGATCGGTCGTTTGGGCGTTTTTGCCGTGATCGCTTTCGCCTTTTCGCTTTTCGGTACGAAAATCGCGATCGCGGTTCTTCCCCGTTTCGGTTTGCTGGATCAGCCCGGAGGACGGCATATCCATGCGGAAGCCGTCCCGCGCGGCGGCGGCATCGCCATCGTGTTGGCGTTCTTTTTGTCGTTCGGCGCCTATGCGTTGTGGCGTCCTGCGATGCCGGACATCGTTTGGCGCTTAGCGATCCCCGGCGTCATTCTGGCTTTCCTCGGATTGGCGGACGACCGTTACGATCTGCCCGCGATCTTCAAACTGGCGGTGCAGATTTTTTGCGCGCTGATCGTCTATTTTCTCGACCCGCGGACGATGACCTTCGGAGATTTTGTCGCACCGGGGTATTTGACCTGCATTTTTACGGTGTTTTGGGTCATCGCGATC
This sequence comes from Victivallaceae bacterium, assembly GCA_024405715.1. GTDB lineage: Bacteria > Verrucomicrobiota > Lentisphaeria > Victivallales > Victivallaceae > UBA1784. Next base: position 2,314 of record JAKSOG010000035.1, on the reverse strand, counting down.
GTCAACGCCTTCAACCTGATCGACGGTCTCGACGGCGTCGCGGGCGGCGTTTCCTCGGTTTCCGCGGGTTGCCTCGCGGTCTGGTTTCTGCTGATGGACAATCATGTGGACGAAGCGGCGGTTATGTTCATTTTGCTGGGATGCTGTCTCGGATTCCTGCGTTACAATTTTCATCCTGCGAAAATTTTTCTCGGGGATACCGGAAGCACTTTTCTCGGCTTCGTTTTCGCCGTCACCGGATTGTCCGGCGTCGACCGGGCGGCGACGCTGACCAGTTTGCTGATCCCCGTTTTGGCGCTCGGCGTTCCGCTTTTCGACGAAATGCTCGCCGTGTGGCGCCGGGTGGTCCGCAAGATCCTCAATCCTTCGGGAGCGGGCGTTATGAGCGGCGATCAGGATCATCTGCATCACCGCCTTTTCCGCAAAACGGGTGCTCAGTCCCGGACGGCGCTTTATCTCTATTATTTGTCCGCCGGTTTTGCAGTACTGGCGTTGCTGGTGATGTTTTGCCGGCAGACGGTGTCCGGTCTGGCGTTCTTTTTGCTGGCGCTCTGCGTGCTGGTCGCGGTGCGGATGCTGGCGATCCCCGAAATTTTTGCGTCGGCGTTGCTTTTCGGACGGGGGATTTCGTTGCCGCGGAAAAGTGTGCTTTTCAACGTGTTTCATCCGCTTTTCGATATGGCGGTGATCTGCGGATCGCTGATGCTGTCGTTCCGTTTGCTGCACTTCGCCATTCCTCCTGTGGTCGCGTTGCTTTTGCTGGCGCCGCTTTCGCTGTTGCTGCTTTTTTCGGGGATTTACCGCGTCTATTGGTTGCGGGCGAGTATGGGCGACTATACCCGGCTGGCAAAATTGATTTTCAGCGGAGCGGTTCTGTCGGGAGTGCTTTTTGCGTTCATCAAATACCGCTTCGGTCTTCCGGCGTCCGGCGTCCGTTTCGTGATCGTGGATGTGATGTTCTTTTTGATGATCTTCGCCCTGATCTGCGGCGAGCGCTTTTTCATCCGCTACGCCGAAGGACTGTGGCTCTACAAACTTCAGCAGAGCCGGATGATGAGCGGCGGAACGCGGCACCGGGCGCTGATTTACGGAGGCGGACTTTACAGCCGGCTTTTCATCGACTTTCACTTCCGCGCGGGGATGAAGGAGGAATGCGATTTCGTCGGCATAATCGACGACGATCCCGCGTTGCAGGGATTGCGCATCAACGGTCTGCGCGTGGTCGGCGCGTCCGCCGATCTGGAAAATATTTACCGCAAAGATCCCTTCGATACGATCGTTATCGCCTCGCGCAACATCACGCCGGAACGTTTGCGCACAGTAGAGGATTTCGCCCGCGCCCATCAATTGAAACGGGTGCGTTTTTCGGTGCAGGAAGAAGTACAACTTTTCGGAGACCGGTAAAAGGAGGTCGATATGGAAAAATTCGCCTATGAATCCCCGGCGTTGTTGACGTTCGGAGCAAGCGCTCCCGGAATTTGCAACATCGACTGCAGTACGGACGACATTTGTTCAAGCAGTGCCGATGAGTTCGGTGAAGACATCGAGATTCGTGTTTCCGGCAACCCGACGAAATGGGCGCAAAAGGCGACGATCGAGGCAAAGTTCATCGGGTATTCCGGCGAGATCGTCGACCGGAAATACAGCATCGACGGGAAAAAGACCTGGCTTGATTATACAGGGGCATTGTCTTTCACGCAAAACGTTTCGGTTTTTTTCTATGCGGCGGACAATGCGGGCAATCAGAAAACCAAGAGCGTCGATGTGACGAAAGTCGATTCGGTCGTGCCGACGATCACGGTGTCGGGCAATCCGACTGCGTGGACGAAAAACGACGTCGTTCTCACCGTGACCTCGGATGACAACCTTTCCGGCGTCAAAGTCCAGGAATACAGTTTCGACCAGAAAAAGTGGACGAAGGTCACGGGCAGTACGGCAAGCGGCACGCTCACTGTTTCAGGCAATACGATCGTCTATTTCCGCGCTTTCGACAACGCCGGGAATCAATCGGAGATCGTCAAGACAGAGGTCAAAAAGATCGACAAGGATTTGCCGGCGGTCACGGTGAAAGGCAATCCGGAAGATTGGGTGTCCAAGGCGGAACTCACAGCGGTGTTCACCGGTACGCCAAGCGGGATCGCCGAGAAAAAATATACGCTCGACGGAAAAACGTGGAAAACATACACGACCGACGTCGTCGTAACGCAAAACGGTACGGTTTCTTTCCGCGTGACCAACTACGCCGGAAGCACGGCGACGACGAGCGTCAGCGTGACGAAAGTCGATTCCGTCGCGCCGACGATCTCGACTTCGG
>JAKSOG010000034.1 GCA_024405715.1 Victivallaceae bacterium | reverse complement strand
GCCGTCAAACCCCACATTGTGGACGCTGTCCGTTGTGTCCGTAAATGTCCGTGTTGTCCGTAAAAGTCCGTTGGGGGATGACAGCGCAGTTGCCGGCGACGGCGAACGTTACTTTACCCGCAGGACAAGCGGGGCGTAGCAATCAAGACGCTTGCCGACGATGATCCCCTGATCGTTCGCGGTAAATTTGAGCGGCTTGTAAATGCCGTCGCTGTCGAGAAATTCGACGGAAGTCACCTTTTCGAGGGTGCGCAAGTCGATTTCGGTCATCGCGTCGAAACTCAAATTGACGAGTGCGAGCAAATATCCCCCGCGATCGTGTTTCCCGCAACGGAAATGCACGGGCTGATCTTCCCCGATGTAAAACGGGACAAGACCGGGATCGAGCCGCCGGAACATTTTCACATACAGCCGTTTCAATTCCGGCCACTCGTCGTTGACGCGCGAAATGCCGACCGCCATCGCGCGGGTGACGACGGTGCCGCCGCGGGGATTTTGGTAGACGATCATACCGGGACCGAGTTTCGCGCCCAGATTTTCCGCACCTTCTCCGGGAATGATCCGCGTCCAGATCTCCGCATCGGGGGATACTTCCGTTAAATTGGGTACGGTCCCGTCGGACTCAAAGTAGATCCGGTGCTTTTCATCGCGGCACTCGACCTCAAAGTGCGGGTAAATTTTCTCGACTTTCGGCATACAGCCGAGGTAATCCGCCATGCCGCGGCGGGCGATCTCCAACGCGGCATGACCGTCGACGACCGCTTTGCCGCTCAACACGGTTTTCAATTCCTGATCGGTCATCGCTTCGGCGATCTGGCGGTTGACCAGATAAACGCGGTCTCCGCCGATGAAATCATATTGCGCGGGGATGCCGTAGCGGTTGAGCTGACGCACCTGCATCTCCATCACGAAACCGACGCCGCTTGACGTATGGAGCGCATTGAAGCGGTCTTTTTCGTTGATGATCGGCGTCGTCGGTCCCTGCCATGTGACGTGGGACATTTCGGCGAGAAGAGCATCGTAGAAAGGATGATTTTTTTTGACGATTGCTTCATACTCCCGGTTGGATTCCTGAACATCTTTGTTGAGCAGATTGTAAAGCCAGAGTTTTGCGCCGCTCATTCCGTAAAGAATGCCGCCCGTGATATGGCTGTGCATACTGATCGCGCTTTTGGAAAAGCGATGGCGGTTGAGCGTGTCGGATTCGTCGAGGAGATAATCGACTTTTCCCGCCATCTTGGCGGCGTAGGCGCCGCGGTACATCACGATGTTAAATTGTTGCGGTTCAAGCTCCTGGAAATTCGCGTTGTGAATGCGCAGAAAGGATTCGTTTTTTCCGGCGAGCGCGCGGGCGATGTCGCCCGCCATAATGTTTTCGGCGCCGCCCGAACAGTAGCCGCAGGGGATCGAAGGATCCACTTCGTCGATCGCATCGCGGATGAGTTTCGCGTGGGCGAGCAGCGTTTCGCGCCGCACCGCCTCGTAGATTTTGACGCAGGGATCGTCGGCGGGAGCTTTTTCAAGATAGGCGACCAACTCCCGGTCGCCGGAAAATTTGCGCGGCATCCGTTCGTTGTAGATCTTCATATGGATGGGGCAGAAGCACTCCGCTCCGTAGGCGCTGTTGTTGACCTGACGGAAATCGTCGTCCATCAGAAAGAATGCGGGATGCTGTTTCGCGAAAATCACGATCGCGTCGTGGATATGTTTGCGGAATTTCGGGTCGGCAAGACACATGCGGTAATTGATTTCGCCCGACTGGTTCACCGTGTATTGCATCGGCTCGTACAATACTTTGAGGCAGGTTTTCCATCCCTGACCGACCGAAGTGGTGATGAGGATCCCCGGCTTGACGGGAGTGTCCTTCAAAGCCGCCTGCAATTTTCCGAAATCGTCGGCGTCTTTTTGCGTCATTTCCAGACGGCGGCTCGGGTAGATCATAAACAAGTACGCGGGACGGTCGACCGAAGTCGCGGCATAGGCGCGCTTGGCGTCTTCGACCATAAAAGGAATTGAATCCGGATAAAAATTATTGACGCTGATGAGACGCATTTTTTTCGCGCCGGGATCGGCGAGCGCCGGAGAATTTTCCTTCGTCGGCGTGACGGAACTTTCGCATCCTGCGGCGCCCAGCAGCGCCGCCGCCAAAAGGATACCGGGAAAAATATTCTTCATAACGTTTTCTCCTGATCGATTTTTTCGACGTTTTGACGATCAACGGGGGATGCCGGTTTTTCAGCGGTTTTCCGTTCCGGTTTCAAAAAGAGCGACATCTGATATTCATCCACGCCGTCGAAAAAATGGTTTTTCAGCATCCCCTCGACGGAAAATCCCATTTTTTCGTAGAAACGTTTCGCTCCCGGATTGATGGAGGATACGTCGGTATAGATTTTCCGCGCGTCGTGCTTCCGCCAGAAACGCATTCCTTCTTCAAAAAGTTTCCGTCCGATCCCCGCGCCGGAGATCTCCGGGGATACGCCGATGCGTTCGAGGATGCCGAGCCGGTAACGGGGAAGCATCGTGCATTCGATGCACCCGACGATCCCGCATTTGTCCGCGACGGCGACGAAACTTTGCCGCATGACGTCGCCGTCGTGCGAAGCAAGTTCTTTTCTCAAATCGTCGGCGTCGTCTTTTTTGTCGAGCAACTCCCCGAGATAAGTCTTGAAACTTGCGTACAGGACTTCCGCGACGGCTTCGGCGTCGCCGTTTTCAAAAGGACGTATCAAAAGATTCATTCCGGCAACTCCAGATGAAAGAAACGAACGGCGTTTTTGCGCATGATCTTGGAGAATACTTCACCGGAAATTTTTTTCGCGCCGTGCAGACGCTCCATCACTTCCAGGATCCGGAAAGGATGTTCCGGATTGCAAAGGTCCGTGCCGAAAAAGATGCGGTCCTGAAATTCCGTGAGAAACGCGGCGGCGAAGTCGGAGTCTCTCTGCAATTGTCCGGCGCCGTCCGAAAGTTCGACGTAAAGATGTTCGTAACGCCGGAGCAGGGGTTGCATCGCGCCTTCGCCTTCGATCGGAGTTCCCGGCACATAAAGCGCTTCCTGCGTACCGTCGGCGAGAAATTCCGGTTTGCGTTTGTAGCGGGGCGCGAAACGCGCGTAGTCCGCCCAGAAAATCGGACCGTGCCCGATGACATCGAGGTTTGGAAATTTTTGCAATGTCTTTTCCAGAAGCGGCAACCCGTAATCGTCGTAAAGCCCGAAATCGGCGCCGACCCGGTCGGACCCATCGCAGGTGACGGGCAGTTTCGCGATTTCCGCGCACCGGAAAAGATTTTGCACGAGCGGATCGTCCATACGCATATTGGGCATGATTTCGCCGACGCCGCGGCATCCCCGGTCGCGATAGTAACAGAGGACTTTGTCGAGCGGCGCGTCGGCGCGGAAAGTCAGCGCGCGCGGGTCGACGTTGCAAAACGCGAAAAAGCGTCCGGGATATTCCGCGACCATATCGAGGATGTCTTCATTGCTTTGCGGGAGATAGACTTCCGGATTGACGACGGGCAGTAAAATCCCCGCTCCGATCCCCGCCGCGTCGTAACGCGCCCGCAATTCTCCGGGCGAACAAAAGCGCGTCACAAATGGAAGCGGCTTCCGGTAGGCGTGCGCGTGGATGTCGATGTATTTCATCTTCCCGCTTCTTTCCATTTGGTTTCGTTAGATCCGCTTCCCCCCCGTGGAGGGAAGCGGATCTGCCGGAATGCGAAAAAACGCTTATTTCAATTCCGACGTGTGGAGCGCATCCATTTTGGGGCTGAAAGGTTTCGGCCCGTTTTCGGTGATGAGATAACCCGTTTCGATGCGGGCGCCGTTGAATTCCGGATGACCGAAGAAACTCACGTCGACGCAAACCGTCATCCCCGGAGTGAGCACATCGTCGCTGTTGGGGCCGAAAAACGGCGCTTCCGCTTCCAGAAGTCCGATCGTATGGGCGAACGGACAGACCAGATAACGCAGCAGATCGTGTTTTGCGAAATACTCGCGTCCCGGAGCGTCGATTTCCCTGCCGGACTTGCCGACTTGCAGCATCGCTTTGGTCAGACGGAAAACTTCCCGCAGATGGTTGATGCAATCTTTCTGACGCGCCGTGTATTCGCCCGAAACCGGTACGGTGTCGCCGAAAACGCCCGCGTATCCGCGCCACTTCGGTGCCAGACCGAGCATCACAAGTTCGCCGGGGTTCAGAACTTTCGCTCCCGCCGTCGGCACGACCGCGTTGGCGCGGGCTCCGCTGCCGACGATCGCGGAAAATCCGAAACCGCTCGCTCCGCGGCTGCGCACCGCATACTCGCCTTCGGCGGCGACTTCGATCTCGCTCTTGCCCGGTTTGACGGCGCGCGTCATCGCGTCGCACGCGGCGTCGGCGAGATTGAACGCATGGCCGATCTGTTCGATCTCCCACGCCGATTTGATGTGGCGCAACGCGAGGAAATCATCGGTGATATCGACCAGTTCCACGCCGGAAAATCCGGCGAGGATCCCCGCATGGCAGGCGGTCGGCATCCGGTCAAGCCCGACCAGCCCCACGCGCGAAACTTTGCCGAGCGAGGCGTTGAGTTCCGCGAAAAGATGCGGAAAATCAATGATCGTCGCGTTGGGATATTCTTCGTCGGGGACCATGAAGACCGGAAAATTGCGCGTTTCACGGATCGCGCTTTCCTGTTTCGCAAAGGGTTCGCTTTCGGGGCCGCCGAGCAACAGCGGGGAACCGACGCGCGGCACGAGCACCGCACCGCTTTCAAATTGCGGACACCAGCCGGTGAGGAACCAGCCGTTGCCGATGTTGAATTCATCGTAATAGATCAGCGCGAGATCCAGATTTTTCGCGTTGAGGATTTCACGGACTTTGGCGAGGCGCGCCTGCGCTTCCGAATCAATGAGGTAACCCATCGTGTATTTTCCTTTTGTTGAATGAAAAATGAAAAATGAAAAATGAAAAAACGGAAAGACGGAAAAACGGCACAGGGACCGCCGGGTCATAAATCGGCGACGCGCTGGGGAATGTAGGCGGCGCCGAAGCCGTTGCGGAAAAAGGAGGAATACGGCGGGAACGCCCGCCGTATCGTCAGGAAATTTTTGCCGCCGTCAAGTTGAAAAGTCATCTGCTTCGTCCTTTTTCCGACCGCCGCTAATATAAACGGGAAAAAGCTTTTTGTCAATGCTCTTTCAGCGTTTTTTGCGGGGCAACCGCCATTTCCCGCTGAAAAGATAGATCAGCGCGATCACGTTGGATGTGAAAGACGCCAGCGGTGCCGCAAATCCGACGTGGTAAAGCGTCGCGCCCGCCGTGACGCTGAAAAAATAGGAAACCGGCACCCGGATCAAAAAGGTGCACGCCAGATTGTTCGTCATCGAAAACAACGCCCGCCCGCACCCGTTGAAAAAACCGTTGGTGCAAAAAACGATCGGCACCAGTACATATTCAAGACTGAAACTTTTGGCGTAAAGCGATCCGTTGCGGATCACGTTTCCGGCGCCTTCGCTCGCGCGGTCGATGAAAAGCGCCACCACCTTTTCCGGGATGGTTTGCAGCAATACGAGGCAGATTGCACCGAGCGCCATCGTCAAAGCGATCGCCAGATAAAGCGAATGGACCGCGCGCAACGGCTTGTTCGCCCCGATGTTCTGCGCGGTGATCGCCGCCAGCGCCATCGAAAAACTGACGGCGGGCAGCATCGCGAAAGCGTTGATCCGGTTGACGATCCCGTACCCCGCCGCCGTGGAAGAATCTCCACCGCCCATCGCGTTGACGATCGAAACGATGAAAAGGAAGGATATGTTGATCAAAACCCCCTGCGTGGCGATGGGGACGCCGATTTTCAGATAACGCCATGCCAGGCCGCGCGCACTCCGGAAATCCGCCGCCGCGAACCGGCACCCGAAACCGCCGCGGCCGAGGTAGATCAGCGCGAGGACCATACTCAACGCCTGCGACGCGATCGTCGCATAAGCGGCGCCCGCCGCGCCCATTTTGCATCCGGCGACCAGCACCAGATCGCCGATGACGTTGCAAACGCAGGCGATGCCGACGAAAATCAGCGGCGCGACCGAATTGCCGAACCCGCGGAAAATCGCCGATAGCGCATTGTAGCCGAAAATGAAAAAAACCCCGCTCGAACAGATGCTTAAATACGCGAGCGTTTCCGCTTCCGCTTCGGCGGGGGTGTTGAGCGCCCGCACAAGCACGCGCGAAAGCACGAAAAACCCCAGCGAAGACAAAATCCCCAGCAACGCCGAAAGACTCAACGTCATTCCGACACTGCGCGCGCAACCGCGCGAATCGTTCGCGCCGAAGTATTGCCCGATCAGCACCGTCGCGCCCGTTGTCAAACCCATAATGAACGACATCACCAAATGCATCACTTCGCCGCCGTTGCTCACCGCCGCGACACCGATTTTGCCGCCGCCGAAACGTCCGACGACCCAAAGATCGACCGCTCCGTAAAGCGCCTGAAGCAAATTCGCCAGCAGAAAAGGGATCGCAAACGCGATCAGATTGCCGGTCAGACTGCCTTTGGTCAAATTGTTCTGTCCGGAAAATGTCATCTTTCGCATCCTTTTGAGAAATACGTTCTCTTAACATAGCACGCGCGGACATCTCCCGCAACAAAAAAACGCATTTCCCTTTTTGTGCGGTTGCAAAAGCGGAAAAGGCAGTCTATCTTATAGGCGTCTACCTTCTCCAACACAATTTGAAAGGGAATTATTATGGCAGTTTCGATTCCGAAGGCAGAGTATTTTGAACGCATCGCCAAATTTCAGGCGCGCATCAAGGAAGCCGGATTGGACGCCTGCCTCGTGCACGGCACCGAATCCGATTTTGCCAACGTCCGTTATTTGAGCGAATACTGGCCGACCTTTGAACAGGCGGGCGTTTTCGTCCCCGCCGTCGGCAAACCGGTGCTCCTCATCGGTCCCGAAAGTCTCAAGTACGCCCAGGGCCGCAGCGTGCTTCCCGAGATCGCGCAGTTGCTCAATTACCGCGAATCCGCCGAACCGGATTATCCCGGCATCCCGCTGGCAACCTACGCCGACGTCGTCAAACAGTCGATGGGGAACAAGAAACTGAAAAAACTCGGCCTCGTCGGCACCGCCGTGATGACCAAACCGACCCTCGACGCCGTCGCCGCCCAGTTGCCCGGCGTTCAGGTCGTCGCCGCCGATGAAGTTTTCCGCCCCTTGCGCTGGTACAAGAGCGAAAACGAACTCAATTGCCATCGCAAGGCCTTCAAGGTCGCCGAAAAAGCCGTCCAGGCGATCCTCAACGAAATGAAACCCGGTATGACCGAATTTCAGGTCATCGGCATCGCCCAGCGCGAGATCTACGCCAACGGCGGCGAATATGAAGGCCACAGCCTCTATTGCTTCGGCGGCGACCGCACCAGCAACGGCATCAGCCGTCCGACGTCCGCGAAAATCAAGAAAAACGAGATCATCCAACTCAATATCGGCGCCCGCGTCGGCGGTTACAGTTCCTCCATCGGTCTGCCCGTCTGGTTCGGCAAACTGCCGAAACAGCAACTCGCCCTCGTCGAATTCGGCCTCCGCGCCCATAAGTATACGTTCGAGTTGATGAAAGCCGGCGTCGAAGCTTCCAGCATCGCCAAGAAATACGAGAAATGGGGATGCGATCAGGGCTGGGGCGATTATATGCTCTACGGCCCCGTCCACGGACTCGGCATTATGGAAACCGAAAGCCCCTGGATCGAATCCACCAGCAAGTACAAACTCAAAGAAAATATGACCTACCAGATCGACACCTTCTTCACCGGCGACGGCTACGGCCTCCGCTGGGAACGCGGCTGCATCATCAAAAAAGGCGGCTGCGAACTGATGTCCAAAAAGTTTATGTCGATGGATTGCTGCAAACTCGATTGATCTTGCCGCTTCCTCTTTCCCCGTCCTTTCCGGACGGGGATTTTTTTTTCCCGCAAGCACTTGACTTTTTACCTCAATAGCGATATTTTATATCGCATTCAGCGGAGAGATGGTTGAGTGGTCGAAGGCGCCGCATTGGAAATGCGGTGTACCGAAAGGTACCGAGGGTTCGAATCCCTCTCTCTCCGCCATTTACGTTGGTAAGAATACGGGCGTACAGAATCCCCGATTATCGCAAAAGAGCCGGAAACTTGAATTGAAAATTCAGTTCCCGGCTTTTTGCTTTCCGCGCTGACGCGCTCTCCGCCTTTCGGCGGACAGCGGCGATTCTTTGAGAAGGGTTGCCCTCGCTTCGCTCGCGCTCGTCGCTCCGCGCCGTCGAATCCCTCTCTCTCCGCCATTTACGTTGGTAAGAATACGGGCGTACAGAATCCCCGATTATCGCAAAAGAGCCGGAAACTTGAATTGAAAATTCAGTTCCCGGCTTTTTGCTTTCCGCGCTGACGCGCTCTCCGCCTTTCGGCGGTAGGCGTTGGTCCCGAATTTGACCAGCAAAATTTTTTCCGGGATCTCTCTTTCTTTTCCTTCCATCGCGTAAACCTTTCCTGATTTTTACTAAAAGTTCGTCGCCGGAGACGGCTGGCAAAGCCCCGCGCGCCTCATCCGGTTCATCGCATCGGACACGGTCGGCGGCGAAAAAATCAAAAAGAAGCGGAGTTTTTCCGCAAAAAGGGCGCAAAAAAACACACGGGGCAATGCCAGTGTGTTTTTATGTTAAAACAAAAAGTTTTTGTTTTTTATTGGGCGGCTTTCAGCTCTTCGTCCAGTTTATCCAGAAGTCTCTGTCTGCGGCGCCGTTCTTCTTCCGGTAGATCGGCGGGGATCGCGTCCGGCGGGATGCCCGGGGGGCACATCAACGGCTCCGCCATATTGCTTCCGGTGGAGCCGCCCTCGTACTTTTCAACGTGGCGTATCATTTTTTGGCGGAGTTTGTCAAACTCCCGATCCAACGCGTCCGTGTCGATTTCATTCATTTTCTTTTCTCCACCTTTGCGATGATGTATATTATACCATCTTTTTGCATTTTGTCAATGGCTCGCAAATAGAAACGGTAACTTAAAAGCGCCTCCTCATCCTCCGGGTGCGCGCTGTACGGTCCGTAATAGACTGCGTCTTTCGTGTCGGGCACGACGATGATCACCCCGCATTGGCTTGCTTTCGCGTAGTGCTCCGCGATGACGGGATCGGGCGACATCTCCCGACAGCGTCGCATGTTCGAAGTCGATCACAAGATCGCGCGCTCTTCCCGTGAATTCGCGGATGATCGCGTCGGCGGCTTCATTCGTCAGATCAAACGTCGAAACCTTGCCGTCCTTCGTGTAGGTATTGGTCCCGAATTTGACCAGCAAGATCTTTTCCGGGATCTCTCTTTCTTTTCCTTCCATCGCGTAAACCTTTCCTGAGTTTTACTAAAAGTTCGTCGCCGGAGACGGCGGGCTGAGCCCCGCGCGCCTCGTCCGTCTGGTACCCGGACACGGTCGGCGGCGAAAAATTTTTTCAAAAAAATTTGATTTTTGTTTCCGAGGTGTTATTTTATCCTTAAAGCAGTTGCCTCTTGATGTAAAAGGTAGCATGACGTCTTGATGAGAGACGCTGGCGTCGGATCGCACCCGGCAGAGCGCAACTGCTCATTTTTTCGCCATTGAGTCGCTCTGATCCCATGCGTCTTGGATGCTGTAAACCCACTGCTCCCCGCGCTTCCATAAATTTGCAATATATTGCCCGTCAGGCGATGTAATGCTGATTCGTTTCCCTTTTTTTTCAAGCGTGTTTTTCATCACAGCCAGCGGGTTCCATATCGTTGAGCGGAGCATATTCAATAGCGTCTGCACAAAATCCTTTTTTTTCCAGTCATCAAGGTGGTGATCCTTCCAGTGCCTTATGCCGTAATCCGACGCTCCCGGCGACTCAAAAATAACCGGAACATTGTCTTCCGGTTGCATTCCGATCGCGTCGAATCGCTCCCTGGCGATATGGCCGAGTGAACATTTTACGTCCGGAAACTCATACGGAGTATTTGGCTTGTGATCGTCAATCGCTCGTTTGACCTGCGTAATTACCTCGGTGATTTCGTTCAAATTATCCGGCTTCGCGCAGGTCGGGACCGGCTTTGCCGGGGCCGCAAGAAAGCTTGTCCTCGCGTCTGTCTTCATTGCAAGGCTTGCCATTGAGCGATAGATTTTTCGGCGCTCGTCAAGATTTTTAATGCTTGACATGTCGAAATCGTCAAATGCGCTTTCCGGATCAAACGCAAACCCGCTCTTCGATTCGACATTGACTTGCTCCGCCGGCGTCATCGGCTGGATGTTGCCGGGCGTCTTGCCCGCCTCCTTCGCCGTGATCTGTTCCAGTTGGCAGTTGCAGCCGAATTCCCAGGGCGGCGTATGCGTCCGCAGCCACGGATCGTCCTTGTCGAAAATCATCCCATCGTATATCTGATGCGTCGAGCGCGGATTGGCACTCCCGACGCTCGCATGATACCGCACATAAGGAAAAATCTTTTTCGCCGCCGCGCGAAGTAATAACGAACGCAGGTGTGGGAGAATCAGCAGGGGAGGATAATTCAAAACGTCGTTCTGCGACTCGGAAAAAAGAGAAGATCACAGGATGGGAAAGACGGAACGGATGTCCTTTTTTCTACCTCACGCAAGAAGCGTCCCGGTTCCGGGAAAATTTTTTCGCAACGGGGTCTTAAAACTTTGCCGGATCGGGAATAGACTTCCGTACTCATTCATCCCCGCGACAAGCGTTTGCAAGATCTCAAAATTGCGCGAAAAAGGCAAAAAAAAGGGGGGCGTTTTCAGCCCCCCCCGCGGACGATTTGTCAAAAATCCATACGATCGGGTGTAAAGAGCGAAAGTGCGGTATTGGCAAGGATGCGATGACCGTAATCGTTGGGATGATTGACGCCGTTTCCGGTGAGATCGAAAAAATCTTTGCGCCGGAGGACGCGTTGCCAGACTTGGTAGAGGTCGGCGGCGGCGATGAAATCATCTTGTTTGCGGGCGAAGGCGATAAGATTTTCGGCGTAGATGCGGGCGGGTTCGGGAGGAGTGTGTTTCCAGTCCGGATTGCCGCTCATTGCCGTAAGCAACAAAATTTCGGCGCCGGAGTTGGATTTCCGGACGCGCCGGATGATTTCGGAAATGTTTTCAAGATAAAGCGCGGGATCTTCGTGGTAAAAGTCGTTCATCCCGAACGCGACGGCGACAAGGTCGATCCCGCGGGCGTCGGTCAACGGCGGATTTTCAAGCGGGTAACTGCTTTCGGCGCCGTTGAGACCGCGGTTGTCGAGTTCGACGGACGTTGAAAAATCTTCCTGAAGCGCGGCGGCGAAAAGCCCCGCCATCGGCGGCTGAAACGGCGCTTTTTTGAGATATCCGGAAGCATTGTATCCTTCGGAAATGCTGTCGCCGAGCCAACGCAAACGCAGATTTTCTTTGCGGGCGAGTTTTTGTTTCAGGCGCGGCAACCGTTCGGGAAAAAGGTCGATCCCCGCGGAAAAATTTCCGGAAGCCGCTTCGTAATCGACTTCGATCTGTTGCGTCGCGAAAAAGTTTCCGGCATCGAAGCGGATATTGCGCCCGTCAACGCCCCATGGCACGGCGTTGGCATCCGGCGCGGGATAAAAGGACGCAACGGCATCGGAAGGATGGCGCGCTTCGTCGTCGAGAAAAGGGATTTCCGAATGTTCGGTGCGGAAGATGCGGTCGCTCCCCGGCGTATGGGAAAAATCCTTCCCCGCCGTGAAGACCTTTCCGGTCGCCTGATTGTAAACGCGCGTGATTTTCGCCGCCGGAAAAAGCAAAGCGACCGCACCTTTTTCTTCGAGAAAAAGGGCGCTTTCGGCGAAAATCCCGCGCGTCGTCCGGTCCCAAAGGCGGATCATCGTCTATTTCCGGTTGACGAGAACTTTTTTCTCGTAGTCGAAAATCGGCGCGAGGACTTCGACGTCGGTCGGGATGCCGCGGGAAATGCAATAATAATTCCAGACCGCGCCCCACGGGAGCGATTACATCTCTTCGCGTTCGGCGAGGCGCGAGGTAAAATCTCCGGCATATTCGCTTTGACAGAGCCCGTCATCGGGTTCGAGCAAGGCGATGAGGAGCGATTTCTGCCAGTTGCGGGCGCCGACGACCCACGCCGCGATGCGGTTGATGGACGCATCGAAGTAATCGAGCGTGAAAAAGAGATTTTTCCCGTTGTCGTTGCGGACGGCTTCGCGGCCGAGGTCGAGCAAGGCGTCGTCGAGGACGATGACATGGTCGCTGTCCCAGCGGACGCCGCGGCTGATGTGGAGCAGGATCCTGCCCTGCTGACAGCAGATGGCGGAAAGTTTGTCGGCGATGGATTCCGTCGGATGGAAGTGACCGGTGTCGAGGCAGATGAGTTTCCCGTGTTTCGCGGCGAAAGTCAGATAAAAGTCGTGGGACCCGACGGTATAGGCCTCGACGCCGATGCCGAAAAGTTTGGATTCGACGGCGTCGAGAAGATAATTTTCGGAAATGTTTTCCGCGAAACTTTCTTCGAGCGAAGCGAGCAATCGTTCACGCGGCGCGCGGCGGTCGGCGGGGATATCCTTGAACCCGTCCGGCACCCACACGTTGCTGACGGCGGCGCTGCCGAGCGTTTTGCCGAAAAATTCGCCGATCTTGCGGCACGCTTTGGTATGGTCGATCCAGAAGCGGCGGATCCCCGCGTCGGGATGCGACAGGGAAAGACCGTGGTCGAGTTTTTCGTGCGAATAATAGACCGGAGCGATGTCGAGCGCGAGATTTTTGGCTTTCGCCCAGTCAAGCCATCCGGAAAAGTTTTCGGGCCCGATGGAATCGCGTTCCTGACCGGGATTCATAAAATCGACTTCGTGCGACTGAAGACAGACGCGGTTCTTTTTTCCGGGGAGAAGTTTCAGCGCGAGATCGAGATCGGAACGCAGTTCTTCGGAATTGCGGGCGCGGCCGGGATAATTTCCGGTAACCTGACAACCGCCGGTCAGCGCGTGCGCCGTTTTTTCAAAACCGACGACATCGTCGCCCTGCCAGGCGTGAATGCTCAACGGGATCTCGTCGAGCCGCGCCATCGCTTTCTGCGGATCGACCCCGCGGTCGAGATAGATTTCACGGGCGGCGGCAAAAAGTTTTTCGATTTTTTCCATTTTTTCGACTCCCCTAGTTAAAAAAATCCGGATTTTTATCATTACTATACTTGAAAAAAAGGCGTTGAAAATGGAAATTATGAAAAAAGAAATGTCTGTTTGAAACATCCGGGTTGAAAATGAACAGTTCTTTTCCCGAAAGTCTGTGCATATATTGTTCCTGTTACGAGCAGGAAATTTATCCATGGCTCCATTATCATATGCGGACGCCGTTCTGGCGTTTTTATGCCTGTACGGAACCGGGCGGCGTTGTCGTGATCGACGGGAAAGAAACGCATCTGCTCCCCGGAAAATTCTATTTCATCCCGTGTTACCTCTCTTTTTCCACATACGCGGAAAAACCTTTTTCGCAATTTTACATCCACTTCAAATTGAGCGAATATCTGCCGGTCCCGCGGCGGATCATCATTGAGGATGCCGACGGGGAAAGCGCCGCCGACATCCGGCGTTTCATCGCCCTCCGCAACCGGGAAGGCGCGGAGCAGTTGCGCCGTTTCCTGGCGTTGTCGGTGCTTTCGCGCGCGGTGCTGAAACTTCCCGAAAAATATCTTCTGGAAGGCAAAACGGTCGATCCGCGCATTCAGGCGCTGATCTTATGGATGGAAGCGCATCTCGCCGACGAACTGGACAACGATTTTTTCGCCCGCCGTCTGAAAATGAGCCGCAACGGCTTCTGCCGGCTTTTCCGCGCGGAAACCGGAGAATCGCCCAAGGCCTATTTGCAACGCAAACGCATCGAACGCGCCTGCGAACTTTTGCACGACAAAAACAAGTCGATCGACGAGATCGCCGCCGAGACCGGTTTTTGCGACCGTTATCATTTCAGCAAAGTTTTCGCGCGGATCCTCGCGATGCCGCCGGCGCGTTTCCGCCGTTTCGCGGTCGGCGGCGGCGGTCGTTATTTCGGGTGACCGGCGAACGTTTTTTGTCCGTTGTTCCGTATTTCCGGGTCATTCCCATCGTTTCCGGCTTGGGCGGCGCAGGAATTTTACGGATTGTATTTCAGTGAAACGCCGTTATATTATTTGCAGATGATACCTGCCATTGAAAGAGGTGAAAGAATGCGGAAATTTTTCTTTTTTCTGAGTGTTTTGCTGTCCGGAAGCGCATTTGCAGCCGACGCTCCGCTCAAAGTATTGATGATCGGCAACAGCTATTCTTTAAGTTGCAAAGCGTATCTGCCCGTCGTCGCCGCGTCCGCGAATTGTCCGCTCGACCTTGAGATCGCCTATATCGGCGGCTGTTCGCTGCAACGTCACGTCGAGGAGTATGAACACTCCGTGAAAGACGGAAATCACCGCCCCTACGGGTCGTTCAAAAAAAAGGCGGTCTCGCTGCCGGAATTGCTCGCGCAAAAAAAATGGGACGTCATCACCATCCAGCAGGCAAGTCCTTTGAGTTGGCGCGCCGATTCCTATCACCCGTGGGCGGAGAAACTCATCGCCGTCATCCGCGAAACCAATCCTCAAGCCGAGATCATCATTCAGGAAACGTGGAGTTACAACGGCGGCGATCCGCGTTTCGCCCGTTTGGACGACAAGTGGAGCGTCGATCAGACAACGATGTTTGAAGCCCTTGACAAAAATTACCGTAAACTGGCGGCAGAAAACGGTTTCCGCATTATCCCGACGGGCGTTGCCGTGCAACTTTCGCGTCAGGATTCGCCGCGGCAACTTCCAACTTGCGACGCCGCGTTTTTACATTCTCTCTCCGATTCCGACGCCCTGCCGGAAACGCTCGACGTCGTCGGCGAATGCAACTGGGGGAAGGGAAAAAACGGAAAAAAGGCCGCTTCCGCCGATACGATCCACCTCAACGATTACGGCAAATATCTTCAGGCGTGCGTCTGGTTCGGCGTCCTCTTTCAAAAACCGGTTTCGGAGATCACCTTTTATCCGGAAAAACTGGACCGGGAAAGAGTGGAAAAACTCCGGCGATTCGCGCAACGATCGCTCGACTTGGAAAAAGAATACGGGAAATCGCAACGGTAGAAAAATCCGGGCGAAAAAAAAAGGGACGGAAAATTCCGTCCCTTTTTTTCCCGCGTCGCGTCAGAGGACTTTCGCGCCGTCGCCGATCGCGCAGACGATCGTCTGGGGAAAGATCTCCTGTTGCGGCTTGGAAGCGAGGGCGAGGCGGGGCGCAGAGGTCACGGCGTCTTCGCTTTTGACGAGATGGATCGTGATGCCGCCGAATCCGCCGCCGGAAAGCCGCGCCCCCAGACATCCGGGGATCGAACGCGCGAGTTCAACGAGATAATCCAATTCGGGAGAACTGTTCTCGAAGTTTACGCGGCTCGACTCGTGCGATTGAAAAAGCAGTTCCCCGAATTTTGCGACGTCGCCCGCCGCAAGAAATTTTTCCGCCTGCAGCACGCGCGCACACTCGCCGACGACGTGGCACGCGCGGCGATAGGCGCGGAAAGGCAGTTTGTCTTTCGCCTTTTCCAGTTGTTCCGGCGAAACGTCGCGCAAGGTTTTCACGCCGGGATAGATTTCGGCGAGGATCTTCGCCGCCTCTTCGCAGTCGGCGCGGCGCGTATTGTATTCGGAATCGACAAGGTTGTGCTTTTTCATCGAATTGATGACGACGATCGCGTATCCCGGAGGGAGCGCCACCGTGCGCAGGACTTCCCGCGTGCGGAAATCGCTCAGGATCATCGCATCTTTTTTCCCGAAAATCGAACTGAATTGATCGAGCAGTCCGGTATGGAGCTTCAGATAGTCGTTTTCCACGCCCTGTCCGGCGCGCGCCCATGCGACGAGCGGCAATTCAACGCCGAATGCCTTGCCGAGCGCATAGCCGGGAGCGACTTCCAGCGCCGCCGAACTGGACATCCCCGC
>JAKSOG010000033.1 GCA_024405715.1 Victivallaceae bacterium | reverse complement strand
TGCGCCTTGGCGGCAAATTCATCCGGCGTTTTGGCGGGAGCGAACCAGCCGTTGACGTAAATCGGCACGTCGTCGCGCACTTTGCCGCCGAGCAACTGATAAACCGGAACATTCAAATCCTTGCCTTTGATATCCCAAAGCGCAGTCTCGACTCCGGCGAGCGCGCTCATCAGAACCGGGCCGCCGCGCCAGTACGCATCGCGGTAGCAATCATGACGGAAAAGCTCGATGTTGTGCGGGTCTTTGCCGATCAGCCAATGTCTCAGATCGCCGACCGCGGCGACGACCGTCGGTTCCTTGTATTCCAGCGTCGCTTCTCCCCACCCGTAAAGTCCGGAATCCGTTTCCACTTTGACAAAAACGAAATTTGTCCTGAACGCATTGCATACAAAGCACTTAACATCTGTGATTTTCATTGCTTTTCTCCTTTTTATATCGCATAGACATCCAATGCAGTGGATAACTCCGCCGCCGCGCCGATGAGGATTTTCAGCACCTTTTTGACGTGTTGCGCCGTATAACGCGACGCCGGGATATTACAACCGAGCGCCGCGGAAAAAACACCATTGGAAATCACCGGCACGGCAAAGATCCCCATCTCTTTTTTCTGCGTCGTATAAAAACCGTCCTTGCGGATGCGGACAAACAGTTTCTGCAACGATTCTTCATTTGCCGCGTCCGGCAAAAGTGCGTTTGCGGAGCATGCACGATACAACGAAAGTTGTTCATTCCATGGACGATACGCCATCTCGACCAATCCGGTCGCCGTCGCATAAAGATCTCGCGTCCCGGCATGCCGTACCTTGATCTCCCGCGCCGGATTGCCGTTTTTGAGATACAGCACATATCGTAAATGACCGTACACGCGCGAAAGCAGGACGGCGTCCTGAATGTTTTCCGCGATCCGGTCGACAAGCGGTTTGCCCGCCGTCAGAAGTTTGTCCTCGAAATTGGCGATATTGCCCAAAACGGTCAGTTTCGGTCCCGCGACGTACCCCGCCTGCCGGGAAATCTGCAAAATATATCCCGACTCCAACAGCATTTTCAGAATATGAGATACCGTCGATACCGTCAGATCCAGCGCCTCCGCAAGATGCTTCGGCGTAAGCGGTTGCGGCGATGCCGCAACAATGGCTTCCAGCACTTTGAACGTTTTGTCAACAACTTTGAGCATATTTCACAATATGAAATTTTATATCACGATATGCAATAATATAAAAGCCGAAATCACCTTTGTCAAATCTTTTTTCGCAACGGAAAGGATCAACGATGTTGCGGCAGGCGCAAAAGTTCAGCGGAGAACACCGATTTCCCGGGCGATCTCGCCGAAAACTTCCCCGAGATCGCGGTAAATGCGGTACGCACGGTCGTCGAGATGCGTCGGTTGCGCGTTGACGATCACAAGTTTCGCCCCGTGCGCCGCGCCGCATTCGGGAAGCATCGCCGCCGGATAGACCGTCAGACTGCTTCCGAGCGACAGCACCAAATCGGCACGGGAAAATTCTTCTTCGCCGAGTTCAAAGATCCCCGCAGGCAGACTTTCCCCGTAAAAGACGATGTCGGGCTTGAAAACCCCGCCGCAACTGCACTTCGGAACGTTTCCCACCATCACGACGGGAGCGATCTCGTCGAACGACGCGCTTTTTCCGCATTCAAGGCAATGATGACGCGCCGGAGAACCGTGCAGTTCAAAACATTTTTTACTGCCCGCTTTCTGATGCAGAATGTCGATATTCTGGGTGAAAAGCGCATCGACAAGCCCCGTTTCTTCAAGTTTCGCCAGCACTTTATGCACGACGCCCGGCTCGAAATCCCGACAGCAATAGACGAATTGACGCGACCACTCAAAAAAATATTCGGGATGACGGCGGAAACAGTCGATCGAAAGGATCTCCTCGACGGACAATCCGTGCCACGGTTTCGTATAGACGCCGCCGGTACCGCGGAAGTCGGGGATCCCGGATAGCGTCGATACCCCAGCTCCGGTGAAAACGACGCATTTGCGCGACTCTTTGATAAGGTCGAGAAGTTCGCTCATTTGCGTATGACGTTCCCCGGTTTGCGGCGCACTGAATACCCGAAGTGCCCGATACATTCGCCCAGCGTGTAGTAGTGCCCGTGGGCATAGGCGACGAGTTCCGCTTGGTCGATGTCGAATTTGCCCTTGTCGTCGATCAGGGCGGAATCGACTTGCACGGCGAGGATGTCGGCGATGAAAAGCGTGTGGGAACCGAGTCCGATCTCGCGCGTGACGCGGCATTCCAAAGCAACGGGGGATTCCGCGACGACGGGCGCGGCGACCTTTTCCCCGGGAACCGGAGTCAGTCCGCAGAGCGCGAATTTATCGTGATCCCGTCCGGAAACGACGCCGCACCGGTCGAGGGAGTCCGTCATTTTCACCGACGGCAGATTGACGGTGAATTCCTTCGTCCGGACGATCGGCGTGAAACTATAACGCTCCGGACGGAGCGCGATCGCCAATTGCGGCGGATCGCTGCAGACCGTCCCCGCCCAGGCGACGGTCACGAGATTGAATTTGTATTCTTTGCCGTTTCCGCAACCGACAAGGACCGCGGGCACGGGGGCAAGTTGAGTGGAACCGGGCCAAACCGTTTTTTCATGCGCCATCATCGCAACTCCTTTTTTATAAAGAAATACCTTTCATTTTCTGATAAAGCGAGACCGCGAAACTGTCGGTCATACCGGCGACATAATCAAGCAACCCCAAAAGCCGCAGATAGGGACGTTCGAGCCACGCTTCGTCATTGACCGCGAGCGTGTCGGCGGGCAGCATCGCGCCGACGCGGCGGGCACGGTAAGAAGCGCGGCCGAGTCCGTTTTTTTCGCAGGCGATCTCCTCGATGCAGGGCATCAGAATGTCGAGCATTCCCGACACCATCTCGAACCCGGCGGCGATGATCTCGGTCACTTTGGCATTGTTGTAGATCGCGGCGGTACTGCGTTCGCGCAATTTGTTGAGGATCGGGGCGCATTCGAGATAACCGGTCAGCGGTTTTTCCAGCGTTCCCGCGAGCAGATCGTCGTGTTTTTCCTCGAAAACGCGGATGACCTTGCAGACGAGCGAACCGATGACCTGGGCGCGGAGATATTCCGCTTTCTGAACGGGCTGGGAAATTTTGTCCGCATACCGGACGGCTTCGGGAAAATCGATCAGCGGAATGAAAAAACTTTCCAGTTCCTCATAGGAAATCAACCCCTGCCGCAGACCGTCTTCGAAATCGACGACGAGGTAGGCGATATCGTCCGCCGCTTCGACGAGATAAGCCAGCGGATGGCGTTGCCAGGCGCGGGGACCGACTTCGACAAGCCCGCAGTGTTCCGCCATTTCAGCGAAAAGTTCGCTTTCGGAGCAAAAGAAGTTGAATTTCTTTCCGGCGACGCCGTTCGGACGGCGCGGCACAAACGCACCGCAGGGATACTTGGCGAAAGCGCCGAGCGTGGCGCAGGTAAGCCGCATTCCTCCGCGCTGTTCGCGCATTTCCAGTCGGGCGAGCGTGCGGAAGCCCTGCGCGTTGCCCTCGTATGCGGAAAAATCCTGCGCTTCCTGCGGCGTTAATTGCGCGCAGACATCCTGCCCCGCACGGGAATGGGTGAACCAGTAACGGATCGCCTCTTCGCCCGCGTGACCGAGCGGAGGATTGCCGATGTCGTGCCCGAGCGCGGCGGCGGCGACGATCGCGCCGACGTCATCGGGCGTGAGCGGATCCACGCCGAATTCACGGCAGATGAAATTTCCGGCGGCGGTGCCGAGCGAACGCCCGATGGAACTGGTTTCCAGACTGTGAGTCAAACGGGTACGCACATAATCCGATTTTTGCAGGGGAAAAACTTGCGTTTTATCCTACAACCGGCGAAATGCGCCGCAAAAAACGATGCGGTCGAAATCCCGCTGAAACTGCGACCGTTCGACCGAAACGCGACCGGGCACGGCACTGCCCAGCCGGTGTACCGAGAGCAATTTTGACCATTGCATCATGTTGTTTTCCTCCTGACGCTTGCCGCAAGATCGGCGGCGTGACGGAGCGCGGACTCCCCTCCCCCGAGCATCCGTGCCAATTCCGGAACGGGATCGGAAAGCGGAACGACCCGTGAAACAGTCCGCCCGTTTTCCGTTGTTTTGCCGACTTGAAAATGGTGATCCGCGCGCGCCGCCACCTGTGCGAGGTGCGAAATGCACAATATCTGGCGGTGTGCGCCGAGCGCGCGCAATTTTTCGCCGACCCGGTGGGCGGTTTCGCCGCCGATATTCATATCGATCTCGTCGAAAACGACCGTCGGCACATCGTCGGCGTCGGCGAGCACGGTCTTGAAAGCGAGCATAAAACGGGCCAATTCGCCGCTGCTGGCGATTTTACGCAACGGGCGGGCGTCTTCGCCGGCGTTCGCGCTGAAAACGATTTCCATCTGGTCGCACCCCGTACTTCCGGCTTCGATGCGGGAAAATTCGATTTCCAGACGGCACCCCGTGAAACCGATGTCGGCGAGATTTTTTTTGATTTCGGCGACGAGCGCGACGGCGCCCTTGCGGCGGTGCGCGGAAAGTTTTTCCGCGGCGGCATCCAGTTTTGCGCGCAACGCCTTTTCGCGGGCGTCGAATTCCGCCCGGCAGGCGGCGGCATCGGAAAACTTCGCCAGTTTCGCACGTGCGGCGCCGACTTTTTCCAGAAGTTCTTCCTCGCTGGCGACGCCGTAACGGCGCTTGAGAGCGTGAAGTTCTTCGAGGCGCGCTTCCATACTTTGCAACGCTTCGGCGTCGAGGTCGGTGCTTTCGGCGAGATCGGCGATCCGGCGCGCAAGGTCTTCCGCGTTTTCCTGCAAACGTTCGCAATCGGAGATGAATTTTTCCGTCGCGCCGGGCGATTGCGCGAGCCGTTCAAGCGAAGTCAGCAACCGGCACGTTTCGCCGAGGCGGTCGACGACCGAACCTTCGCCGTCGTCGAGGATCCCGCGCGCCCGGTCGCAAAGTTCGAGTACTTCCCGCGCGTTGACGATCAACCGGTAGCGTCCGGAAAGTTCTTTTTCTTCGTCCGGCGCCGGATTG
Organism: Victivallaceae bacterium; assembly: GCA_024405715.1. Classification (GTDB taxonomy): domain Bacteria; phylum Verrucomicrobiota; class Lentisphaeria; order Victivallales; family Victivallaceae; genus UBA1784. The sequence continues at coordinate 10,923 of JAKSOG010000033.1, read as the reverse complement.
ACGCGATCGACGGTTTCGACCATTTCACGCAAAATTTCCGCGTTTTCCGCGGAAACGGCAAGCTTCTCGAAGTTTTCTCGCTCGACGCCGAGCGATGCGAGTTCCCGGTCGAGCGAACGGCAAACGTCGCGTTCAGGGGCAAGTCCCGCGAAGCGGTCGAGCATTTCCAGTTGCCGTGCGGGGATCGCGAGGTCGAGTTGATCGGTCGCCGCGTGGAAATCGGCCAGCATCGCGCCGATTTCGCCCAGCAGCCGGACGCCGACGCTCGTGTCGTTGACGAAATTGCGCACGCCCGAATTTTGGATCTTGCGGCGGATCGTCAACGGAAATTCGACGGGCACGTCCGCTTCGCGCAACCGTTCGGAAACTTTTTCGCGCAGATTTTCCGGAACGCCGACGACCCCGGAAACCTCCGCGAAGGATGCTCCGGTGCGGATCGCCGCGCGGTCGGCGCGACCGCCGAAAAGCAACGCCGCCGCCGCCATCAGAATCGACTTGCCCGCGCCCGATTCGCCCGTGACGACATTGAAGCCGCAGGATAATTCGATCTCGCTCTTTTCGATCAGCGCAAAATCGCGGATGGATAAATATTCAAGCATATCACGACAACATTTCACGCAAAAAATTGCACGCCCGCGCCGCCGCCGCTTCGCGGATCGACATGCGGTTTCCGTGCAGATGCAATTCAAACGTTTCACACAAATCCGCGACGCGGATGCCGACAAAAACCGATCCGACCGGCTTGGCGGCGGAACCGCCGTCCGGTCCGGCGATCCCCGTGGTCGAAATGCCGCAGTCGGCGCCGGTCGCACGGCAAATGCCGTCCGCCATCGCGCGGGCGCATTCGGCGCTGACCGCTCCGTGCGTTTCCAGAATTTCGGCGGGGACGCCGAGAATTTTCCGCTTCAATTCGTTGCTGTAAGAGACGACCCCGCCGAGAAAAACGCGGGAAATACCGGGAACGTCGGTGAATTTTTTGGCGACAAGTCCTCCGGTACAACTTTCCGCCGTCGCAAGAGTCCGGTTTTTTTCCAGCAGCAAACGTCCGACGAAGGGAAAAAGTTCCGTTTCGTTTTCAGGAAGCGCGTTGCTCCCGACGGCGCGGCGCGCCGCCTCGATCGCGGCGGAAACGGTCGTTTCGTCTTCGCCGGAAAGATAAAGCCGCGTACCTTCGGGCTGTGCGGTAACGGCGATTTCGACCGGAAAATCTTTCAGCGCGTCGGCAACGAGCCGGCAGAGCGCGGCTTCGCCCGTGGCGGCGGCGAGGAAACCGCGCGTCGCACGGAAGCGTTTTTCATATCGCAAAAGCAGGGGGACAAGATGCTCCCGCGCCATCGGCTCGAATTCGGCGGGGGGACCGGGCAAAAGAAAAATATGGCGCAGACGCCCCCCGTAAAGCGTGTCGAAACCGATCCCGCTCGCCGAGCCGTAAGGATTATCCAAAATCACGCCTCCCGCGGGTATCAGCGCCTGACGGAACTGCCGTTTGGGACAGCGTCCGGAATGGCGCCGCGCCCAAAACGAGGAAACTTTTTCCCGGAGCGTTTCCGAAACCAGCAATTCCGCACCGAAAAAGCGGCAGACGCTTTCCAGTGTGACATCGTCGTCGGTCGGACCGAGACCGCCGGAAACGACGATGCTGTCGCAACGCTTCAAGGCGGCGGCGAGCGCGGAGCAGATGTCCTCCGGCGCGTCCCCGGCGACGAAGCGGCAATCAAGCGCGCATCCGCGGGAAACCAGTTCCCTCCCGAGAAAGGCGCCGTCCGTGTCGAGCGCCGTGCCGCGCAACAATTCGGTGCCGGTGGAAATCATCGCGATGCTCATATCGAAACCCGCAATCTCCTTTTTCGTCTTTGCCGCCGCCGTCACAGCAATTTAAGCTGGACGAAATCGTCTTCCCGCGTCGATTTCCGCTTGCCCTTGACGATCTGCCGGGGAAGCGACGCGATCGCTTCGCGGGGGGCGGCGGCGTTTTTTTCCAGCAGTTCGAGGATCGCCGCGGCGCGGTCGAGGACGGCGCGGGGAAGCCCCGCGAGCCGGGCGACGTGGATCCCGTAACTGCGGTCGCTCGCGCCGGGAACGATCTGGCGCAGAAAAATGATCTCTTCTCCGTACTCGCGGACCGCGACGTTGTAATTGTTGACGCCGCGCCGCGTTTCGGCGAGTTCGGTCAATTCGTGGTAATGCGTGGCGAAAAGCGTGCGGCACCGCGGATCGTCGTGCAGATATTCCGCCACCGACCAGGCGATGGAAAGCCCGTCGAACGTACTCGTACCTCTCCCGATCTCGTCGAGCACGACAAGACTCCGGGGCGTGGCGTGATGCAGAATATTGGCGGTTTCGATCATTTCGACCATAAAGGTGCTTTGACTGCGCGAAAGATCGTCCGCCGCGCCGATGCGGGTGAAGATCCGGTCGACCAGACCGATCTCGGCGCTTTCCGCGGGAACGAAGGAACCGATCTGCGCGAGAACGACGATCAGCGCGACCTGACGGATGTAAGTCGATTTGCCCGCCATATTGGGACCGGTGATAAGCATCAGACGGTTGAAATCGCCGTCAAGAAGGGTGTCGTTGGGCACGAAGCGTCCTTCCGGCAGGATCTTTTCAAGCACGGGATGGCGGCCGCCCGTGATCGACAGACGGTCGTCGTCGAAAATACGCGGACGCACATAGCGGTTGACGCGCGCGGTTTCGGCAAGCGAAGCGAGCGCGTCGATCTCGCTCAATGCGTCGGCGGCGTTTTGTATCTGCGCGGTATATCCCAACACGAATTCGCGCAATTCGGCGAAAAGTTTCGCTTCGAGCGCCTTGGCACGTTCTTCGGCGCCGAGGATCTTGCCTTCAAGTTCCTTGAGTTCGGGGGTGATGAAACGCTCGGCGTTGACCAGCGTCTGCTTGCGGATGTAATCATCCGGCACGGAAGCGAGATTGGATTTGCTCACTTCGATGTAATAGCCGAAAACGGAATTGAATTTCACTTTGAGCGATTTGATGCCGGTGCGTTCGATTTCCCGCTGTTGGATCGTCGCCAGCCACGATTTGCCGTCGGTCGCCGCCGAACGCAATTCGTCGAGCGCGGCGTTGAATCCCGGACGGATCACGCCGCCGTCCGCGAGAATGGCGGGCGGCTCGTCTTCAAGCGTGGCGCGCAGACGTCCGACGAGCGATGAAAAATCGACGAGTTTTTCGCGCAACGCCAACAGCAGCGGCACGGTCGCGTCGCCGAGGAGCGTCTTGATCCCGGGCAGTGTTTCAAGCGAAAACGCCAGTGCGACGAAATCGCGCGGCGTGGCGCTGCCGATGTTGATACGCCCGGTAATGCGTTCGAGATCGCGCACGATGCCGAGCGTTTCGCGCAATTCCGCAAGCGTCAGAGGGTCGAGGAAGAAGGATTCGACCGCGTCGAGCCGGGCGATGATCGCATCGTGGTCGCAAAGCGGACGAAGCACCCAGTTGCGGAGTTTGCGTCCGCCCATGGAAGTCGCGCAACAATCGATCACGCCGAGAAGCGATCCCGTTTTTCCGGCGTCGAAACGCGTGTTGACCAATTCAAGGTTGCGCAGGGAGATCGGGTCGAGTTCAAGGATCTTTTCAAGATTGCGGTACTCGAGGATGCGGACGTGCCCGGCGTCGCGCCGGAGTTTGTCGACGGCGTACGCGAGGATCGCTCCGGCGGCGGAGACCGCTTCGGGGAATTCGCGGCATCCGAAACCGTCGAGCGACGCAACGCCGAAATGCGCGAGCAACCGCCTTTCGCATACGGAAAAATCAAATTCAAAATCCTCCAATTCCGTCCACAGGACTTTTTCGCCGCAGTCGGGGAAGGAATTTTCGGTGCGGAACTTCGCGCCGAGTTTTTTGCCGATGAGCACTTCGCGGACGCCGAGCCGGGTCAATTCCGCGACGAGACGCGCTTCGTCGGGGGGAATGACGAAAAAGAATTCCCCGGTCGAAACTTCGAGCGCCGCGAGCGCGAAGCGTCCGGTTTTGGGATGGACCGCGAGCGCCGCGAGATAATTGCTCCGGTCGAATTTAAGCAATGCGTCGTCGGTGACCGTGCCGGGGGTGATGATACGGGTGATCTCGCGTTTGACGATCTTGCCCTGCGCGAGTTTCGGGTCTTCCATCTGGTCGGCGATCGCGACTTTCAGTCCGGCTCCGACGAGGCGGGGCAGATAACTTTCCAGCGCGTGGTGGGGGAAGCCGCACATCGGGACATTCTGACGTTTGGTGAGAACCAGTTCCAGCACCCGGCTTACGGTTTCGGCATCCTCGAAAAATTCCTCGTAGAAATCGCCGAGCCGGAAAAGCAACACCGCATCCGCCGGGATCTGCATTTTCGCGGCGCGGTACTGCTGCATCATCGGAGTAAGCTGTTCGTCCGCCATTTACGTCCTCGGGAAAGCCATTTCGACGGCGACCCCCCTGCCGTGCCGGGAAGCCGCTTCCTTGAAGACGCGCACCCGGCATGCCCGGATGCGGCCGAAATGAAGCGTTTTTTCGCCGATCGCCGTCGCCAATGCTTCCAGCAACCGGAAATCCGACGTTTCGGCGAGTTCGACGACCGCCTTTTCCACGGCGCTGTAATCGACCGTAGCGTCAAGACGGTCGGAGCGTCCGGCGTCGCCGAGATCAAGAAACATTTCCAGATCGACCGTCACTTTTTGACGGTGAAGCCGTTCCCGATCTTCCGTGCCGATGATGACGCGGCATTCGATGCCGCAAAGTGTGATTTTGTCCATAATGTCGATAATTTAGCATAAAATCCGCGCTTTCGCAAGCGGAAGGGGGCGTTTTCCGCAGGAAAAAAGCGCGGCTCCGCCGCTGTCGCGCGCAGAGAAAAAATTTTTGAAAAAATCCGGCGGAACGCCCTTTTTTCGTATTGCTTTCCATCGCCGCCGACAGTATATTACAGAAAGATGATTCACCCATCAACCGGCCAAATTCCCTTCGCGGGGATCGCCTTTCGGTAAAATGAAAATCGGGTTCGACAGCGACAAGTATTTGAAGGAACAATCCGCCGCCATTCTTGAGCGGGCGAGCGGCTTCGACGGCAAACTTTATCTGGAATTCGGGGGAAAACTCGTTTGCGACTACCACGCGGCGCGGGTGCTTCCGGGGTTCGACCCCAACGCGAAGATCAAACTGCTTCAGCGGCTCAAGGACAAAGTCGACATCATCATCTGCATTCACGCGGGCGCGATCGAAGAACGCAAGATCCGCGCCGACTTCGGGCTTTCCTACGACGTCGACACGATGAAAACGATCGACGATCTCCGCGACTGGGGATTGGATGTGCGCGCCGTGGTGGTCACCCGCTACCGCGACCAGCCGTCGGTGAAACCTTTCATCAACAAGCTCGCCCGCCGCGATATCAAAGTCTATACGCACCGCCCGATCATAGGCTATCCCAACGACGTGAACACCATCGACAGTACCAGCAGTAACGGAGACAACGCAAAAAACAAAACAAAACGACCAAAAAAAATCGTCACGGGGCCGGGTCCCAATTCCGGCAAGGCGGGGACCTGTATGTCGCAGGTCTATCACGAATTTCAGCGCGGGATCCGCGCGGGGTATGCGAAGTTCGAGACTTTCCCCGTCTGGAATCTGCCGCTCAACCACCCCGTCAACATCGCCTACGAGGCGGCGACCGCCGATCTCGCCGACGTGAATATGGTCGATCCCTTTCATCTGGAAGCGCGGGGCGAAACGGCGATCAATTACAACCGCGACATTGAAGTTTTCCCGGTGATCCGCCGGATCCTCGCGCGGATCATGCCGCCGGATCAACTTTACACTTCTCCGACCGAAATGGGCGTCAACCGGGTCGGTTTTGCCATCAGCGACGACAAAGCCGTGCGCGAAGCCGCCACACAGGAGATCATCCGCCGCTATTACCGGGCGCTGGCGGATTTCGCCAACGGACGCGGTGAAAAAGCCGTCGCCGACCGCATCAAACTGATGCTGGAAAACGTCGGAGCGTCCGAACTCGACCGCAAAGTCGTCCAGCCGGCGTTGCGCGCGGCGCAGGAAGCGGGCAAACTACCCGGCAAAGGCAACGACGGAACTTTCTGCGGCGCCGCCATCGAACTTGCCGACGGCTCGATCGTGACCGGCAAAAATTCACCCTTACTGCACGCGGCGTCCAGTTGCATCCTCAACGCGATCAAGCACCTTGCGGGGCTTCCGGAAAACCTGCCGCTGCTTTCCAAGGACGTCATCAGCTCGGTCGGGAAACTCAAGCACGACATCATGCACGCCAAGCAGTTGAGTCTGACGCTCGCTGAAACGCTGACCGCATTGAGCGTCAGCGTACCGAGCAATCCCGCCGCAGGGATGGCGATGGAGCAACTCGCGAAACTTTCCGGATGCGAAATGCATATGAGCCATCTGCCGACCGCCGGAGACGAAACGGGCATCCGTAAACTCGGCATCAATCTGACGAGCGAACCGGTTTTCGCCAGCCGGAATCTCTTTATGGAATAGGGCGCGCGCGTCTTTCCGTTGCATAAAATGAAAAAATCCCGCTCCGAATCAAGAACGGGATTTCTTGTATCCAAAAAGCGCGGAAATCAAAACGCATCCGTCGGCGTCGGACAAATCTCATCTCCCTCACAGGGGATATAACGAGTTTCACCGTTTTCATCGCCGATCGCCGTTACGTCGTCTGAAAAATCTTCCAACACCGGTTTTTCGTAGACCATCATAACACCTTTTTTCACATTGCAGATTGAAAAATCCAACCCGCCACATAACTATTTAACGTAACATATCACCGAGGACAAAAAAAGTCAAGAAAAAAAGATTTTTATTTTTTCTCCGCCAATCTGCGCAACAGCGTCCGGCGGCTGATACCGAGTTTTTCGGCAGCGCGGGTCCGGTTGCCGTTGCATTCGGCGAGTGCTTTTTCGATGAGGGAATCTTCCGTTTCGCGCAGATCGAGCGACGGCGTTTTCGTCGCGGAACCGCGCGAAAGACCTCCGGCGAGAACACTTTTGGGGATCGCATCGGCTCCGAGTTTTCCGTCGGGCGAAAGCACCACCATCGACTCGACGCAGTTGCGTAATTCGCGGATGTTTCCCGGCCAATCGGCGCCGACAAGAAGTTCGCGGGCTTCGGGGGTGAACTCCGGCTTCGGACGGCCGTTTTCCGCAGCGAAAAACGCGGAAAAGTGATCGAGCAGATCCCCGATCGCCATCCGGCGCGCGCGCAACGGCGGCAATTCCAGTTCGATCACCGACAAACGGTAGTAAAGGTCTTCGCGGAAACTCCCCTCTTCGACCATCGCGCGCAAATCGCGGTTGGTCGCCGCCACGAGCCGGAAATCGCTGTGAACCGTTTCGACGCCCCCCACCCGTTCGAAGGAACGGGTTTCCAGCACGCGCAGAAGTTTCACCTGCGTCGCCGCGTCGATCTCTCCGATCTCGTCGAGAAAGAGCGTGCCGCCGTGCGCCTGCTCGAATTTGCCGATGCGCCGTTCGGAAGCGCCGGTGAACGCCCCCTTTTCGTACCCGAAAAGCTCGCTTTCAAGGATCGTCGAAGTGAGTGCGGCGCAATGTACCGGCACAAAAGCGCCGGAGCGACCGCTCGCGGCATGGATCAGCCGGGCGACGACCTCCTTGCCGGTGCCGCTTTCCCCGGAAAGCAGCACCGACGCCCGGCTCGGAGCGACCGCCTTGGCGGTCTCGAAAACTTTACTCATCGGATCCGCCGCTCCGCAGGGAGCGACGACGTCGGGCAAAGCGGAAAGGACTCCCTCTTTCTTTTCATCGGGAACGGAGGAGGAAGAAACTTCCTTTTCCGGACGCCTCTGCTCCAACGCCGCCGACACCATCCGGTCGAGTACGTCAAGTTTGACCGGTTTGGAAACAAAATCGAATGCGCCGAGTTTGACCGCCTTGACGGCGTCGCCGATGCTGCCGTAAGCGGTCAGCACGATGGCGGGAGTACCCGCTTCGTCGGCGGCGGAAAGCACCTGCATCCCGTCGGCTCCGGGCATACGCAGATCGGTCAGGACAAGATCGTAGAGATCCGCATGGAGTTTTTCGATCGCGGACAACCCGTCGGGCGCCGTTTCGACGTCGAAGCGGCGGCGGAAAAAACGCGCCAACGCTTCACGGGTATTGTATTCGTCGTCGACGATGAGAATTTTCGCCTTGTCGTTCGCCATGGCTTTTTACCGCAATTTCGCCTGCAATTCTCTCTGGAAATCCTCGATGTCTTCCCGTCCGGGCTGGGCGCCGGCGAGATTTTCGATGCCGAGCCGTCCCGTCTGATCGACGTACCAGTCGGCGGTCGCACCGTTGGCGAATTTGACCGTGCCGGAAAAAAGCGTCCCCGGCTGGACGATTTTGCTCACTTCGACGACGGTCTTGCCGCGCGGCGCGCCTTCCGGCGCGGCGGCATCTTTTTCGTCGAGATCGTAAGGCGCGGCTTCGGGCGCGGCCGTTTCCCCGGCTTCGCCGGAAGTTTCCTTTTTCGCCGTTTTCGGGTCGCGCGATTTCCAATCGACGTCGAGCGCCGAGGCGAGGATACGGATTTCCATATAGGTGAGATCCAATCCGAATTTTTCGTTTACGCGGTTCTGCAGATCGCTCAATTTTTCACCGTCCGCGAGAGCGCGCGACATAAAAAGTTTGACTTCGTTTTCCTGCGTTTTATCCATTTTCTACCTCCGTTTCCGGCTTTTTTTCGGAGAATCGGCGTGCCGGCGGATGACCACTTTTTTGGGGCGCGCCCGGAATTCGAGCGCAACGGGGACCCCGTTCAGTCCGAAGGCGTTGCCGATCTGTTTTTTCAAATATGCCGCATAGTTGTCCGTCGCGAGTGCGACGCGGTTGACGAAAAGACGGATTTTCGGCGGACGCATCGCCACGACCGAAGCGTAATAGACTTTGAGCTGGGCGTTGCCGACGACCGGCGGCGCATTGCGTTCAAAAGCGTCGCCGATCACCCGGTTGAGTACGCCCGTGGTGATTTCCGTTTCCAGTTCTTCCGTGACGGAAACGATGCGTCCGACGAGAGAATCCAGATTGATTTTGTCGCGGGCGCCGATGAATTCCGCCGGAGCGTAATTCAAATTGGGCAGCGCCGAACGCAGTTGGCGCATCCGCTCCTTGTTGTCGGTACCGGCGAGGAGATCGATCTTGTTGACCGCGAGAACACACGGTTTGCCCGCCTTTTCGATCAGCGCGGCGATCCTTCTGTCCTGCGCCGTGATCGCATCGGCTCCGGCTTCGAGCACCAGCACGACCAGATCGGCGCGTTCGATCGCGCTTCTGGCGCGCATCACGCTGAAAAGTTCCACGACCGTATCGACTTTTGCGCGTTTGCGCAACCCCGCCGTATCGACCAGGACCGCCGGACGTTTTTCGCCGCGAAAATCCAGAACGAAATCGACGTCCACCGCGTCGCGCGTCGTGCCGGCGACGGGACCGGTCATCAACCGGTCGCTGCCGACAAGCGCATTGACGAGCGACGATTTCCCGACGTTGGGACGGCCGACGATCGCGATGCGAAGTTTTTCCGCTTCCTCTTCTCCGGTGTAGTCCGAGGCGGGAAGCAACGCCAGCGCGTCGCGCAGAAGCGCGTCGATGCCGCCCCGGTGGAGCGAAGAAACCGGATAAATCTTTTTGAAACCGAGCCGCGTGAACTCCGCCGCATCGTTTTTCATCTCGTCGCTGTCGCACTTGTTGGCGACGAAAAGGATCTTTTTGCCGGATGTACGCAACCGGGCGGCGACATCGGCGTCCAGCGGCGTAACGCCGGACTGCGCATCGGCGACCAGAAACAAAAGATCGGCGTTTTCGACCGCGGCGTCCACCTGTCCGGCGATGGCGCGATCCCATACGTCGACGTTGCGCGTCGCGCCCTTGACTTCGCCCAGTCCGCCCGTATCGACGAGCGTGAAACGGCGTCCCTCGAAGCGTCCGGGAGCGGAAACGCGGTCGCGCGTCACGCCGCTCATTTCATGGACGATGGCGAAACGCCGTCCGATGATCGCGTTGAAAAGCGACGATTTTCCGACATTGGGACGCCCGACGATCGCGATCACCGGGCACTTCTTTTTTCCGACCGGTCCGTTCATCATCATCTATCTGTAAAGGTTGATTTCGTCGCGGAGCCGCCGCGCCGCTTCCCGCGGGTCGGCGGCGTAAAGGATCCCGCGCGAAGAATTGATCATCAGCACCGCTCCGCCGACGGCGCCGTTCGTGACGACCGCCTTGACGTCGCCGCCCTGGGCTCCCACCCCGGGCACAAGGAAGGGCAATTCGGGACAGATTTCGCGCAGGATGCGCAACTCTTCGGGATAAGTCGCGCCCACGACCAGCGCGGCGTTGCCGTTGTAGTTCCACTTGTCGCGGACCAATTTCGCAACGTGCTGATAAAGCGGGATGCCGTCGGCGACAAGATTCTGGAGATCGCCCGAATGAGGATTGGACGTGCGGCAGAGGATGATGACTCCCTTGTCGGCGAAATCGAGAAACGGTTTGACCGCGTCGAAGCCCATATAGGGATTGACCGTGACGGCGTCCGCCCGGTAACGCTCGAAGGCCTCTTTCGCGTACTGCTCGGCGGTCGAACCGATGTCGCCGCGTTTCACGTCGAGGATCACGGGGATGTCCGGCGCGTTTTCGTGGATGTAGTCGATCGTCGCGCGCAACTCATCGTCGCGGTCGGCCCCGGCGTAGTACGCCGCCTGCGGCTTGTAACAGCAGACGAGATCGCGCGTCGCGTCGACGATCGCTTTGTTGAACTCGAAAAACGGTTTTTCCGCGTTCCGGAATTTTTCCGGAAGTTTGGCGAAAGCGGGATCGAGGCCCACGCAGAGCATCGAGTCGTTGCGGCGGATCGCTTCGGCGATCCGGGTCGTAAAAAGAGCCATTTTCAATTTCCTTTCCGAGCCGGATCTTCCGG